>JAWERV010000138.1:0-1040 GCA_032481955.1 Streptococcus mitis | reverse complement strand
ATGCAAGTAGCGAGTTGATCGCACGAACCTCTCCAACCATTTGGGATGTTCTCATTGCTATTGCTGGTGGGATTGCTGGTGTGATCGGTTCAAGGAAAAGAGTTAGAAAAACCAACAACACCAAGTCTTGAAGCTTTTTGGGATTTACGGCAAAATTTCTTTGCTTGTTTTCTTTCCTTTTTCTGGTTGGGATCGTTATGGATGGCACTAAACACATTATGGGAAAAGGTTGAGAAAATTTCCTCAGAAATTATTTGGTGGAATTTGTTTCTACTCTTGGAGCGGCAGGAGTTCTCTTTGGAGAATTTCATGCCATCCAAGATACCAGTCTGAATGATGTGGTGGACCGGATCTATATAAATGTCAAGGATTTACCGTTTCAGTCCTTGGGAGCTTTAGCTAATATCCTGTCTGATGTTAAGAAGGGACTGATTCAAGACAGTCATATCTGGTCTTTCTTCCAGTCATTTTTCAAACAATATCAGTTGATAATCAGCTTAAATCAGATCTATCAGTTTGTCTATCTTTCTCTGATGGAGATCATGTCCTATCTTCACTTTGATTATTGGAAAAAACGGCTCGGTCAGGAGCTAGTATGAATAAGGAGAACAAATGAGACGTTTAAAAATGTTATGGCATATTATACAGGTTACGGGTTTTACTCGGTTTGCTCTGAGTTTTGTGACCTTTGTTTTTGGGTCAGGAGGCGTGCTTTTCCTAGTTGAACCTGCTATCACAAATTACGGAGACGGTCTTTGGTATGCTTTTGTGACTTCGACGACTGTCGGCTACGGGGATCTCCTAGCTGTGACCTTGATTGGAAGGATTACCAGTGTCTTCTTGACGATTTATGGGCTCATATTTTTTGGCTGTTTATCAGCTGTTATTATTAATTATTATACCGATTTAAATAAGGAAAGAGGAGAGGACAAATGACTGCCAATTATTCAACACGGGAATACCGTGAGAAATTATACGATGACCTTCATGTTCGATTGAGAGATACAGCGATTTTGATGTGTGCAATTTTTATTGCCTCT
>JAWERV010000137.1:0-1041 GCA_032481955.1 Streptococcus mitis | reverse complement strand
AGCCTGACCGACTATGGTATCAGCCAAGAGCACACAGTTTGTAGATAAGACAAAGTAGGATTTAAACTTAGATTTGATAAATTTATAAAGTTCCCCATCTGTCTCATGTCTGATTTTATAAGCGTAGGTGTAGTCTTCCTTACCATCACCTGTCATGATTTTATCTGCACTTGGCTCCCATGGAATCGTCAGTTGTTTCAATTCAGCCAACTTTTTCTGAACTGCTTTTTCCATTTCAGGCGTCAAATCTATCCCATAACCAAAAAGCGTTTTTTGACTCTCACGTTTACATAGGTCAATGTACTTGTCACGATCACAGAAATATAAGACACCATCTCCTACCATGCCAAATAAGGTCTCAGAAGACGGATCATAGTTGCCATAAGAAATAACACGGCCTTGATAGCAGATATCCACATGACCAATTGCCGAAAACAGAGAGGTCTCAGCTGTATGAACAAAAATTTCAAGCTCCGCTGTCTTACCAGACTTCACCATTCCAAGATGGATATCCTCTCTCTCATCAGCATTTTCCTGCATGAATTTGTTGATTTTTGCTAAAGTTCTTGCAGGGATGAGAGCGGCTAGGACAATAGGTAAGCTAATTCTAATACGACGTTTGAGATGGTTTTTCCCAATTTCCCCTTCAAATAAGAAACCGTCACGGATATTGGACAGACCATAAAGGAAAAAATAAGCCCCTAATACAAAGAGTTGAAAGACAGAATTTCCTGTAGAGGACAAAAGACTAGTCCCACCAAGAAAAACTAGTACGAGTCCATCTAGTAAGAGACGAAAACGAGGTCGAATTTTGTTTTTGCGGTAGAGAACATAGGTGACAAGGTTAATACTAGCATGAAAAATCTGATAAACTCCAATCACAAGAGCCAAAATATAAATCGGCACATCCGTCGCAAGATTGGAGCCAAGCAAATATCCCAGCACTAACAATTTAACCAGTGCAACTCCCAAGGTGTCCGTTGACTGACTTTTTTTGAAAATACGTAATACTAAATCTAAGACCGTTGCTATCCAAGCTAA
>JAWERV010000136.1:0-1048 GCA_032481955.1 Streptococcus mitis | reverse complement strand
TAAATCCTACTTTGTCTTATCTACAAACTGTGTGCTCTTGGCTGATACCATAGTCGGTCAGGCTGGCACCGATATCCTCTCACCCAAAGGATTTATCGCACCAGGAACTTACCAAGCCTACCTTGACCGAGAGTTTGAAAAACCAAATAGTATAGTCGTATCTAAACATGTTTATTAAGGAGAATTTATGAATTTAGTAAAAAAATACACCCCATTAATACTTTTTATAGGGCTGGTTACTCTTGTAATTCTGAATGCATCAAGCTTTATATCAGGGGCAGTATCTCTCTTTGAAGTAACTTCTACCTTGATTTATGGTGCTGTCATTGCTTTTGTGCTCAATGTTCCCATGAAAAAAATTGAAGAATTCCTAGTTAAAATGAAGGTAAAGGCAGGGTTGCGCCGTCCGATTGCTATGGTGCTTGTTTTCCTATCTCTTATTTTAATCGTGATCTGTCTTTTGGTTTTGGTGCTTCCAACCCTTGCTCAGACTATTAGTCAGCTGGGAGCAGTCCTTTCAACAGTCCTGACTCAACTTGGGAAATTGCTAGACAGCTCGGAATTTGTAACCAAAGACATGCTGTCAACTATCGTATCAGGAATTCAGGGACAGTCTAGCTCTATTAGTCAAGCTTTGATAACCTTCTTATCCGGTCTGACTAGTAATATAGGAAATATTTTTTCAAGTATAATGAATGCCTTTCTGATTATAGTATTTACCTTTTTATTTTTATCCAGTAAGGAACATCTGGCAGCGATGACGAGTAGACTTCTAAAAGTTATATTTCCAGAGAAAGTGGTGACAAAGTTAACTTACATTGGACAAGTAGCACTAGAGACTTATGACCAATTTTTGATGAGTCAGCTGATTGAAGCAGTCATCATAGGAGTTATGATAGCGGTTGGCTACAGCCTGTTTGGACTACCTTATGGGGTAATGACAGGTATATTTGCAGGAGTGCTATCGTTCATTCCTTATGTAGGGCCTATGATTGCTTGTGTTGTGGGAGCGATTTTTATCTTCACAGTGAGTCCTACTCAAGCCTTA
>JAWERV010000135.1:0-1053 GCA_032481955.1 Streptococcus mitis | reverse complement strand
TTACATCGATACATAAAACATCTCTCCGGGGTTCTTTGGAATAATCAAATTTCATGCAAAAAACCGTCCTTTCGAGTTACATTATACGAACTAACGTTCCGTTTTGCAACAACAAAATTTCAGTTTTCCGAATTATTTTAAATTTAAAGTAGCTCAGAAATCTACAGTCATTATTTTTTAAGTTTGTTTTTAACGCGCAAGTAGATATCAGCCAGCCAGTAAATAATTGTAATTAATACTATTACTTTTAGAAAGTTCACCATGAATACTAGATTGAATGCGTATTTTAACCACAACAGCCATAATATTATCGCGATAACTACTTTTCCAAAGGTATTCAATTTCCTAACCAATAACCAATGTAAAAAATCTTCTCCTTTATTTTTAGTAGCTCTATATTCTTCTAGAATATTTTTTTTCATGTTTAAACCTCCTTTTTTCTCATCTTATATTAACATATATATAATTACATGTTAATATAAATATAATGAAAAAGAAAGGAGGTAGTTTTCTTATGAAAAAATTAGCACTAGGTTCATTGCTTTTAGTTGCTCTAGGTGTTATCGGGACATCTTTTGCTTTAACTACTGAAGTAAAACAAGAGGCTGGATATGGACATCCTCTTATTGATCACAAAATTTAGTCTTAAAAAGGACATAGCCTTGAATATTTGTAAAGGTTATGTCCTTTTTCATTTTTATCTCTTATTACTATTTCGGGCCGTCGTATAGATTCCCCCAACCTAAGAACTTTTCATTTGGTTGAGCTGACTAAACGAAAGGGAAACCAAACTAAAACGTTGAAGGCCAGTTGAGCAAAGCGAAACTAATTATTCGTCTTTTCGGGTTTGGCCATGTTCCTGATATAAAAAATTATTCGTATTTAAATAGAAATATTTTTATTATTTCCGCCTGCAGATCACCATTTAATCATGTAAAAGCGAACGTTAAAACACCTTCATTGCATAACTACCGATCAATATTTGTGAAAATGGCTTAGAATTGCTCTCTCAAATCTAAATTCTAGTTTCTTATTTTACTTTTGGTACTAATT
>JAWERV010000134.1:0-1067 GCA_032481955.1 Streptococcus mitis | reverse complement strand
GCTATCTAACTCAGTCTATTATGCACAACGGATGCCTCATAAGGAGGGAACAGAACCCGACTTAGTTATGTTGATTGAAAATATGTGGTGGGTTTATACTCCGAAAATTGAAGGTATTCGCTATGATGATGATGATGGAGTGAATTTTATCGAAAATTCTATTGATTCAAGTGGTCATCCTACAAGTTTTGGTGAGTTTGATGGAGGTTATCACTACAGTGATAAAAACGATGTGTCCTATAAGTTTGATAAGAATTTTGAGCTTGAGTGGGCTCTCGATAAAGAGTATAAAAAAATTGATACTGCAACAATTGATGAAACAAAGATAAAAGGAGAGATTAGAGAGACCCTTAAACCCATACTTGATGTACAGAGTAAACCCCTCATCAATCTGCAGTGGTTATTTAATAAAAAGTATCAAGACAGATTTAATTAGAGATGAAAGTGGATAAAGGTTTCATCTGATAAGCAAAGTTAATGTCAATTCTGCCATATGGAATAGAGAACTCGAAAAGTTTAGGGTTTTTCTATCTCTTTTGCTGATTTTGTGATATAATTAACACGTATAAAAAAAGAAGGAGTCATATCTAATGGCAAAATTGACTGTTAAAGACGTTGACTTGAAAGGGAAAAAAGTTCTCGTTCGTGTTGACTTCAACGTACCTGTAAAAGATGGCGTGATTACCAACGATAACCGTATCACTGCAGCTCTTCCAACTATCAAGTACATCCTTGAACAAGGTGGACGTGCTATCCTCTTCTCTCACCTTGGTCGTGTAAAAGAAGAAGCAGACAAAGCTGGTAAATCACTTGCTCCTGTAGCTGCTGACTTGGCTGCTAAGTTGGGACAAGAAGTTAAATTTATCCCAGGTGTTACTCGTGGTGCTGAATTGGAAGCAGCTATCAACGCTCTTGAAGATGGACAAGTTCTCTTGGTTGAAAACACTCGTTACGAAGATGTTGACGGCAAGAAAGAATCTAAAAACGATCCTGAACTTGGTAAATACTGGGCATCACTTGGAGATGGTATCTTCGTAAACGATGCATTCGGTACAGCTCACCGTGCA
>JAWERV010000133.1:0-1074 GCA_032481955.1 Streptococcus mitis | reverse complement strand
ATCTTCTTGATAAACTTTTGTTTCTTTACCTTCTTTAACAGTGAGCAATGACTTACCATCACGTCCGTCAGCACCTTTAGCTCCATCTTTAATCATTTCTGATCCTAGAAGTTCATCAGTTCCTGGTGTGTATTTACCATCATTGTTTTCATCAGTATAGAAGGTAACAATTGTATGAGATGGATTTCCATTTTTGCCTTCAACACGAAGTAAATCAACTTTTGGTGTTTGGCCGTTTAACCCATTTTCACCATTCTTCACATTTACAGTAACTGGATCTTTTCCTGGAACAGTGAATGTAATGTCAGTACTATGGCCATCTTTACCTGGAGTTACAGTTACTTCTGGAGTCTTACCATCTTCTCCACGTTCACCTTTATCACCCTTAGGTCCCTTGATGTTGCCTTCTTTTTCCCATGTGCCGTTATTCTTAACGAAAACGTCACCTGTTTCTGTGTTAACGTATTTATCGCCGTCTTTACCTTCTGTTGTTGGATCAACTTTGCCATTCAATACATCTTTTCCATCACGTCCTGCAGGTCCTTGTGCTCCATCACGTCCGTCGCGTCCTTGAAGACCTTGTTCACCTTTGTCCCCTTTTAGTCCTTGTGGTCCTTGCGCACCTTCTGCACCTTTATCACCTTTTGGTCCTTTGATGTTGCCTGCTTGTTCCCATGCATTGTTCTTCTTAACGAATACATCGCCTGTTGCAGTATTAACGAAACTATCTCCATCCTTGCCGTCTCTTGGTGTTGGATCTACTTTTCCGTTTAATACTTCTTTACCATCACGACCAGATGCTCCATCCGCACCTTTTGGTCCTGCAGCTCCGTCTTGTCCGTCTTTAACTACTGTTGTTTGAACTAACTCGTCTTTTCCTGCTGTGTAGTTTCCATCGCCATCTTTGTCAATGTAGAATGTTAATGTTGTTTGTTTATTCGCTTCATCTCGTTCTGCTTTGACTTTTGGTGTTTGTCCGTCTACCCCATCTCTAATTACTGCAAGAGGTCTGTCAGGAGTTAATGGTTGACCTGGATTTGCTGGATCTTCTTGATAAACTTTTGTTTCTTTACC
>JAWERV010000132.1:0-1084 GCA_032481955.1 Streptococcus mitis | reverse complement strand
CTTATCACAAGGTAAAAGAGCAATACAAGAATGAAACCCTATTTGCGAGAGATCAGAAAGAACATCCTGAAAAATTTGACGAGATTGCCAACGAAGTTTGGTATGCTGGAGCTGCTTTGGTTAATGAAGATGGAGAGGTTGAGAAAAATCTTGAAGTAACTTATGCAGGTGAGGGTCAAGGAAGAAATAGGAAACTAGACAAAGATGGAAATACCATTTATGAAATTAATGGTGCAGGAGATTTAAGAGGAAAAATCATTGAAGTCATTGCATTAGATGGCTCTAGCAATTTCACAAAGATTCATAGAATTAAATTTGCTGATCATGCTAATGAAAAGGGGATGATTTCCTATTATCTAGTAGATCCTGATCAAGATTCATCTAACTACCAAAAGCTTGGCGAGATTGCCGAATCTAAATTTAATAATTTAGGAAATGGAAAAGAGGATAGTCTTAAAAAAGATACAACTGAGGTAGAACATCATCAAGAAAATGAAGAGGCTACCGAAGAAAAATCTAGCTTTACTATCAATAAAGCCATTTCAACAATTAGAGATTTTGAAAGTAAAGACTTGAAGAAACTCATTAAAAAGAAATTTAGAGAAGTTGATGACTTTACAAGTGAAACTGGTAAGAGGACAGAAGAATACGATTATAAATACGATGATAAGGGAAATATCATTGCTTATGACGATGGTAGTGCCTTAGAATATGAAACTGAAAAACTTGACGAAATCAAATCAAAAATTTATGGTATTCTAAACCCATCTAAAGATGGACACTTTGAAATTCTTGGAAAGATCAGTAATGTTTCTAAAAATGCTAAGGTATATTATGGAAATAGCTATAAATCTATAGAAATCAAAACGACCAAGTATGATTCACACTCAAAAACGATGACATTTGATTTATACGCTAATATTAATGATATTGTGGATGGATTAGCTTTTGCAGGAGATATGAGATTCTTTGTTAGAGATGATGATCAGATAAAAGCTGAAACGAAGATTAGAATGCCTGAAAAAAATAAGGAAACTAAAACAGAATATCCCTATGCATCAAGTTATGGGAATGTAATAGAATT
>JAWERV010000131.1:0-1102 GCA_032481955.1 Streptococcus mitis | reverse complement strand
AACCTTCTACATTGACAAAGATGGCGATGGTAATTACACAGAAGGAACTGATACGCTCGTTCAAACATCCATCGTTAAAGACGGTCAAGACGGAGCAGCTGGACGTGATGGTAAAGAAGTATTAAACGGAAAAGTAGATCCACAACCAAGAGACGGTAAAGATGGCGATAGCTTCGTAAATACCGTTACAGGAGATGTCTTCGTTAAGAAGAACAATACTTGGGAACAAGCAGGCAACATCAAAGGTCCTAAAGGTGACAAGGGAGAAAATGGTCGTGATGGCTTCACACCAGAAGTAACAGTGACAGACAACCATGATGGTAGTCATACGATTACAGTTACACAACCAGAAGGTCGCCCAGCTGTCACAACAATCGTTAAAAACGGAGTAGACGGCCAAACACCAAAAGTCAAAGCTGTTCGTGATGAAACCAAAAAACAAACTACTCTAACCTTCTACATTGACAAAGATGGCGATGGTAATTACACAGAAGGAACTGATACCCTCGTTCAAACATCAATTGTCAAAGACGGCCAAGATGGAGCAGCTGGACGTGACGGTAAAGAAGTATTAAACGGAAAAGTAGATCCAACACCAAGAGACGGTAAAGATGGCGATAGCTTCGTTAATACTGCCACAGGAGATGTCTTCGTCAAGAAGAACAATACTTGGGAACAAGCAGGCAATATTAAAGGTCCTAAGGGTGACAAGGGCGAAAATGGTCGAGACGGCTTCACACCAGAAGTAACAGTGACAGATAATCATGATGGTAGCCATACGATTACCATTACGCAGCCAGAAGGTCGCCCAGCTGTCACAACAATCGTTAAAAACGGGGAAAATGGCCAAACACCGAAAGTCAAAGCTGTTCGTGATGAAGCTAAAAAACAAACTACTCTAACCTTCTACATCGATAAAGATGGCGATGGAAATTACACAGAAGGCACAGATACGCTCGTTCAAACATCAATTGTCAAAGACGGACAAGACGGAGCAGCTGGACAAGCAGGACGTGATGGTAAAGAAGTATTAAACGGAAAAGTAGATCCAACACCAAGAGACGGAAAAGATGGAGACAGCTTCGTTAATACTGCCACAGGA
>JAWERV010000130.1:0-1103 GCA_032481955.1 Streptococcus mitis | reverse complement strand
TATTACGGCGACCGTTTGTTGTTGGTTTATAAACACGAATTCCCACGATATTTCCTCCTTAGATTATTCAGCTTCAGCAGCAAACAACTCGATTGCTTTAGAATCAGCTGTAAGTGTGATGATAGCTTTTTTAGTTTTGTTAGTAAAACCAGTGTAACGTCCAACACGTTTAGCTTTTGGTTTTACGTTGATTGTGTTAACGTTGGCAACTTTAACGCCTTCGAAAGCAGCTTCAACAGCTTGCTTAATCAAAAGTTTGTGTGCACGAGTGTCAACTTCAAATACATATTTTCCTGCTTCAAGTTGAGCCATTGAGCTTTCAGTGATGACAGGTTTTTTGATAACATCATACAAATTCATTATGCAAGAACCTCCTCGATTTTAGAGATAGCTGCTTGTGTGACAAGAAGTTTGTCGCTATTTGCGATGTCAAGAACACTTGCAGTTGTAGCAGTTGCAACTTTCACGTTTGGAAGGTTACGAGCTGAAAGAGCTGCGAATTCATTTCCTTCTTCAAGGATAACAAGAACTTTAGAATCGATGCTCAATGCTGCAAGAACTTTTGCAAATTCAGCAGTTTTTGGAGCTGTAAATGAAAGAGCGTCTACAGCTACGAATTTGTTTTCAGCAACTTTTTCAGAGTAAACTGATTTAAGAGCTAGGCGACGAACTTTTTGTGGAAGTTTGTAGCCGTATGAACGTGGAGTTGGTCCGAAGACAACACCACCACCACGCCATTGTGGTGAGCGGATAGAACCTTGACGAGCACGTCCAGTTCCTTTTTGACGCCATGGTTTGCGTCCACCACCTGATACTGCAGAGCGGTTTTTAACAGCGTGTGTTCCTTGACGAAGGCTTGCGCGTTGGCTGATGATCACATCAAACACAACTGATTCATTTGGTTCGATACCAAATACTGCGTCGTTAAGAACAACTTGGCCAGCTTCTTTACCAGTTTGGTCAAATAATGTTACGTTTGCCATTGTGACTGATTTCCCCTTTCTTTATTATTTACCAGCTTTAACTGCTGATTTGATAGTGATAAGAGATTTCTTAGCACCTGGTACGTTACCTTTGATAAGGATAACGTTCTTTTCTGGAAC
>JAWERV010000129.1:0-1125 GCA_032481955.1 Streptococcus mitis | reverse complement strand
ATCCAGATAAAATTGCGGCCTTATTTGGAAATCATCAAGGAGGTAATGATGTAAATTATGAAGCAGCTTTTCAAAAGCGAAAACAAACACCTGTGACAGAATCAAATCCTAGTTCTAAACCCAAAGTTACAGAGGTTAGAACAGGAAAAGAGACAGATATCACTACAAGTTATCAGCAACATCTTAAAAGACTGATTGCGGATAATAATAGCGATATTCAAAGTAGTCAAAAGAAAATTGAAGAGCTACATACTTTGATTGACACAAAGAATAAAGACAATAAGAAATTGCAGTCCATTTATGATGCGATTTCCGAATTACACTAAGCAGTCTTAAAAGGCTGCTTTTTTTGAGAGGTTATAGATGTTTACAAAACTTTTTAAGAAAAATCACGACAATAGTGATGTATTTAAAAAGCTGATTCATAGACTATCTGATATGTCTGCCCAAGATCTTGAAAAAATAGACCGACTGCTAGATATCATTTTCACTCCAGATCAAGGATCAGAACAACTAAAAACAGAAGCAACTTATAGAGAAGAAACTTTGGACGACACATTAAAGGAAGCTAAGAATCAACTTCATAAGGAACAATTGGAGAAGAATTTAGAGAGATTTAGGAAAAATAGTCAATAATGCACCAAAAATGGTGCATTTACTTTTTCTAAATGTTATAATGGTGGTATAAAAATAAAAGGAGTTTGCCATGATTGGAAAGAACATAAAATCCTTACGTAAAACACATGACTTAACACAAGACGACTTTGCCCGAATTGTAGGAATTTCTCGAAATAGCTTGAGCCGGTATGAAAATGGAACGAGTTCAGTCTCTACGGAACTAATAGACATCATTTGTCAGAAGTTTAATGTATCTTATGTCGATATTGTAGGAGAAGATAAAATGCTCAATCCTGTTGAAGATTATGAATTGACTTTAAAAATTGAAATTGTGAAAGAAAGAGGTGCTAATCTACTATCTCGACTCTATCGTTATCAAGATAGTCAGGGAATTAGCATTGATGATGAATCTAATCCTTGGATTTTAATGAGTGACGATCTATCTGACTTGATTCATACGAATATCTATTTAGTAGAAACTTTTGATGAGTTAGAGAGATATAGCGG
>JAWERV010000128.1:0-1144 GCA_032481955.1 Streptococcus mitis | reverse complement strand
ACGTGAAAGTGAACCAGTCTTGATTTGTCCTGCGTTAGTTGCAACTGCGATGTCAGCGATTGTTGAATCTTCAGTTTCACCTGAACGGTGTGATACAACGGCAGTGTAACCAGCTTCTTTAGCCATTTCGATAGCTTCAAAAGTTTCAGTAAGAGTACCGATTTGGTTAACTTTGATAAGGATTGAGTTAGCAGCACCTTCTTGGATACCACGTGCAAGGTAGTCAGTGTTTGTTACGAAGAAGTCATCACCAACAAGTTGTACTTTCTTACCAAGACGTTCAGTAAGAGCTTTCCAACCATCCCAGTCGTTTTCATCCATACCATCTTCGATAGTGATGATTGGGTATTTGTTAACCAATTCTTCAAGGTAGTCGATTTGTTCTGCAGATGTACGAACAGCAGCGCCTTCACCTTCAAATTTAGTGTAGTCGTAAACTTTACGTTCTTTATCGTAGAATTCTGATGAAGCACAGTCAAATCCGATAAATACGTCTTTACCTGGAACATATCCAGCAGCTTCGATCGCAGCAAGGATAGTTTCAACACCGTCTTCAGTTCCTTCGAAACGAGGAGCGAATCCACCTTCGTCACCTACGGCAGTTTCCAAACCACGTGATTTAAGGATTTTCTTAAGAGCGTGGAAGATTTCAGCACCGTAACGAAGAGCTTCTTTAAATGTTGGCGCACCAACTGGCAAGATCATGAACTCTTGGAAAGCGATTGGAGCGTCAGAGTGAGAACCACCGTTGATGATGTTCATCATTGGAGTTGGAAGAACTTTAGTGTTGAATCCACCAAGGTAGCTGTAAAGTGGGATTTCAAGGTAATCAGCAGCAGCACGAGCTACAGCGATAGACACACCAAGGATTGCGTTTGCACCCAATTTACCTTTGTTAGGAGTACCGTCAAGTGCGATCATAGCACGGTCGATAGCTTGTTGGTCACGTACATCGTAGCCGATGATAGCTTCAGCAATGATGTTGTTTACGTTGTCAACAGCTTTTTGTGTACCAAGACCACCGTAACGAGATTTGTCACCGTCGCGAAGTTCAACTGCTTCGTGTTCACCAGTAGAAGCTCCTGATGGAACCATACCACGTCCGAAAGCACCTGATTCAGTGTAAACTTCTACTTCAAGTGTT
>JAWERV010000127.1:0-1195 GCA_032481955.1 Streptococcus mitis | reverse complement strand
TTCTGGATGGATATCTTTTTTCATTTTGCAATATTTCCTTTCTGCCATGGTCTCTTTGCGAGCCATAGATTGTTACCATACTAGTCTATCAGATTCTGAAAAGTTTGGCAAGTATTTTATCAGTTTTTAAGCAAGTTTTTTAACTTTTGGTAGATGATTTCGTTTTCCTCTAGGCTATAGGAATTAGCACCGCTTGCTAGAGGATGGCCTCCACCATCATGTTCCTTGGCAATTTCATTGATAGGATGGATTTTACTGCGTAAGCGAACACGGTAGTGGCCATCAGCCTGTTCCACAAAAATTCCCCAGAGACTCACACTGTCAATACGTCCAGGTGCACCGACAATGGCTGCAGTTTCAGCATCAGTAACATTGAATTGTTTTAAGATTTTCTGACTCAGGATAACACGAGCTGCACCATTTTCATCCACTTCCAGATGGTCGTAGATGTAGCCTTGAAGTTTAGCAATTTTGTAGCTCATAGTATCCATTTTACGAGTGAGAGCCGCAAAGTCAAAGTTATGTTCTCTCAGATAGGCAGCTAGGCGAAGAGTCCGTGCAGTCGTAGAAGGGTAGAGGAAGCGACCTGTATCACCAACAATTCCTGCAAAGAGCAACTCAGCAGCTCGATCTGACAAGGCCAGTTGAGTTGTTTGGGCAAATAGGGTAATCATCTCGCTAGCGCTGCTTGAACTAGTATCAACCCAAGATAGGTCACCGTAGACATCATCATTTGGATGGTGGTCAATCTTAATGAGAAAATCACCTTGACTATAACGTTTATCATCGATACGAGCAGTATTCGCCGTATCACAGACGATAACAAGGGCGTCTTGGTAGACACTATCTTCAACAAGATCCATTTCAGCAATCCAAGTAAGAGTTGGTTCATCATAACCTACAGCTTTGATGGTTTTTTCAGGGAAATGATATTCCAGCAAGGCTTTCAGGCCCACTTGACTTCCCAAGGCATCAGGGTCTGGTTTCATATGACGGTGAATGATAATCGTGTCGTATTCTTTGATTTTTTCTAAAATTTGATGGCAAATTTCCATAAATAACCTCAATTCTTTCTCATTTCATTGTAGCACAAGAATTTTTATTTTTAAAATGAAAAAGATGTGATATAATGGAGAAAGATAAATTGAGGAGGACGATATGGCATTAGCAAAAATTGTATTTGCCAGTATGACCG
>JAWERV010000126.1:0-1229 GCA_032481955.1 Streptococcus mitis | reverse complement strand
AATCAGAACAACTGACCGAAGGAAAAGCATATCAAATTGAAAAAGAACTCGAATTTTTAAGAGGTTTAGAAATTCAAAATAGAATTCATGCATAGGAGGAATAAATATGAATTACAAAAAAAGAAACATCATCCAATTATTGAAAGAAGACAATGTTTCACCAAGCGAATGCTTGGATTTGATTCATGATGTAATTGAATATTATGAAGATCTAGGCGTTAAAGATTTACCTAAAAATGTAGACATTTATACATTTTTAGCTAGCACGTATTACTGGAAAGGATTATTTGATGGTTCTAATTATCAGTAGGGTCTACTTTTTCAAAAGTAATACCACCGCCAATATGGATAGTAGATGTATCAAAACTTATGTTTTCAATTGTTTTTTTCAGAAGAATTCTAAAGTTTTTTCTAGATTCAGCTGTTGATAAGTCATACGTTGGGGTGTTGTAGCCAGAAACATCAAAAGGAAGTTTAGCTGTATTACTGTCTCTAATTTGAATGACTTCTTTACAGAGAGCACGTGCATACCCTAATTCATAGTATACGTTCGGATTGTTGCTAGATAGATCTGCAAGGATTAAATCTGCTTCTTTGATACAAAAATGAATTCGTTCTATGTTCTGTTGATTATGAAATTCTAAGTCAGCACGAATAATCTCGAATTCCAATTTATTTTCAGAAAAACAAAATTGAATTTGATCTAGTAATTCGTCAGATTGTTTACGAATGTCAGAATTTTTCTCTCCAATTGGAGTTACAAAAAAACATTTTTTCATAAAATCACCTCATTAATTATTTTATTAGGGAGTTTCTGATAGTTAATTATAGCAAAGAATTATAAAAGCAAACAATAGCATAGGAGGTTAACCATGAAAACAATCCGAGAAACACGATTAGTAGGCGCATTTTTATTGATGATTGTACTGGGGGTGTTATTGAAAAGCCATTTTTCAGTGCCAGTTTTGGCAACATTAAGTGTACCTCTTTTTATCCGTTGGTTTTTCAACTGGGACGAAGCGGAGTATCAGCATTTTCAAAAAAAGACAAAAAAAGCCCCACTTTAGTTAGAGCTAAAGCAGGGAAAATAAAGTAAATAGAATCTAAATAAATTGTATCACAGAAAGGAAGGCAATAAAATGTCAAAAAATATTAATGTTCCTTTAAGTGGGATTAGTGAGGGAGGATTACAAGAACGATTTGATTATGAGCTTGCTCAAGTCATTAAC
>JAWERV010000125.1:0-1242 GCA_032481955.1 Streptococcus mitis | reverse complement strand
ATCATTCACTAACTCTGTAAGCCGTTCGAACTCTTTTGGTGTTTTGGTGTTTTTTAATGTATTATTCAAAAATAAATCTTTAGCACGTTGCATAATTGAGCGTCTCTGCTCTGTAATATCGTAATCCCACTTAATTGGAATACCTGTGAAATGGTCCGCTGCTTGATCGACAATAGTATTGTATAAACCAGCATGAAGTTTATTATTCACTTTTATAATCTTTGTGTTTGGTTTAGGTCTTCTATCGATCTCATTTTGTTCGCTTGTATAAGCTTTGTATTTGCGCTCTCTATCATCAAAAAATGGCTTCATTTCAGTAATAAAATCATTAGGATCGAAAACTTCTTCATTAATTTGTGTAGAATATTTTGTTCGCAATCTTTTATACCGCTTTAAACTTAAATTGTTTTGAAACATTTTCACACCTCCTAATATTGGATAAATCTAACTTGGTTATCATTTGCTAATGTTTCTACAATGCCTGTTACAGCATCTGGTGCATCATCGTGTTTGTTTTTACCTTCCCTTTGGTAGGTCGTCATAGCTTCATAAAATTCTGGCCATCTTATTTTCCAATCTGATGGGAAATACACATTATTTTCTACAAGTGCCGAATTAGAAAGAATACGTGATTGTTTATTTGCCGATTGATGAAACGGCTCGTAATAAGCACCACGATATCCTCGTTCTTTAACAATTCTTTCTGAATTACGAGAAAAACCACGCCCACCAGAGTTAGACTCAATGCGGACATGGTTTACTTGGTTATTTTTAATTTGTTCAGCGTGTGCTGTTTCCGTTTGTTCCATTGGTTCTTTTGTAAATAGAACATCCAATACTTCTGCTTTATGATCTTCTGTCTCACCAAAAACAATTGAACAAAGATTATCAGCACCAGTGTCTGCTGTATCGGTATAATTCCATATTTTAATGTAATTAGAGCGTGTTTCATATGTTGAAAATTTTTGGTACAAACGACCTTTTAAATCAATTGGTTCCTGTTGATAGTTAGCAGAAGCAATATCTGCACCCATCGTTTTCTTTTTACGGAAATATTCTTCTTTAGAAAGGACAGACTCACAAAGCATGGTGTCTGTTTCTTCGTTATATGCTTTCATGCTAATATGCTTTACTTTATAACCAGATTGAGGTAACTCCTTTAAAGCTTTTCCTGCTAAATCATTAGAATGCCACCTAGTCATGATGATTATAATTTTACCGCCTGTTTCTAAACGAGAAAGC
>JAWERV010000124.1:0-1258 GCA_032481955.1 Streptococcus mitis | reverse complement strand
CAGATTCCTTGATTTTGGTCGTGATAATTTCATGCTTGGTTGCCATCCCTTTCCCAGCTCCAGATGTTCCTAAAATCAGACCAGACGGTGTATTTAATAAGCTTCGATCAATGGTAATAATATTGCTTGAGATTTGATTGATACCGTAATATTTCCCACTGCGGTCTTGTAAATCTACTGAAGTCCATGGAGAGTTCACTGCTACATTAGATGTTAATAAACTCCGTGATACTCCCTCTAAAAAATCACAACCAAATGGCAGTAAGCTATTAAAGGCTGCTTCTTGCATATATGGAAGTTTATCAATCATTAGGTCATTTGAGCCGGCCACTTGTTGAATCGTGTCTAGTGCTTGTTTGAGTTCTTCTTCATCCTGACCAAAAACACCAATCAAGAAGACAGTTTGAAATAGTTTATCTCCTGTCTCTGTCATGGTTTTTAAGAGTTCCTCAGCTTCATCGATATTGCTTTCTAATACATGGCCTACTTTTTCCAAATAGATACCTGTACGAGCAAGTTTTTGTTGTTCCCCAATCTTTTGGGATTCCATCAAGGTTTTCTTCGTTCGTAGTTTCTTCATGGCATCAGCCTTGGTCGAACTTTGAGCATGGAGGCTCACAATCAATTCCAAATCTCCTTGCATGAGGTCTCTGATAAACTGATCTCCTAATTCCATACCGTAGTCTCTCACATAGACAATCTGCAATAATCGGTCATTGATTTGTAGGTAATTCTTGTTTTTGAAATCTAAGAGATTAGGAGCTATAAAGTGACGAGTTGTCTGACCCGATCTCGTTAAATCACGGTAAGAAAAAGGAAGATGGTGTTCTCCTCTAAGCATATCTGCCAACAAGTTCACACGGTTTTCTCCAGCCAAGGATTCAAAGCGAGCATCAATTTCTGAAAAACCACTCTTGAAATATTCTCCAATTTGAGACAAGGAACGATAGGCTTGTTTGGGATTAGAATCCTTTCTACCAAAGGTAATCAGTTTCACAGCTGAGAAATTATTTTCACCACTGTCTAAATTCTGATTCATCATCCGATTCAGTTCTTTACGATAGGTATCATACCCATCTTCTTTTTCCTCATACAAAACACTTTGTCTAAATTTTTCTAAATTCAATCTTTTATTAAAGATAGTCAATTGGAAGTTGGTTTGGTCATCTAAAGAGTTAATCAAATCAGAATACTTCTCAATGATTGCGCCCTTATCTTCTAAACCAACAGTTTGGTAATTGACATCACCAAGTAAATA
>JAWERV010000123.1:0-1301 GCA_032481955.1 Streptococcus mitis | reverse complement strand
TGAAATCAATTATGATAAGGCTATGGCTAGCTTGACTGAAGCTATCGAGAAAAAAGTGGCTGAACTTGGTACTAACAACGATGCTAAGAAAAAATTAGTCGAAATTACTGATAAAGCAATCGCAGCTATCCAAGAAGCGAAGACTCAAGAAGACGTCAACAAAGCCCTCAACAACGCCCTTGAACAAATCAAGCAATTGCAACCTAGCCAGCCAGAACAACCAATTGAACCAAAACAGCCTGAAAAACCAATTACTTCTTCAAGTCCTGAAGAAGGGGTTAAAAAGCTTGTCTTCCAACTCCCAAGTTTGGATATTGTTAAGAAAGCAGTACCATTCAAGACTATCCGTCGCGAAAATCCACAATTAGACAAAGGGAAAGAACAAGTTCTAGCAGAAGGGAAAGATGGTGCTATAATCGAGTATATCGAAGTAGATGGCAGCAATCGCAAGGTAGTTCAAACTGAATCAACTCCAGCTCTAGACCGAGTGATTGAAGTTGGAACGAAACAAAACTCTGTAGGAACAGATACTCCACCAGTTGTGACTCTTCCTGAGTACCTTCTACCAAAAGAACCTGAAAAACCAATTACTTCTTCAAGTCCTGAAGAAGGGGTTAAAGACCTTGTCTTCCAGCTCTCAAGTTTAGATATTGTCAAGAAGGTAGTACCATTCAAGACTATCCGTCGCGAAAATCCACAACTAGACAAAGGGAAAGAACAAGTTCTAGCAGAAGGGAAAGACGGTTTGTTAGTTGAGTACGTTGAAATAGATGGTAGCAATCGCAAGGTAGTCCAAACCAAATTAACTCCAGCTCTAGATCGAGTGATTGAAGTCGGAACTAAACAAAGTTCTGTAGGAACAGATACTCCACCAGTTGTAACTCTCCCTGAGTATGTTCTACCTAGAGAAACTGAAAAACCAGCTCCTGCAGTTATAACAGAAGATTCACCAAGAAAAGATGAAAAAGCACCTGTTGCTACTACAGTTAAACAAGACAAGGAAAAACAACTCCCAGAAACTGGAGAACAAGAAGCAAATGCCTTCTTATTCTTGGCTGCTATTACTTCAGTATTGTCTCTACTCATCTTCCAAAAGAATTTCAAAGACTAATTAAAATCTTTACTTAATTCTTTTCAATGATTCTAGTTTCCCCCAAGAGTCTGGGACAATAGTCTCTTATCTCCAAAAAAAGCAACGGATTTGAACTGCACCCCAAAAGTTAGACAGAAAAAATCTAACTTTTGGGGTGTTTTTATTATGAAATTAACTTATGATGATAAAGTTCAGATCTATGAACTTA
>JAWERV010000122.1:0-1368 GCA_032481955.1 Streptococcus mitis | reverse complement strand
ACATGGTAATAGTGATCTAAGTAGTGCAGCTAAGGGTAACCTTCCAGCTAAGGAAGTGACGCCAGATGCCCCAGCTGTAGCAGTTGATTCAGATCAGGCACAACAAGGAGGTTCAAAGAATCAATCATTTACCACTCAGGTTGATAGAAATAAATTACCAAATACAGGTTCTACAGATACAACTGCAATGATGATTGTAGGAACAGCAAGTGCTTTGCTTGGAATTGGCCTTACAGGGCGTCGCCGTAAAGAAGACTAAGTGTAAAAGTTTAATAATTGTAAAAATTTGGGAAGTTTCCCAATGTCAGTAAGTCAGTGGACTAACTATTTGAATAGAAGATGTGTTTAAGATTATCTATCCCATCTTCTATTTTTTTGCATAAAAAATAAAGGTTCTTTACCTTGTTTTTTGAGATTTATATTACTCTATAGATCAAATCAACTACCGATTGAATTTTTAGCTTTCTTGGATATTTGCGATTCGATTGAATGGTAGCTAACTGTTTTTTGAGGTAGTTTTTCAACTGTAGGGAAGAAAAAGGGAATTTTCAAAAAAATAACTTTTTATCTTGACAAGGGCTAGAAAACTTGGTATCATATAAAAGTTGAGAAAAGCAGAAGTGAGAGCTTCTCGCCTTGTGACATTAAGTTGCCTGGCCCTACGGATGAAAAGTTTCTAAGAAACGCTATCATAACGTGCGGGCTTGTATTATTACGAGTCCGCTATTGTTTTTCTCTAATAAAACAAAAGAGGTGAAAACCATAGCAAAGCAAGACTTATTCATCAATGATGAGATTCGTGTACGTGAAGTTCGCTTGATTGGTCTTGAAGGAGAACAGTTAGGCATCAAGCCACTCAGTGAAGCGCAAGCTTTGGCTGATAACGCTAATGTTGACCTAGTATTGATTCAACCCCAAGCCAAACCGCCTGTTGCAAAAATTATGGACTACGGTAAGTTCAAATTTGAGTACCAGAAGAAGCAAAAAGAACAACGTAAAAAACAAAGTGTTGTTACTGTGAAAGAAGTTCGTCTAAGTCCAACTATTGATAAGGGTGACTTTGATACAAAACTTCGCAATGCACGCAAATTCCTTGAAAAAGGAAATAAAGTTAAGGTATCTATTCGCTTTAAGGGTCGTATGATTACCCATAAAGAGATTGGTGCAAAAGTTTTAGCCGAGTTTGCTGAAGCAACTCAAGATATTGCCATCATCGAACAACGTGCTAAAATGGATGGACGTCAAATGTTCATGCAATTGGCGCCAGCGACTGACAAAAAATAATTGTCAGAAAGTTAAATAAAGGAGAAAAAATCATGCCAAAACAAAAAACACACCGCGCATCAGCTAAACGTTTCAAACGTACAG
>JAWERV010000121.1:0-1400 GCA_032481955.1 Streptococcus mitis | reverse complement strand
AAATTACCCAAAGATAAGCAAGGAAAAATTATATCTTCATTTAATGAGATTGTAAAGAATATCAAATAAACCCAGCCAAAATAAATTTTGGTTGGGTTTTATTTTACAGTCTTTCTTATTTTAACAAATTTCTTCAAAAATTCATTAAAAATTTTCTACTTTTGTTCTACCTTTTATTTTTACATACGATTTAGAGGGTGCGGATCAATCTCGTTAAATTAATATTTTTTAATGCCTTTTACTCTAAGTAATCTTGAAAAGCTCAAGTATCCATTATAATATTCTTGTTTTTTGTTCATGGTAGAGACAAAGGCTAACTTTACAGGAACTGCATTGGCTCTTGAATGTTTAAAACTTAAATCTTCTGATTGTGGGATAAATCTTAATTCATCTTCCAAATATCTATACACTCTTTCAGGAATTACTAAATTGCAGATGTACTTTGCATGATCATTGTTTTGAAACATTCGTAGATAGTACTTTTTATCAGTCTTTCCTAAAAATGCCTTACACTCTCCATAGTACATAGTCAGATGGTCAGATACTTCTAATTCATTTAGGAGAAGGGATCTGCGAGGTAAATATTTTCTGACGCCTACCTTATTCTCTAAAACAAATTTTACATCGGAAATTTCGTTCTTATCTTTCGGAGAGTTGGCGTTAACTGGCTGGACTGCTCTAGTAGTCTTCTCTTCTAAAATACGATTTAAGAGTTGCTCAGCTAAGTCTGCATCAATTTTCTCATAGTAATCTTTCAGTTCCAGTTTCGAAGCAGATTCCAAAGCATATTCACATCCGTCACCATGAGGTGATTTAGGATGGCTTGATAAATAGATTTTCCCTTTTTTCTCGTTTATCACTAAATCCACTTTGCAACAACCAGGACAAAATAATTGGTTTTCATACTTAAGTTTTGTCCCAGCTTTATCATTTTGATATTCCTTTTGTAGCTCATGAAGTTCTAGTCTCTCATGATCGTATATACAGTATTGAAATTTATTTTTTGTAAACATAATAATCCTTTCTAGTTATCAACAATTAAATCTTGTTTAAAAAAATCTGAAATGTGTAGTTTTCTAAAAGCAACATCTAATTTTCTTAAACAACACAAAAACGCTCTAGACAATATGACTAGAGCGTTTTCTATATATCCGAACATCTAATTTATTTCACAAAAAATGTAGTCAAAAATGTAGTCATTCGGTTGATTTTTATTGCAATACATTGAAATTTGAAAATTCAAGAATCGCGTTAAATCAAGGCTTTTTCGTTTCTACTGAAACGTAATGACCCACTATTTCACTTCTGTAAACACAACGTGTTTGCGAAGTTTTGGTGAGTATTTCTTCAATTGAAGACGGTCTGGAGTGTTACGTTTGTTTTTAGAAGTAAGGTACAAG
>JAWERV010000120.1:0-1470 GCA_032481955.1 Streptococcus mitis | reverse complement strand
AGCACGTAATTGCTTCTCTAATTCTTTAGGAAGCTGGACAACTAAAGTAGTTTCCGACATAAATTCACACCTCATTTCTAAATTAAATAAGCTCCGAAACCATTTAATTTGTTATTCATTTTGAATTATATATCCTTTTTGAATTTTTGTCAAGCTTTTTTATTCAAAAAGAATAAAATGTGTTATAATGATAAAAAGGAGGTTCTTATGACCAATCATATTACTAAACTGATAGAAAATAGCGGAAAAAAATTGACAGAAATTAGTGAAGCTACAAATATAGCCTATCCTACACTTTCTGGATACAATCAAGGAATCCGCAAACCTAAAAAAGATAATGCTGAAAAATTAGCAAAATACTTTAATGTTTCCGTCGCTTACATTATGGGACTTGATAGCAACCCACACGCTCCATCAAATCTTAAAATTGTTACAGATAGTTTCAAAACATCTAAAATTGGTTCTGTGACACCTTTTAAAAGCGATATGGAGAAGTTAAAGAAAAGTATCGAATTTGGCGAAAGGGCATTAACACTACCACTTGATGATAGTTTTTCAGATGAATTTCGTCACATATTCTCAGAATACCTAGCTGAGAAAAACAAACGTTTTATGTCTGAGTTTATAGACTATATGAATCACCAAAATAAAGATTCTAAAGTTTGGCAGAGCTGGATTAAAACAGACGAATACGCTATCCGACAAGAAGATAGAAAAAATAGATAGACACTCATTTCTCAATTACATAAGCTCCGAAAACTTAGATACGGAGAAAAAATGTCTATACACAAATACAAAACAAAAAAAGGAATCCTTTACTATGTCAGCTTTTACATTGGCTTAGATGCTTATGGAAAGAAAAAAAGGCACTTAAAGAGAGGTTTCAAAACCAAAAAAGAGGCAAAATTGTACGAAGCTCGTTTAGAAGCTGGTGTCGCCGCTCCCACAGTAAATACCAACAAACCTAACTCCAAAGTCACTTATAAAGAACTTTATCAAGAATGGTTTAAGGCATATGTTGGTACCGTTGAAAAAACAACTTCTTCCCAAACAAAGAATATCTATCGAATACATATTCTACCAGTATTTGGAGATAAATTTGTTGACCAAATCAGTCCTTTAGACTGTCAAAATTTTATTACACAAAAATCTCAGACTTTCAAAAATATCAAACAGATAAAATCCTATACCTCAAAAATTTTTGATTTTGCAATCAATATGAGCTACATTGATCGAAATCCAATGAAGAATGTTATCATGCCTAAAATCAAAAAGACAAGATCAGATAATTTTTGGTCACTGGAGGAATTGCATCATTTCCTTGATATAGTGAAAGAAACTGAGCCATTTAAACATTTTGCTTTATTTAGACTTCTTGCATTTAGTGGACTACGAAAAGGGGAGTTATACGCTTTAAAATGGGCTGATATTGACTTTGATACCAATCTCTTAAACATAGACAAAAGTCTA
>JAWERV010000119.1:0-1489 GCA_032481955.1 Streptococcus mitis | reverse complement strand
ATTCGTTGCCACTTTACCAGATAATGTATGAGCTAAAGGTGCTGCATCTGTTGCACTATCACTTGAACTTGCTCCAGTTTCTGTTACTCCACTTGGTAATCCTGATGTAGCGAATCTTGATAGTTTTCCTGTATTATCTGAAGCTTTTACAGTGATTTCGGCTTTCTCACCACGATATACAGTTACTTTCGGTAATGCGTTTGTTGTTGTCGATTCTGAAAGGGTTATATCTTGGTTATTTTGCACTAATTTAACTGTTGGTTTAACCGTTTCGTTAACCTTCACAGTTACTCTAATAATTTTGCTAGATTGACGTTGTGTTGCTGCTGGGGAATTATCGCTAGTTTCTTGAGATTTTGGTAATGTCACTTTTACATAACGTGTTGCTTCTCCAAACTCAGTAACTGTTTTATTAGTTAATGCTGTACCATTTTCATCGGCAACCCACTCATAAGTTGTCCCTGCTGGTAAATCTTCTGAGCCTGCAACCTTAGTAACAGCAGCTTTCGCATTCGCTTCAGTTAATGTTGCTCCATTATTAACAGTAATCTTATTAGCTGCAGCCATCACATCGTAAACATGGTGAGAAACAGTTCCCTCATGTTTTAATTTTAAATTAACATTAGATTCATTGTCGTTAAATCTGCTAGCTGCGTAATAAGCTCCAAATGTATAATCTGTTCTACCTAAACCATCTGTTGCCAAGTAAGTTTGAATTCTTGCATCACGTTTGTTTTCAGTTCCCTTTTTAACAAACCAGCTCATTCCATTTGGAAGACCTTTGTTTATATAGTAGTTACTTTCAGAATCATTAGTTCTAGTAACTCCTCTGAAATCATAAACAGTATTAGCTACTGGGAACGTAGCCTTAACATTATAATTAGCTCTTACTGTTTTAGTAGTTCCATCATTGAATCGAACTGTAATATTCGTCCAGTTTCCATCTTTTACAGTATTCGTGTTAAATGTTGCTGTTACAACAGCATCAGCTGGTAAAGGAAGTTTGCTAGATCCATCTTGCAACTCAACAATGGTCTTCATTTCTGCCGCTGAAAGTGTTTCACCTTGTTTCAAGTTAATAATTGGACGTTTTACAACATTTGTATTTTGTTGTACTTCAACTGGAACTTCATCTTTACTTCCATCTGGATATGTTACTTCTACAGTGACATATTTTTTACCACCAGCTGTTGTCACAGCTCCATGGTTCTTCAATGATGTTGTTACACCGCCAGAATTCCTTGCTTCTTGTGAAAGATTTGGCACTGTTACAGAGTTTTTAATTTTTTCTAAATCTGAAGGACTAATACTTCCAATATTATTTACAGCTACTGGTGTTGTTCCTGCTGTTGGTGTATATTTCTCGTTTTGAGCTTTAACATCTAATTTGAATTTAACAGTAGTTGTATTCGTTGGAGTTGTTTTATCTGAAGCTACAACTGTTAATACTTTATCTCCTAACGCTGTATTCGTTGCCACTTTACCAGAT
>JAWERV010000118.1:0-1492 GCA_032481955.1 Streptococcus mitis | reverse complement strand
TGCTGACAGCCTTCACCTAGGCCACCTTGTCGCAATCTTGACAAGTCGTCGCTTGCAGTTAGCAGGTCACAAACCTTATGCGCTCGTTGGCGGTGCTACAGGTCTCATCGGAGATCCGTCCTTCAAAGATGCTGAACGTAGTCTCCAAACAAAAGACACAGTAGATGGCTGGGTCAAGTCTATCCAAGGACAACTTTCTCGTTTTCTTGACTTTGAAAATGGCGAAAACAAGGCTGTCATGGTCAACAACTACGACTGGTTTGGCAGCATCAGCTTCATTGACTTCCTCCGTGATATCGGAAAATACTTCACTGTCAACTACATGATGAGTAAGGAGTCTGTGAAAAAACGGATCGAAACTGGGATTTCCTACACTGAGTTTGCTTACCAAATCATGCAAGGGTACGACTTCTTCGTCCTTAACCAAGACCATAATGTCACTCTTCAAATCGGTGGTTCTGACCAGTGGGGAAATATGACAGCTGGTACTGAATTGCTTCGTCGTAAGGCTGACAAAACTGGACACGTTATCACTGTTCCACTGATCACAGATGCAACTGGTAAGAAGTTTGGTAAATCAGAAGGAAATGCCGTCTGGCTCAATCCTGAAAAGACTTCTCCATACGAAATGTACCAATTTTGGATGAACGTTATGGACGCAGACGCTGTTCGCTTCTTGAAGATCTTTACTTTCTTGTCACTTGATGAGATTGAAGACATCCGTAAACAATTTGAAGCGGCTCCACATGAACGCTTGGCTCAAAAAATTCTCGCTCGTGAAGTCGTAACACTTGTTCACGGCGAAGAAGCCTACAAAGAAGCCCTCAACATCACTGAGCAGCTCTTTGCAGGAAACATCAAAAACCTTTCTGTTAAAGAACTTAAACAAGGACTTCGTGGTGTGCCAAACTACCAAGTACAAGAAGACGAAAATCACAATATCGTGGAACTGCTCGTTTCGTCTGGTGTGGTTAACTCAAAACGCCAAGCCCGTGAAGATGTCCAAAACGGAGCTATCTACGTCAACGGCGACCGCATCCAAGACCTTGACTATGTCTTGAGTGACGCAGATAAGTTAGAGAACGAACTGACTGTTATCCGTCGTGGAAAGAAAAAATATTTTGTATTGACTTACTAAATTGTTCAACATTTACCTATAAA
Organism: Streptococcus mitis; assembly: GCA_032481955.1. Lineage (GTDB taxonomy): Bacteria > Bacillota > Bacilli > Lactobacillales > Streptococcaceae > Streptococcus > Streptococcus mitis_DQ. The sequence continues at coordinate 331 of JAWERV010000118.1, read as the reverse complement.
AAAAGGAGTTAACCTTGAGAAAGGTAACTCCTTTTTGTTGTTGATAACCACATCTATCTAGACTTAATAGACAGGCTACGCAGGACTATGCGTAAGGTTGTTAGATTATGTAAGATAGAGAGATTTGAAGGACTGAGCCAATTAAACAAGCCAAAGCCAATCAAACTACTATTTACGACAACGGTATCTTGAATATTCTTCTTGATGAGTGTTTGCAAAGATGATGATAGCCAATCCAACTCTTGGAAGAAATCCAAGCGATTATCTAACAATAAGATATCACTCATCTGCTTAGAAATATCTGCACTCTCATTCATCACCACACCGATAT
>JAWERV010000117.1:0-1499 GCA_032481955.1 Streptococcus mitis | reverse complement strand
TATGAATTTAAATTATTAGGATATTATTCTAACTTAGAAAAACTGAAAGAAGCTATTTTACGCTACAAAAAGTTGGAAGGTTTTAAAGAGAATCCTATTGATTATTTTAAAATGAGATTAGTCATTGTTGATGAGGATAATGATTATATCAATGGTTTTGAAGCATATGAAGAACAGAAAAATGGTCGTTCTTTTGAAAATGAACAATTTTTAACAGACGCTTTGAAACAGTTTGAAAACGATCATATTAATGGTAATGAATTGAAACTTTGACGTTAAGTCAAGTTTTTAGAGTAACAAACGTAGAATTTTAATCTATTTATTTTAAGCACTTACCTTTTCAAATTGATTAGGTGTAAGATACCCTAAACTTTGATGGATTCGTTTTGAATTATAAAAGGCTTCGATGTACCAGAAAATACTCTGATAGGCTTCTTCAAAGTTCTTATATTTAAATTGATACACCCACTCTCTTTTTAAATGTCCATGCCAAGATTCAAGACTGGCATTATGATAAGGGTATCCCCTTCGACTGAAAGAGTGAGTCATCCCATAATACTTAAGCAACTCTTCATACTCTAGACTCGTATACTGGCTTCCTTGGTCAGAATGAAGAATAACAGCTTCTGGATAGTCTTGTGATTTAATGGCCTTATTTAAAGTTCTTTGCACTAATTCTACAGTCATTCGCTTGCCCAAATCCCAAGCAATGACTTTTTTAGTATAACGATCCATAATGGTTGAGAGATAAGCCCATCCTTGTTGAGTAGGAATATAAGTAATGTCGGTTGACCAAACCTTATTCTTCTTTGTAGGTTCAGTCTGTATGAGATTTTTTCGATTGATGTGATCACTTAGTGAGTATCCAGGCTTAAATTTCTTAATGACTACAGACTTGAGTTGAAGTTGCTTCATTAGCTTCTGTACCAGTTTTAACCCGACTTTTTCCCCTTGTTTAAGTAGAAGATGATGAATTTTAGGAGCACCATAGATTCCTCGGTTAGCATTGAAGAGTTGAGAAATTTTGAGTGACAGGTATTGTCTCCTTAATTGAGTTTTAGATGGATGTCGGTTAATCCGTTCATAATAACTTGATTCAGGAACATCAAGGAGTTGACAGCTTAGTCTGACATTGAGTGCTAAAGTTTGTATGGTTAGAGCCATATCCGCAGCACTCACTTCTTTTTCTCGGCGAATATGGTCAATACTTTTTTTAAGATGTCTCGTTCTTCCTTAACTTTAGCCAGTTGTCTTTTTAATTCTAGAAAATCAGCTTTAGAGACGGAGCTTTCATTAGATTTAGAGTAGAGGTCTATCCATTTATAAATTGTTGCAGGGGCCACGTCGTATTCTTTAGACAGCTGGGTGACGGATTGACCAGAATGATAGAAGGCGATAAGGGTTTCTTTAAATTCTTTTGAGTAGCGTTTTTGCATGTTTTTGTCCTTTGTCTAAATTATACAATAGTGACTCTAAGATTTAAGGATAACATCACATTC
>JAWERV010000116.1:0-1593 GCA_032481955.1 Streptococcus mitis | reverse complement strand
TCTCACACGGAAACAGCTTCAGTTAGAGCGAGTTGCCCACCTGCTTAATTGCGCGGGTTCAATACAAACCGTGAAGTTTCGGCACCAATACAGCTTTTTTCTTTGCCTCCTTAGCTCAGCTGGCAGAGCAGCGGACTCTTAATCCGTGGGTCACAGGTTCGATCCCTGTAGGGGGCATCTAAATACAACAGGAAAAAGCCTTGTAAATCAAGGCTTTTTTTGCTTGTCTATAACTGATTTACCCCATCATTTGTCCCACATTTTAAATCTATCTTTTCTTTTTGAATCAAATTACATCTTTACAAATAGTGTAAAGCCAGTTACTTTTGCTTTGATGCCATACAATATTTTCATGTAGAGAAGACAAATTTTATCTTCTCTTTTTATTTTCAAAATAATAAAAACTGATTTTCTTTTCATAAATCAGACTGAAACTTCCAAATTTTCCATTTTGTTTATTGATATTTCCTCTAAAAAGGTGTATAATATTTTTATTATCAAACTATACTATACTATATAGGGGGTATTGAAATGAAATTTTCTAATCGTTTATCGCTATTCCTTGCAGGAGTTGTTTTTGTCCTTTTAGGACTTTTCCTATTTACAAACCCAGTAGCTAATCTTGTTGCTTACAGCTGGTGGATTGCATTTGGTTTACTGGTTTCTTCTATAGCAGCTATTTTAGGCTATTTCTCTGTACCAAAAGAGCTTCGCTCACCAGCTCATCTTTTCCAAGGGATTGTTAATCTTCTCTTAGCTCTTTACCTCGTTGCCTATGGCTTTGTGACGCTGCCAGTTGTCATTCCAACTATTTTAGGAATTTGGTTAATTGTAGAAGCCATTATAGTTTTCTTTAAAGGCAATCGTCTGGGATTGATTTTCCCTATTATTGGCAACCATATCATGTGGATAGCGTTGCTTGCATTTTTACTAGGTCTAGTGATTTTGTTCAATCCAGTAGCTACAAGTGTCTTTGTCGTTTATGTCGTTGCCTTTGCATTTTTAATTGTTGGTTTCACCTATATCCTTGATGCCTTTCGTAAATAATCTAGCTGCCATTTTGGGCATATTAAAATAGCTGGGAAGTTACATTCTCAGCTTTTTCTGTTGCCTCCTTAGCTCAGTTGGTAGAGCAGTAGACTCTTAAGCTATGGGGCGCAGGTTCGAGCCCTGCAGGGGGCACATCTAAATCAACAGAAATAAGCCTTGAAACCAAGGCTTTTTTTAACGTCTAATAGCTTTTTGTAGAAAAGTATTTAAAAATAAAAGAGAAGAGAATCTCTCACTCTCTTCTCAGTATATCTTATTAAATTTAGTTTTTCTTAATCTAGCTGATTTTCCTTTGCAACGACAAATTCCTTAACCAATCGATAGATAACAGCAAATATCGGTGTAAAGAATATCATCCCAAGTAAGCCAAAGAGATTGCCTCCAATACTAGCAGCCGCAAGCGTGAAAATAGCTGGCAAACCAATAGATTGACCTACAACTCTAGGATAAATAAGGTTTCCTTCAATCAGCTGTATAACTTGATATAGAAGAAGAGAAAGTAAGGCTTGAGTAGGACTCACTGTGAAGATAAAAATCGCTCCC
>JAWERV010000115.1:0-1721 GCA_032481955.1 Streptococcus mitis | reverse complement strand
TTCAAATCCTGCTCCCGCAATAAGGCTCGGTAGCTCAGTTGGTAGAGCAATGGATTGAAGCTCCATGTGTCGGCGGTTCGATTCCGTCTCGCGCCATTTTTACTTATAGTATGTATGCGGGTGTAGTTTAGTGGTAAAACTACAGCCTTCCAAGCTGTTGTCGCGAGTTCGATTCTCGTCACCCGCTTTGAACTTTGTTCAAATTACCAAGTTTTTAACTTGGGCGCGTAGCTCAGGTGGTTAGAGCGCACGCCTGATAAGCGTGAGGTCGGTGGTTCGAGTCCACTCGTGCCCATTAATTGGAGAATTACTCAAGAGGCTGAAGAGGACGGTTTGCTAAATCGTTAGGTCGGGTAACTGGCGCAAGGGTTCGAATCCCTTATTCTCCGTTTTAATGAGAGTTTATGACTCTCTTTTTTTCTTTCTTTTTTTTAATAATATAAAAACTACAGATGTGTAGAATTTAATTGAATTACTCATCTGTAGTTATTTTATAATTGTATTATTTTACTTCCAACTCTTGAGTGAAATTTCGCCACTATTGAGCCAGATTTCTTTTCCGTTATCACATTGAACTAAAAGCTTGCCATTTTCTGAGATATCTTTAGCAAGTCCCTTGTAGTCTTTTTGATCCAGTGTGAAAGTAACTTCTTTTCCTAGAACGAATGACTGTTTTTTATAGAGGTATAATAACTCATCTGCTGGTGTTTCGAAGAAAATACGCCAGATTTCTATGATTAATTCATTCCTTGTTATAGGAGCTGGTGCTTTAAATAAACTAGCAGCTTTTTCTTTTAATTCCTGGGGGAAGTCTTTAATAGTGAAATTGATACCTACTCCAATAATGATATCTGTGACTAAGCCAGTTTCTACAGAGGTCATTGCCTCAGTAAGGATTCCTCCAATTTTATGATTGTTTAGATAGATATCATTGACCCATTTTATGTCGACATCTATTAAAGTTAGGTTCTTAATGGCTTTGTAGACAGCTCCAGCTACAAGTAGTGTGTAGGATGGTAATTTGTCATAGGCGAGATTTGGTTTAAGATGGAGTGTCATATAAATGCCACCTTGAGGAGAGTAAAAGGAGCGTTGAAAACGGCCTCGACCTGCTGTTTGATAGGAAGCTAGGTATAGAGTGTTTGCTTCATTCCCTAAATCAATTGCTTCTTTTGCATCCAGTTGTGTTGATTTTGTTTCAGGTTTAAAACTGACTTTAATTGGAAGATTTTCTTCTAGAATCTCTGGAAGAATAAGGTCACCATTCATCAGTTTATATCCTTTGTTTTTGATGCTATCAATTTCAATGCCTTCTTGTTCTAGCCGCCTGATGGCTTTCCAAATTGATGTTCGGCTGAGGGATAGTTCTTCTGCGATTTTTTCTCCGCTGATATAGTCGGTTTTTTTTGTCAGAATCTGGTAGACAGCTTGGTAGGATTTCATAGTGTTTCCTTTCTTTAAGAATAGTATATGATTTGAATCTAGTTTGGATAGTTGCTTCTAATCTTGATTTTATTACTACTATTTTAACATATGTCTAGTATTTTCGGCACGATTTTTTGGAGTGAATCTAGTCATTAAGCTTGAGTTTTGAAATCTCAGTATTTTTGCTTCCTTTTTGGTAAATTCCCAAACTAAGTTCCACTGCTAATCCAAGTGGAAGTTAGTCTGATAAAAATCATAAAAACCAGTAGAATTCCGTGTCAGGGTAAGTTCCACTG
>JAWERV010000114.1:0-1816 GCA_032481955.1 Streptococcus mitis | reverse complement strand
ACGTGCAATAACAACACCTTCAAAAATCTGGATACGTTCACGGTTACCTTCGACAACTTTCGCGTGTACACGAACAGTGTCACCAGGACGGAATGATGGAATATCTGTACGAAGTTGACCTTCAGTCAAGCTTTGGATTAATGGATTCATTTTATTCTCCTATCTTTGTCAATCTTGAGGAATCTTCCTCAGCGGATAAACTGTATTTTTGTGCGTCCATTACACACAAGATACAGTTTACCAAATTTCCACAAAAAAGTAAAGAAATTTATAGCAGAATTCCTAAAAAAATCGCAACCAAACCACCTAGGTAGGTCAAAGTCAGGTAAGAATAAAAAACCTTCTTATCACTTAACAGTCTTTGAAGTTCATCATTCAAGGTCGAAAAAGTTGTCAAACCTCCACAAAATCCAGTTGCTAGAATAGCATAGACTTCCTTAGACTCCACATGATTGTAGAATAATCCAATCAAAAAACAACCTAGAAGATTGGCTATTAGCGTTCCGAGTGGCAATTTAGAAGCTTGATTATAGCGGGAAAAGAAATAGCGCACTAAAGCTCCGAAACCACAAGCAATTGCAAGATAGACGATTACCATTTCTTCCTCCCTAAATAGTAAGCTAAAAGCAGTCCTCCACCGATGCTCAAAAGCAAATACAGAACTAAACTAAGATAACGCCCTGTATCAAGCAGTTTCACAACATCAAGCATGAGACTAGAAAAGGTTGTTAAACCTCCGCAAAAACCAGTCCCCAGAGCTAAAATAACGCCTTTACTGGTTCCCTTATAGACCAAATAACCCTTGACAAGATAAACCAAGCAGAAAATGCCTAGATAGTTAACAAGAAGGGTTCCCCAAGGAAATTCAGGACTGGCTGGTAACCAAGTAGAAACCAGGTAGCGAACCAGTCCGCCCAACATGGCAGCTAGAAAAATCCCTAGCGGATAAAATTGTTCTTTTTTCATTTGATATTTTGATCCTGATAATCACGCGAACGTTTGAGTATGTCAGAAAAAGTCGCGACAATAGTCTCCTGATAGCGCTTGTCCTCTACACGATTTCTGACCTTTTCAAAAATAACTGCTTCTCTCTTGGTATCTAAAATCGGTTTCCCTGAAGCCTTCTTATAAGCGACAACCTCTTCAACTAAATGCATTCTTTCTTCTAACAGTTTGACAATTTGGTCGTCGATTTGATCAATTTCTTGACGAATAATATCTAAATCCATACAGTCTCCTCCTTTATTTGAATTATTGTATCAAAAAGCCACCAAATAGGCTAGTAAAATCCCAACTCTCGATAAGAAAAATGCACTGATTGATTACATCAGCGCACTTTTATACTTATCCTACTTTAGCAGCCAATTCTTCTGCGAATTGTTCCAAGCGTTCAATGTCTTCTTCCTCAGCAGAGAGATCAACTTTGACACATTCTGAACCTTTTTCCGCTCCTGTTGACACAAAAACACGGTCAAAGTCATCAACAGCTTTACAGAATTCATCGTAGAAGGTATCTCCTGAGCCGACCACTCCGTAGATTTTGCCATTCAAATTGAGATCAGCTAGGTCTTCGTAGAAGTCCATCATCTCATCTGGCAATTCACCATCACCATAAGTATAGGTCGCAACGATAGCGATGTCAGCTTCCAAGAAGTCTGAAGCGTCAACCGTTGTACATTCGTCAACATCGACATCCAAGCCCAAGTCACGTAATTTGTCTGCTACAATATCTGCAATTTCTTCGGTATTACCGGTCATACTGGCAAATACAATTTTTGCTAATGCCATATCGTCCTCCTCAATTTATCTTTCTCCA
>JAWERV010000113.1:0-2031 GCA_032481955.1 Streptococcus mitis | reverse complement strand
GTTACAAGAAGACCTCCTAACTTGTTGTAACAAATATCCTAAACTTTTCTTTTTCATAATAATCTCCCTATAAAGTCACCGCATTCGGTGGCTTTTTTTGTCTTGGGATTCATGATATAATAATAAAATCGATAAGTAGTAAAAGGGAAATTGATGAATTATACAGTTGAAGAAAAAGAAGTCTTTATGAGGGAAGCTTTGAGAGAGGCTGAGATTGCTCTTGAACACGATGAAATTCCAATTGGTTGTGTGATTGTCAAGGACGGAGAAATCATTGGACGTGGGCATAATGCGCGTGAGGAACTGCAACGAGCGGTTATGCACGCGGAGATTATGGCTATAGAGAGTGCGAACCTGAGTGAGGAGAGCTGGCGCTTGCTGGATTGCACGCTTTTTGTGACCATTGAGCCTTGTGTCATGTGTAGTGGGGCGATTGGGTTGGCTCGTATCCCAAACGTGGTCTATGGGGCTAAAAACCAGAAATTCGGCGCTGCTGGGAGTTTGTACGATATCTTGACAGATGAACGTCTCAACCATCGTGTAGAGGTTGAAACGGGAATTTTGGAAGATGAATGCGCAGCTATCATGCAGGACTTTTTTAGAAATAGACGGAAAAAATAATTTTGCTTTTAAAATGAATAGGAATGTGATATAATAAATGGTGGAGCAACAGTTCTGCGTGAAGCGGGTCAGGGGAGGAATCCAGCAGCCCTAAGCGATTTGAATTGTGTGCTCTTTTTTTCGTGCTTTTTCCGAATAAATAAGATAGAATAATCTAGAATAAATGATAATAGAAAAGAGAAGATGATGAAAATTCGTGGTTTTGAATTGGTTTCTAGTTTTACAGATGAAAATTTATTGCCCAAGCGTGAGACGGCGCATGCGGCTGGTTACGACTTAAAGGTTGCTGTGCGCACAGTTATCGCTCCAGGAGAGATTGTATTAGTTCCGACAGGGGTTAAGGCTTATATGCAGCCGACTGAGGTTCTCTACCTCTATGATCGTTCTTCAAACCCTCGTAAGAAGGGGTTGGTCTTGATTAACTCGGTTGGTGTCATTGATGGGGATTACTATGGAAATCCTGGAAATGAAGGGCATATTTTTGCGCAGATGAAGAATATCACTGATCAAGAAGTGATTCTTGAAGTTGGGGAACGCGTGGTTCAGGCTGTCTTTGCTCCTTTCTTAATTGCAGATGGAGATGCGGCTGATGGCGTTCGAACTGGTGGATTTGGATCGACAGGGCATTAGGATGAAGATTATCTTTGTACGTCATGGGGAGCCAGATTATAGTATGCTTGATAAACTTGAAAATCCGCAACTTTATAGTGGTTTTGGTCGTGATTTAGCACCATTGACAAGAAAAGGTCGCAGTCTGGCAAAAGAAGTTGCTAAAACTGCATGTTTTGGAAAGGCAGAGATTATTATTTCATCGTCTGTGACGAGGGCTTTAGAAACAGCACATTATATAGCGGTTGAAACAGGATTGGACTTATTTGTGGAGCCGTTTTTTCATGAGTGGCGTCCAGACTTAGATGGTACTAACTCTGATTTAACTAGTGTATTGGTAGCTCATGAATATTATCTAAAACATCAAGGAAGTTTACCTGAAGATTCTCCTTATCGCTATGAAACAGCTCTGGAGATGCGTCATCGTTTTTTAAGAACTTTGGAAAAATATAAAAATTATAAAACTATTATCATTGTAACTCACGGAATGCTCATGCGTCAGTTTGTGACAAATGAGAAGATTGATTTTTGCCAAGTGATTGAGTGTGAGTTAGAGATATAGAAAGAGGTTTATCATCGCAAAAAAAAGCGATATTTGTATGTCAAAATTGTGGGTATAATTCCCCTAAATATCTGGGGCGTTGCCCCAACTGTGGATCTTGGTCTTCTTTTGTAGAAGAGGTTGAGGTTGCCGAGGTCAAAAATGCGCGTGTGTCCTTGACGGGGGAGAAAAGACAGAAAGAAGAAATTTGCGACCGGCTTGCTGCTTGTATCTTCTCGTATCTTTGAGAAGCGTCGGGC
>JAWERV010000112.1:0-2075 GCA_032481955.1 Streptococcus mitis | reverse complement strand
AGAACGGAATACGTTCAAACGTGGGCGATCAGCAGTTCCAGAGAGTTTTCCGCGAACGCGACGGTGGCGTTTTTGGCGGAGTTTGTTTTTATCTGGTTTTGAAATCACAGTTTTCACCTCTTTAGTTTTAAATCGTGTGCTATGCACAAAGTTGGAAAATAGGTTGGTGGTTGAAAATCAACCACTCAACATTATTTACCTGTTTTACCTTCTTTACGGCGAACGAATTCACCAACGTAACGGATACCTTTACCTTTATATGGTTCTGGTGAACGAAGGCTACGTACGTAAGCAGCTGTTTGACCAACTACTTCTTTTGAAATTCCACTAACAACGATTGTTGTTGGGTTTGGAAGTTCAAAAGTAATTCCTTCTGGAGCTTCAACTTCATCTGGATGAGATTTACCAACAGCCAAAACAAGTTTAGATCCTTGAAGTTGTGCACGGTAACCAACCCCGCGCATTTCAAGTTCTTTCTTGAATCCTTCTGATACACCAACAACCATGTTGTTCAAAAGGGCACGAGTAGTTCCGTGGATAGTTTTCATTTCTTTTGAATCGTTTGGACGGTGAAGAGTTACTTCAGTACCTTCCACACGGATTTCAATATCTTTTGAGAACTCACGAGTAAGTTCTCCTTTAGGTCCTTTTACAGTTACAACGTTGTCATTGTTAGTGAGTTCAACACCAGCAGGCAACACGATAACTTTATTACCAATACGTGACATGTTTATTTTCTCCTGTTAAATTGTCAGGCCAAGACGGCCAGTTTTCACGGGGTTCAGATACTTATTTAGTTCAAGAGCTGAACTGAACACGCTCTAACGAGCCTTGTATCTTGATTTGAGTTCGAGCTAAGAATTTGGTGAAAAAGATAAGTTTGTCTTGGAGCATCGCTCCTACTACAAACTTCCTATTTTCACTGCATTCTTTTAACGCTCTCACATCATCAATTACCAAACGTAAGCGATAACTTCCCCACCAACATTCTTTTGGCGTGCTTCTTTATCAGTAAGCAAACCTTCAGAAGTTGAAAGAATAGCAATTCCAAGTCCGTTAAGAACTTTTGGAAGGTCTTCACGTTTTTTGTAGACACGAAGTCCTGGTTTAGAAACACGTTTCAAGTTAGTGATAACTTTTTCACCGTTTGGCCCGTATTTAAGGAATACACGGATGATGCCTTGTTTGTCATCTTCGATGATTTCAACGTTTTTTACAAAACCTTCGCGTTTAAGGATTTCAGCAATCCCTTTTTTGATGTTTGATGCAGGAACTTCAAGTACTTCGTGTTTAGCTTGGTTAGCGTTACGAATACGAGTTAGGAAGTCTGCGATTGGGTCAGTCATAACCATTTTGTTTTTCTCCTCTTACTAGTAGTTTGCAAGTTGCACTTGCTAGTTAATGATTGAGCTAGGCTCAGATAGTATTGATACATTCAAATGAGAAAACTCTTATTTGAACACGAGCTACAACCTGGGCGAAAAAGATAAATTTGTTTTGGAGCATCGCTCCTACACCAAATTTCCTATTTTTGCTGTGGTTGTTACGCTCTTTGTATCATGATATTACCAAGATGCTTTTGTTACACCAGGGATTTGTCCTTTGTAAGCTAATTCACGGAAGCAAACACGGCAAAGTTTAAATTTGCGGTAAACTGAATGTGGACGACCACATTTTTCACAACGAGTATAAGCTTGAGTAGAGAACTTCGCTGGACGTTTGTTCTTAGCAATCATTGATTTTTTAGCCATTAGATTTACCTCCTATATTATTTTGCAAAAGGCATTCCAAGGCCTGTAAGCAATGCACGTGACTCTTCGTCAGTATTAGCAGTTGTTACGATAACGATGTCAAGACCACGAGTTTTGTCAACGTCATCGAAGTTGATTTCTGGGAAGATCAATTGTTCTTTCACACCAAGTGTGTAGTTCCCGCGTCCATCAAATGATTTTGTTGGAACACCGTGGAAGTCACGTACACGTGGAAGTGAAACTGAAACCAATTTATCCAAGAATTCGTACATACGTTCACCACGAAGGGTAACTTTTGCACCGATCGCAACACCTTCACGAAGA
>JAWERV010000111.1:0-2110 GCA_032481955.1 Streptococcus mitis | reverse complement strand
ATAGCAAATTAATCGTAGTAACAGCATACATACTCGCTCCTATAAATACTACTAAGCCAATGCTCACTACTACAATGATTACAGAAATTACTACTTTTATTGCTTTCATCTTTAATTAAACCTGTCCTGATACATTTTATTAAACAACCACTGCAGATTGATCCGAGGTTTGGGCTGAGCATCAATAACTGGAGCAAACACCTCCCTAATCTCCTGTTTTATTTCAGCTTCATTAATCTCTTTTTTGGGTTGCTCTCCTGTGAAGTCACTTACATGGAAAAATCTAAAGGTACTATCAAAATCTACAGTTACACGATTTTTATGATACAAAAAATTTCCCATAGAGTTGGACAGAACTGTTTCCGTTTTGGTATTTTCAATAGCATTATTCCCATCATCATCATAGCGAATCCCCTCAATTTTCGGGGTATAAATCGAACCCATATTTTCAAGTAGCATGACTAAGTCGGGCTCTGTCCCCTCCTTATGGGGCATCTGTTGCGCATAGTAGACCGAATAATATTTCAAGTTGTCATAAGCATATAAACTCAACCCTAAGAAGACAACCACCCCTATACTAAATACTAGGATAATTCCTATAATGATTCCTTTTAATGCTTTCATCTCTAATTAAACCTGTCCTGATACAGTAGATTAAACAACCACTGCAGATTGATGAGGGGTTTACTCTGTACATCAAGTATGGGCTGAACGGTTTCTCTAATTTCATCTAAAACTAGTTGTTGATTGAATTCAATATCATTATAATGTTCATCAAATGCACTTTGAATACGAAAAACTTCATCGAAGAGATAATGATTATCAGTACCAGAATGAAACATTAAATAATCTCCTGATGCAGAGAATATTGACTCCTTTCCCTCAATATTTCTAACTATACTATTCATTCCATCATCATCATAGCGAATCCCCTCAATTTTCGGGGTATAAATCGAACCCATATTTTCAAGTAGCATGACTAAGTCGGGCTCTGTCCCCTCCTTATGAGGCATCTGTTGCGCATAGTAGACCGAATAATATTTCAAGTTGCTATAAGCGTATAAACTCAACCCTAAGAAGACAACCACCCCTATACTAAATACTAGGATAGTTCCTATAATGATTCCTTTTAATGCTTTCATCTCTAATTAAACCTGTCCTGATACATTTTATTAAACAACCACTGAAGGTTGATGAGGGGCTTAGATTGTACATCAAGTACGGGTTGAACGGTCTCTCTAATACCTTGTTTTATCTTTTTTTCGTCAATTGTAGTTAGATCAATTTTTTCATATTTTTTATTCATGGCCCACTCAAGAGAAAAATTTTTCCCGAATTTATAAGCTACATCATTTTGATCTCTATAGCTATAACCTCCATCAAACTCAGAAAAATTTGTAGGTTTACCAATCATATTGGTTGAATTTTCAATAAAATTTCTACCATCATCATCATAGCGGATTCCTTCTATTTCTGGTGTATAAATCCACCACATATTTTCAATCAGCATAACTAAGTCGGGCTCTGTTCCCTCCTTATGGGGCATCTGTTGCGCATAGTAGACCGAATAATATTTCAAGTTGTTATAAGCGTATAAACTCAACCCTAAAAATACAACCACCCCTATACTAAATACTAGGATAGTTCCTATAATGATTCTTTTTAATGCTTTCATCTCTAATTAAACCTGTCCTGATACAGTAGATTAAACAACCACTGCAGATTGATGAGGGGTTTACTCTGTACATCAAGTACCGGTTGAACGGTTTCTCTAATCTCTTCTTTTATTTTTTTTTCATCAACTGTAGCTAGATCAATTTTTTTATAATCCTTGTCAATAGCCCACTCCAGAGAAAAATTTTTATTGAATTTATAGGTTACATCGTTTTGATCGCTATAACCATAACCACCAATAAGTTCATCAAAATTTGTCGGTTTACCAGTTAGGTTAGTCGAATTTTCAATAAAATTTCTACCATCATCATCATAGCGAATACCTTCAATTTTCGGTGTATAAACCCACCACATATTTTCAATCAACATAACTAAGTCGGGTTCTGTTCCCTCCTTATGAGGCATCCGTTGTGCATAATAGACTGAGTTAGATAGC
>JAWERV010000110.1:0-2126 GCA_032481955.1 Streptococcus mitis | reverse complement strand
CCATTTTTCCTTGTCGCTTGCGTATTCTTTTGACAAGTATTTTTGAGATTCGATGACAAAGTCACGTTTTTCCTGAAGTTCAGGTGCATTCTTGATGAGAATATCTGCAGCTTCTTCTGGGTGTTCCATGGCATATTGGTAACCTTTTTTGATGGCTTGGATAACTTTACGTGCTTCTTCTTTGTTATCTTTCAAATAGTCGTTGTTAGCAATGATGACTGGTGAGTAGTAGTCAAATTCTTTAACGTAGTCTTTCAAATACATGAAGTTAGCATCTACACCTTGAGATTTAGCAAGGATACCATCCCATCCATAGTAGATCCAAGCAGTGTCAAAGACGCCATTGGCAATTGGTGTGATTGAATTTGAGTCGTTATTTGGTACTTTTTCAACCTTCTCAAAGTCTCCACCTTGAGATTCTACCAAGGTTTTCAACATAGCAAGTTCAGTTGGGTCATTCCAAGTCCCGTATTTCTTACCAACCAAGTCTTTTGGACTAACTACATTGTCAGATTTACGAGAGATGATTCCTGATGTATTGTGCTCTACGATAGCTGCAACGGCAGTAATTCCTGCACCTTTTTCCAATTTTTTAGCCATGTAGTCTTGGAAATACACTGCAAATGGTGCCTTACCGTTAATAACCAAGTCAGAAGAACTTTCTTCTGGTGGCAATTTCAAATCAACATCCACTCCAGCTTCCTTGAAATAACCTTTTTCCTTGGCAACATAAAGTCCTGTGTGGTTAGTATTTGGTGTCCAGTCTAGGATAAAGTCAATTTTCTTGAGTTCTGTCTCTTTGTTGTTCTTAGAAGCAGTTCCTTGACCACAGGCCACAAGCACAACAGCTACAAGAGCTGTCACAAGCGTTAAAAACACTTTCCATGTTTTTTTCATTTTGATTTCCTCTTTTCTTTTTTGAAACATTCTAATTCTATGAACGTTTCCATTTAATAACATATTTTTCACTAATATCGACCAACTTCATACCGAGAAGGCTGATAATCGATACCAGAATAATAATAGCAAACATGGTATCATACTGAAACAGTTTCTTGGACTGAATCATGTAAACACCTAGTCCTTCAAAGCCTCCCAACCACTCAGATACCACTGTTGTGATAAAGGCGTAGGAAACACTGACCCTCAGACCTGCATAAAAGTAAGGCAGACTGACTGGAATTTTAAAATGCCACAGGATTTGCCAAGGCTTGGCCCGCATCAGACTAAACAAGGTCAGCATATCCTTGTCACAATGCCTAAAACCGTCCAAAATGCTGACGATAATAGGAAAGGTTGTCGTCAAGATAATCAAGACAATCTTGGGCAAAATCCCATAACCTAGCCACAAGACCAGAATAGGAGCTATAGCAATGGTCGGGATAGTCTGAACAACCACCATCATAGGGTAAATCAGGTCATTAAGCCAAGTCAAACTGTCCATAAGCACAGCCATGAGACAGGCAATCAAGACTCCCAAAACCAACCCCAGTAAAGCCACTCTCAAGGTCGCCCAGCTATGGTGCCAGAGAAATTCTCTGTCACGAATAAAGGACAGGAGAATTTCAAGAGGTGTCGGCAGGATAAACTTGGGGAGAAGTTTAAGCAAACCTGCTAACTGCCAGATTGACAAAACTCCTAGAAAGCCCAATAGACTAATGTGTCGTCTCAGTATACTTTTCAAGTTTCTCATCAATACTTAAAATCTCTCCTACATTTATTTTGACATTGGCAAAGACATTGTCTGCCTCCTGCCCTGCCACTTCCAGCGCTTCTTTGAGAATGCGCATAAGCTCATCAAACTCCCCTTCCAAGACCGTTTCAAATGGTGTCACTACCATGGTCACTTCTTGAGCTTGCAGATAAGCAATGACCTGATCGATAACAGCAATCCTATCAATCCCCTGTGCTAGGGGTAAAACTTGCAAGGCAATGCTTGCTTTCATAAAAACCTCCTCTTCTCATTTTCCTTTGACAAAAAGAAAAACCTTTACCATATATGGAAAAGGTGCAGAATAGACTAAGTATCGTTCCCTACGCTGGCATTACCCAGATCAGGTGCGGTCGAAGTTTAACACTTCCTCTCAGACTGTACACAGACTCCCATATATTATATGGACATATGA
>JAWERV010000109.1:0-2127 GCA_032481955.1 Streptococcus mitis | reverse complement strand
TACCGTCATTCCTTTCCTTTCCCGAGAAACCGAATGGTTTGCTTCCGACTCGGGAAACTAGTACGGGCAGGACGGGCCGGTGTTCATTTCTCGCCCCACGCTGAAATGGACTAAAACCTGCCGCTCATCTGGAGACTTTCCACACGCTCACACGGCCCACTTTCTATTGAACAGACACAACCGTGGCGCGGCTCAGGCGCGAGGCCGCGGCGGAGCGGGAGGCCGGTTTCCTGGACCTGTCGTGGCATCCGGGCGAATGCCGGGCGGACTTCGGCCAGGTCGACGTGCGCTACCGGGGCGTCGTGACGCGAATGCGGCATTTCGTGTTGGATTTCCCGTACTCGAACATCGGGCCGAGCCGGCTGATGCCCGGGGAGAACGCGGAGTGCACGTGCCAGGCCTTCAGGAACCTATGCGAATGGCTGGGCGGGGTGCCCGAACGCATCGTGTATGACAACGCCGCCGGCGTCGGACGCAAATGGTTCGACGGGATCCGCCTGACCCGCCTGTTCCAGGCGTTCCAGGCGCACTACGGGTTCGAGTACACGTTCCGCAACCCGTACTCGGGACACGAGAAGGGCGGCGTCGAGGCCCGGGTCGGGGCCGTGCGCCGCAGGCCGTTCGTGCCGGTGCCCGGCGTATGGAACCTCGACAGCTTCAACCTGCGCCTGCCCGGCCGCCGCCTCGAACTGGGGGACAAGGACCACCACAGGAAGGGCGAGAGCCAGACCGGCCTGTTCGACGAGGACCGAAAGGCGCTGCTGCCCCTGCCCGCCAAGCCGTTCGACGTGGTCACGTGGACGAGGATGAAGGCCGACAAATACGGCAACATCACCGTCCAGGGCCGCCACCGGTACGCGGCCGGACCCGAACACGCCGGCCATGAGATGATCGTCGGCCTGAGGGCCCTGGAGGTGGAGATCCTCGATGCCGAAGGCAAACGCGTGATCACGCATCCGAGGTCCTACGGGGACAAGCCGACCGACAGCGGCGACCCGTCGAGCCAGCTCGGGCTGTTGCGCGACCGGCCGGCGGCCTGGCGCAACAGCCGGGTGCGCGACGCGATGCCCGACCCGCTTCGCGAATGGATCGACGCGCAGGACGAGGCCACGCGGCGCGACGGCCTGCGTGCCCTGCTGCACGCCGACGGCGAGAGCGGCTGGCGGGCGGCCGTGGCCGGCATGCCCGGTGATCCTCGAATCCACCGGAGGCACGGACCGGGCCGGGGTATGTCTGGCCGCGGCACGCCACGCCTCGGGCCTGGGACCCGTGGCCTACGACGACCCCGTGGACCTGAGCGAATACGACATCGCCTACACCAAGGAGGACGAGTGAACCAGAAGAACGGACGGACCGACCCCGGCCCGCTGCGCGAGCGGGCGAGGAGCCTGTTCATCTCGCAGGCCACCATCGACGAAACGCTCGAATGGGCCACGCCCCGCCAACTGGACGCCATCGACCGCATGCTCGCCACGGAACCGGCCAACAGGGAGGCCTCCAAACGGGCAAGGCTCATGCGCCAGGCCCGGTTCCCGGTGCCCAAAAGCCTCGACGGCTACGACTTCGCGAACGTGCGCCTGCCCGACGGATACGCCAAGGAGCAGCTGACCGGCCTCGATTTCGCGGCCAAGGCGCAGGACCTCGTGTTCTACGGCAAGACGGGACGCGGAAAGACCCACCTGGCCACCGCCCCGGGCATGCTCGCCATCGAGCAAGGCAGGAGCGTGAGGTTCCGGCAGACCGCGGAGCTCGTGCTCCAGCCCGGCAAGGCCAAACGCGACGGCGCCCTCGACAGCCTGCTCAGGGACCTCGCCCGTGCCGACCTGATCATCCTCGACGAGTTCGGCTACGCGCCCGTGCGCCTCGACGGGGCCCGTCTCCTCTACCAGATCATCGCCGGCAGCTACGAACGTCGCAGCATCATCTTCACCACGAACATCGAGTTCAGCAAATGGGGGACGATCTTCGCCGACGACAAACTCGCCGCCGCGATCATCGACCGCATCGTCCACCACGGACGCCTCATCGAATTCACCGGCCCCAGCCGACGCGTCAGCCAAGCCCTCATGTTCGGCAAGACGGACAACCAGTAAAACAAACCACCGGCCGGCACTCCTCATGCCGAAA
>JAWERV010000108.1:0-2130 GCA_032481955.1 Streptococcus mitis | reverse complement strand
TAGTGATAATAAATTGTTATCGGTAGGAGAATACTATGGAAAAGACACCAATAATTACGTTAAATAGTGAAGAAAAAGATTTTTTGTTCACTATTGATTCTAGGATTAAATCAATACTGCTTGAACTACCAGTACAATATCATGAGATACTTCAAGTGGTGAATGGGAGTCGTTTTAGACCATTATTAACATATTATGGTTATAAGTTGTTTTCTGAGAATCTAAATGAAAAAGTTTACAAGTCTGCAATAGCTATTGAGTTAATTCATAAATCCTCTATTATTATTGATGATATTATAGATCAAGATGATAAAAGACATAGCATATACACAGTACATAAGCAATATTCTATTGATGAAGCCCTAGTAATCACAGTTTTTTTATTAGGAAAGTGTATTGAATTATTATCTGAAATTGATGATTCTACAATTAGGGTATTTAGTCGTATGATTATTAGAATGTGTCAAGGAACAATACAAGAATTGAATATTGATATGAATGTAAGTATTGATAAAATAAAAGAAATCTTAGATAACCAAACTTCACAAGTTATTCAAAATTGTTTAGTGATTGGCATGAAATCATATGATCCTGAGTTAGATAATCAACATTTAGCAATTATTGGTTACAAATTAGGCTACTTATTTCAGTTACTAAATGATTGCGAAGCATACTTTAATCCTGAGTTCACTGTAAAATACAAAGGGAATTATAATTTTGATATTAATAAAAGTAGAAAAAATTTATGTTACGTTTACCTTGAACATTTTCTCTCTAATAAAGAAAAAATGGAACTTCAGAATAAAGATAAGGTGACTAATTTAGAAATTTTATTGAATAAATATAATGTGTTAAAACATATAAAAAATGAAGTTTCGTTAATTGAGTTTGATATAAAAAAACAATGTGAAGTTTTGGAAAAAAATCATTCTATGGAAAGGTTAAATTATTTTATTGATTATTCAATTAAATTAGCGAAGGTAAGAGCGGGGATTTATTAAGATAAAAGAGCAGAGATTGGGATTCTCTGCTCTTTTAAACAACACTAATTTTGTGTTAAAAATGGCTGAACTAGCCTATATAGATTTATCAAAATGGGGATGAAACCTATCGGATTGAGTGGTTTTCCATTGAATAACTGTGGAAAGTTCGGGGAATCTTTATAGAGTTTAAATAGCTCAATATAATCTTTATTAAGTTGTTTATTACTGTAATCGGTAATATCATATTCCTTCAGTTGCATTCTTTTTATTTTTTTTATTATATCTTTAATATATTTTTTCCAAAGATAGTCAAAAATTAAATAACCAAAACCAATCAGTATAAAAATTATTCCCCAAGTAATTTTAAATACTAGGTTATTAGGTGTATCTATTATTAATGTATTTCCGGTAAATTTAATAGCAGATAGTGGAGTGGTTAAATAGAATAGAGCAGTATAAGCAATACCTAAAATTCCAAAATAATTACTAAATGAACTCATACTATCGGTAAATTTAACTATCCAATCACATTCAGATGGATCATGTAGAGAAACTGGTGTCAATGTAGTAAACTCTAATTTTGAAATCTTTCTTAAGGTAAGAATATAGAGTAGATACTTTAAATACAATTGTATTGCAATAAATACAGTTAGGATTAGAGTAATAGCGCCATAGATTGTAATTAATTCGTTCCAGATAAGAACTTTTAATAATATTAGTGAAACGAAATAAATTAAACCGATTGCAAAACAAATAGATATACTATACCATTTGTTTAGATAACTATTATTTTTGCTGAAGATTGGAAATAGTGGAAGATTATTCACTTTAGTACCTGAAATAGACATTTTAAGGATTATTTCTTTTTTCATTAAATTTTGGTATGTGATAATCTGAGCTAACAGTAGAGAATTTACTCCAAAGACATATATATAATTGTGTTTTAGTGATGAATCAAAAATTGATACTATAATTCCAATAAAAACCCAACAAGTAAAAATAATTGTCCAAAAACATTTTTGAGATAAAATTTTATCAATTATTTTTATTTCCATAGTATTCTCCTACCGATAACAATTTATTATCACTATACAAAGCACTCAAATAGGTTTATAATAGCATGATTATTGATAAAGGAGATTTTTAT
>JAWERV010000107.1:0-2150 GCA_032481955.1 Streptococcus mitis | reverse complement strand
TATCAAAATAAAATACAATTATTGTTACCACCTTTGGAAACAGGAGGAGATGGATAAGTCCAGAGCGCTATTATTGGAGATGATTGAATTTTGTAACAAATATCATAGTAGCTTTAGGTTAGCCGATTTATATTGTTTGTTGGGAAATGTAACAGAAGATCTTGATCTCTCTGTTGCTAAGGACTATTATATGAAAG
Source organism: Streptococcus mitis (assembly GCA_032481955.1). GTDB lineage: Bacteria > Bacillota > Bacilli > Lactobacillales > Streptococcaceae > Streptococcus > Streptococcus mitis_DQ. Next base: position 1,953 of record JAWERV010000107.1, on the reverse strand, counting down.
CTAAGGTGCTCGATCTAATTGAAAATAATGAAGTTATGGCACTCAAGGTAGAACAATATCTGATGGATAAGTAGTCAGAGAATGTATAAGGATAGCAGAAGCTATCTTTTTTATGTGCAAAATATAATTATAATCCTTTTTTTAAAAATATCTAATTCCATACCTTGATTACTTGACAGGTTATATATGTTGATTTATAATATAGGTGAAACGAGTTGTGTAAACGCTGCCAAAAAACGGTATTCTTAACTTTGTATTTGTTCGAGTATTATGATGTAACTAGAAAAGGGGTGGAAAAATGTTTAAAAATAAGGAGCTTTTTCGAGTAGTCATGATATTTGTGATAGGAATTATCCTAATTTTAATGACACCCGTCTTATTTAAAGTTGTGATGGAACTATTTTCAAAATAAATAGGCCTCTGCTTTAAGTGGAGTAGTGAATCAGGAGGTTAAGTGATGAACTACAATGTAAAATATCTCTTATCAGGAATATTTATTATAGTCTTTATAGGTTTTCTAGTCTGGATGCGTTATTTTAATCAGAAGAAGGAAGAAGCGCATTCGGATGTGTCTTTTGAAGCGAGGTTAGATAGTGAGGTCAAGGCCTTATATAAACAACTAGGATTGGGTGAGGAGCCTCATTATTTCTTAGCCTATCGCTACCTACATCCCTGGTTTAATTTGGCGATTTTACCACCAACAGTTGAAATTTTCTTAACTAAAATAGCGCTGGTGATGGTGACTCCAGATGAACTACTGATAAGAAATCTTGGGAATGGGATGACTTTCACAAGTGAGCACCATCGTGATTTGCGACAAGGACTTATCCGCATTCCAAAATCAGAGATGAAAGAATTTGAGATTCGCAACTGGAAAAGAGTTTTTATATTTGGCGATTTTTTGACAATTAAAACAAGCCAACATAGTTATTATTTACAGGTTAGAGATGATGGACTTCAAAAAGGAAGTCTTTCTACCAAACATTTCTCCGACTTGAAGAGACAAGATTTTTTAGGATTATTGACAGATAAAAGAACATTCTGATAGACAATTACTCTAAAAACTGACCTCTAAACATTCAAAAACCACACAGTGTTTCTTTCAGCTTGATTGTGTTCAAGGCTGAAATCACTGTGTGGTTTTATTGGAAAGTTAGTTTTTCCCAGCCTCTTTTTGCTTACATGTAGGGAAATCTGTTCACTCTTTGTAGACAATATGTCATAATCTTCTTAAAAAAGTAGTATAATGTTTTTATAGAATATAAATAGTGGTGGTTAGCATGCATGCATTATTAGCAACAAGATTAAAAAATAAGCGAAAAGAGCTGGGCTGGTCGCAAAAAGAATTGGCAGAAGGAATTTGCCAACAAACTCAGATAAGTCGAATGGAACAAGGCAAATATATGCCAGGAGCAGATTTGTTATATAAATTATCTGAAAAAATGGGCTTAAATATGGACTATTTCTTTTCAGGAGAAATTTCGAAAGAGTTTCTAGGCTTGTCTGCTTTCAAGAGATTGTCTGAAACATTGTTGGAAAATCAAGATTATGCCTCTTTGAAATATGCTTTTGAGGGAGAGAGAAAGCAACAGACTTCTTTATCTTTTGATGAAAAGATTTATCTGGACTGGATAGATGCCATTCTAACCTATCAATGTGAACATCAATTAAAACTAGCTATTTCAAAAATAGAAGACATCCTCAGTAGAATTAGTATTGAGAAAGTGGACTACTTGTATATTTTGAATACCCTGCTGATTTTTTTAGGCTATGATGAGGATAAGGAGAAATTTGAACAACTATATGATCAGGTTTCCGTAGCTCTTTCAAAAATCGATACCAGTGTGCGTGAACAAATTGAGTTGTATATCAAAATAAAATACAATTATTGTTACCACCTTTGGAAACAGGAGGAGATGGATAAGTCCAGAGCGCTATTATTGGAGATGATTG
>JAWERV010000106.1:0-2223 GCA_032481955.1 Streptococcus mitis | reverse complement strand
GGTTACTTGGTGTGGTGCAAGCCATGTTGGGAAGGCACCCTTGTAGTTCTCAATCAAGATAGCTGTGAAGCGTTCCATAGTTGAGATAACCCCACGGTGGATCATAACTGGACGGTGTTCTTCACCATCAGCTCCGATGTATTTGAGGTCGAAGCGTTCTGGAAGCAAGAAGTCAAGCTGGATAGTAGAAAGAGTTTCTTCTTTTCCAAGGGCTGTCTTAACTTGGATATCCAATTTTGGTCCGTAGAAGGCTGCTTCACCTTCGGCTTCAAAGTAGTCAACACCCATTTCGTCAAGCGCTGCACGAAGCATAGTTTGAGCATTTTCCCACATCTCATCGTTATCAAAGTACTTGTGAGTATCTTGAGGGTCACGAAGAGAGAGGCGGAAGCGGTATTCAGTCAAGTTGAAGTCTTCATAAACATCGATTATCAACTGAAGGGCACGTTGGAATTCTTCTTGGATTTGTTCTGGAGTAACAAAGAGGTGACCGTCGTTGAGTGACATTTCACGCACACGTTGAAGACCAGTGAGGGAACCAGATTTTTCGTAACGGTGCATCATACCGATTTCAGCGATACGGATTGGCAATTCGCGGTAAGAGTGAACATGGTGTTTGAAGACTTGAATGTGGTGTGGACAGTTCATTGGTCGAAGGACGAATTCTTCCCCGTCACCCATGTCCATAGTTGGGAACATGTCTTCTTGGTAATGATCCCAGTGACCAGAAGTCTTGTAAAGCTCAACAGAAGCAAGTGGTGGAGTGTAGACGTGTTGGTAGCCTGAAGCCAACTCCTTGTCGACAATGTAGCGTTCCAATTCACGACGGATAGTTGCACCGTTTGGCAACCAGAATGGCAAACCTTGACCAACCTCTTGAGAAATCATGAAGAGGTCAAGCTCTTTACCAAGTTTACGGTGGTCACGTTCTTTAGCTTCTTCACGCATTTGAAGGTAGTTTTTCAAGTCTTTCTTGTCAAACCAAGCTGTACCGTAGATACGTTGCATCATAGCATTGTCGCTATTTCCACGCCAGTAAGCACCTGCTACATGGAGAAGGTGGAAGATTTGGATACGGCCTGTTGATGGGACGTGAGGTCCACGGCAAAGATCTACATATTCGCCTTGACGGTAGATAGTCAAACCACCCTCGTCTTCTGAGTGTTCTTCAATCAATTCTAACTTGTAAGGGTCGTTCTTGAAGATTTCACGAGCCTCGTCTTTAGTAACTTCTTCACGGATTGATGGGAAGTTTTCTTTGACGATTTTTTGCATTTCTTCTTCGATACGAGGAAGGTCTTCGTTAGAGATTTGACCAGCTGTGTTGTCAGTATCGTAGTAGAAACCATCTTCGATGGCTGGACCAACTCCCAAGTGAATGTCTGGGAAAAGGCGACGAGCTGCTTGGGCGAACAAGTGGGCAGCTGAGTGACGCAAGATTGGAAGGGCGTCTTCGTGATCAGGTGTCACGATTTCGATGCTTCCATCTTCAGTGATAGCACGAGTAGTGTCGATGAGTTTGCCGTTGAATTTACCAGCCAAGGCTTTTTTAGCTAGGGAATTGCTGATAGATTGGGCAATTTCAAAAGTTGTAACGCCAGATTCGAATTCACGAACCGCGCCATCTGGGAAAGTAATGTTAATCATGATGTTCTCCTTACTTATATTATTGACGAATGTGTTAACCCTATTCTGAAAACAGGGACAGAGGATTGAGAAAGCTAGAAAAACAAAAAGCGACATCCTCGAAAGGACGTCGCAACGTGGTTCCACCTTCATTTATGTTCCTCAAAAGAGAGGGACACCTCTGATTGGCTCTAACGTGGCCACCGTTTTATGTTTTCATAAAAACTCAAGAGTAGTATCAGTTTAGGCTTTCTATGCGTTTCCAGCAACCACGCACTCTCTAGTAGAAAGGGACTAAATGACTTGTCTCTATGGATTATTATAGCATGATTGTGAAAATTTTCAAGATATTTGTAGATTTTTTTGAATTTCCTTGTTTAGGGGGAGAATTAGGAATGGTAATCTTTAGAAGAAATTTGGTATCTCCATTATGCTGGTGAAGCAAAGAGAAAGAAAGTAAATCTGTTGACAAAGAAGTTAGTTATTGGTAGAATAGGGATTGTCGTAAAGACAAATAACTTCTTCTTGGTTACAGGCATGCCAACCTGTCACTCGGATGAAGCCAAATAAAAAGGAGAAACATCATGGCAATCTCAA
>JAWERV010000105.1:0-2386 GCA_032481955.1 Streptococcus mitis | reverse complement strand
TCTTGGAGATTATGCAAATGTTGGCTACAATGCTACAAAGGGACAGTACTTCTATGGATGTAAATGTCATGCTTTAGTCAGTGAATCAGGCTATGTTGTCAAGGGCCATCTAAAAATGTTGGTTTTGGGTCATTGAAAATGTAGGAAATGGGCCACCCAAATTGTTGGTTTTGGGCCCATCACTTTATTTACTTTTTGGGGTTTTGGTTTTCTTCTCACTATAGTCTTTCATTCTATAAGATTTTCCAGTAATAGAAATGACTTTAGAATGATGAACCAAGCGGTCCAATAAAGCATTCGTTAATTTCTTATCTTGAAGAAACTCAGACCATTGAGAAAGTGGGATATTCGTAGTAATCAACGTGGATTTCTTTTCATATCTCATATTAATCAGTTGAAAGAGAAGACTCGCTCCATCTCTTGAAAAGGGCAGATAACCCACTTCATCAATAACAAGTACATCATAATTGGCATACTGTTTTAATACTCGCTCTAAAGTTCCTTTTTGATTGGCTCTTAATAAACGGTCCACTAATTCAGTACTCATACAAAAGTAAGAGCTATAACCTTTCTCTAGGGCTTCTAAAGTGATAGAAATAGCTAAATGTGTCTTACCTACGCCACTATTGCCAATGAAGAGAAGATTCTCATGCTTATCTAAAAAACGTAAGGTATGTAAATCTAAAATCTCTGCTTTATTAATTTTCGGTTGAAACTGAAAATCAAAGTCCATCACACGCTTTTCATAAGGCAGATGGGCTTTTTTTAATCGTCTTTCCTGAAGGAGCGCTTCTCGTTCACGAAGTTCTTCACTCAAGAGTTCATGAAGGCCCTCTACTAAGGAAATATCCGCATGCTCATCTAAGAACTCTGGTAAGAGCTGACGCACACGATCGAGTTTTAAATGGTCCAATTGGTTGAGTAATTGATGATAAGTTGTCATAAGCGCTCCCTTCACAATAAATCGTAGGCTTGAAGATTCTCATCCACATAAGCCTCTAGTTCGTCTTCTTCAAGATGTTTGAAGACATCTGATTTAAGAATTTCAACGTAATCTTCACGGCGATAATTAAAGGGACGGTCGCTTAAAGGATGACGAGCAATCAAGCGTTGGTCACAATAGACTTTAAGGTCCTCTTGTTCTTTTTCACAGGTTACGGTCTGTCCAATATATTTAACCGGCACTGAATATTTACGCCCTTCAAAGATCACAAGTGCCTCTTTAGAGACTTTTCGAGTCAAAGGAACACTCAATTGACTATAAACTTTGAGAAGCTCTAAATCAAAAGCCTTGAGATTCAACGCCTCTTGGTCAAGACGTTCAGAAGGTGAGGTTCCAATCGCTTGAGAGATTTCTTTATGATTCAAATCTTCCATCAATTGTTGGACCAGTGCTTGTAATTCTTCAAGGTCTTCAAACTCATTGTTAAAGACAAGCAGGCGGTCAACAGTTCTCGCAAGCGCTTCTACTTTACCTTTGGTTTGAGGTCTGAATGGCCGACAAGCAATGGGTTTAAATCCAGCATCTTTTGCATACTGCCTGAATCGTTCATTGAAAACAACATTTGAGAATTGACTTTTAGAATGGTCCACCACTGTTTTCATATTGTCAAACCAAATTTCTTCAGGGACACCTCCGAATTTCTCAAAAGCGTGATTGAGACACTCAAAGAGTGTGGGTTGGAGACGGTCGACGGTCAATTGAAGATACTTCATCCGAGAGTAGCCAAGAATATACAGAAAGATATTAATCGTAAACACTTCACCATTGCGTGAGATCAGTTTTAAATTTTCTTTCCAGTCGACTTGAGCAGAAAGTCCAGGCGTTGTTTCAATTCGAATCGTTGCTTTATGTTTGCAGGATTCTCGAATCAATCTGGCATAGCGTTTGACGGTCGTATATGAGCCTTGATAGCCTTTTAGTTGGATGAAGTAGTAAATTGAGCGCACAGAGCAGCCAAGCTTGAGTTTATCTTCAATGATTGATTTATAGTTCTCAATAAGTGACGGTGGGACCCTTCGTTTTGAAGCTTCTTCAAGGGTCTTTTCTTTTCCGAGGTCATAATAACGTTTGACCGTCCGATAGTCACAATTATAGCGTCTGGCAATATCAGCGAAATTAGGTTTAATTCCAGTCATAAGATGTTCGGTTATACTTTCTAGGATGTCTTTTCTCATAAGGAAAAGCCTATCACAATTTTAAAGTTAACCTACATTTTCAATGGCCCGTTTCCTACATTTTAGCATGGCCCTTTACAATTATGCTGCAATTGTTCTAACTCTTGTTTGATATATGATTCTGAATTCATTCGTCTTAGTCTCCTGTACTTTTATATGCTCATTATATTATTAGAAACCTCGAAATGTCAATCGCACATGATTTTGT
>JAWERV010000104.1:0-2397 GCA_032481955.1 Streptococcus mitis | reverse complement strand
GGTAAGTAATACTAAAGCCTCTTTGAGAGGCAAGTGACGAGTCAAGAGCAATAAGGCTTGAACAACGTGAAAGCCAGCGTCTTTAGGCGCTGGCTGGTAATTTGGGCTTATAGCCCTGGGACAAACCACCCGTTTGACGGGTGGTCATGATTATGTAATTTATAATCTATTTTGTGTTATTTGGTGAGATACATTTTTCTTGGAGAGATTAGACTAACTTCTACTTTGGCCAGTAAAGTGGAAGTTACCGAAATTTTTTATACTACAAAATCAGATCCATAATACCTATATAAAAATATTATAGTTCTAAGAGGATTTACCCCAAAGTTTTAAGTCGGTCTCTTTAGGACTTTAATCATTTGAAATTTAGGTAGTAAATTTATTCCTATTCTGTCAATTTTTTCTTTTTGTTATTTTGTTGAGGTTTGTATTTTAACAATTCAGGAATTGATAATATATGATTAAAATTTTTTGTTAGAATAAGGTCATAAAAAGAAAAGGAGTATATATTTATGCTACAAAGTATTTATGATCAGATGACAGATTTCTATAAAAGTATCGAAGAAGAGTATGCTACTTTCTTTGGTAATAGTTGGGACTGGGAAGATTTTCATTTTAAATTTTTAATTTATTATTTAGTTAGATATGGCATTGGGTGTCGTAGGGATTTTATTGTTTACCATTATCGTGTTGCTTATCGTTTGTATCTTGAAAAATTGATAATGAAACAAGGTTTTGTTGCTTGTTGAGATGTTTTGAGTAAATTTCCGAACAAATTTACTTTTTTATGGAAAGATAATAATAATAGCTACTTATTTTTCTAAATCATTTTTTAATAGTTGGAAATAGCAAATCTTTCTATTGTTTCTTCTTGATAAAAAGGCGATTTTTTCTTATAATAAATTGTAAGATATAATTGCAGGTGAGAGTCCTGCCATGTATGTGAGAAAGGAAGAGCCTGAGGGCTCAGACAAGATTATGACTTCAGTTGTTGTTGTAGGTACCCAATGGGGTGATGAAGGTAAAGGGAAGATTACAGACTTCCTTTCAGCGAATGCAGAAGTGATTGCACGTTACCAAGGTGGTGATAATGCAGGCCACACGATTGTGATCGATGGTAAGAAATTTAAATTGCACTTGATTCCATCTGGGATTTTCTTCCCTGAAAAAATCTCTGTTATTGGGAATGGTATGGTTGTAAATCCTAAATCTCTTGTGAAAGAGTTGAGCTATCTTCATGAGGAAGGTGTGACAACTGATAACTTGCGTATTTCTGATCGTGCGCATGTTATTTTGCCTTATCATATCGAGTTGGATCGCTTGCAAGAAGAAGCTAAGGGCGACAATAAGATTGGGACTACAATAAAGGGAATTGGTCCAGCTTATATGGACAAGGCTGCTCGTGTTGGGATTCGTATCGCAGATCTTTTAGATAAAGATATTTTCCGTGAGCGTTTAGAACGTAACCTTGCTGAAAAGAATCGTCTTTTTGAAAAATTGTATGACAGTAAAGCGATTGCTTTTGATGATATTTTTGAGGAATATTATGAATATGGTCAACAAATCAAGAAGTATGTGACGGATACATCTGTCATTTTGAATGATGCACTTGATAACGGTAAACGTGTGCTTTTTGAAGGTGCACAAGGTGTTATGCTAGATATAGACCAAGGTACGTATCCATTTGTTACGTCATCAAACCCTGTGGCTGGTGGTGTTACGATTGGTTCTGGTGTTGGTCCAAGCAAGATTGACAAGGTTGTTGGTGTATGTAAGGCTTATACGAGTCGTGTAGGAGATGGTCCTTTCCCAACTGAATTGTTTGATGAAGTGGGAGAACGTATCCGCGAAGTCGGTCATGAATATGGTACAACAACTGGTCGTCCACGTCGTGTGGGTTGGTTTGACTCAGTTGTGATGCGTCATAGCCGTCGTGTTTCTGGTATTACTAACCTTTCATTGAACTCTATCGATGTTTTGAGTGGTTTGGATACAGTGAAAATCTGTGTGGCCTATGATCTTGATGGTCAACGTATTGACTACTATCCAGCTAGTCTTGAGCAATTAAAACGTTGCAAGCCTATCTATGAAGAGTTACCAGGTTGGTCAGAAGATATCACTGGAGTTCGTAATTTGGAAGATCTTCCTGAGAATGCGCGTAACTACGTTCGTCGTGTGAGTGAATTGGTTGGCGTTCGTATTTCTACTTTCTCAGTAGGTCCTGGTCGTGAACAAACAAATATTTTAGAAAGTGTTTGGTCGTAAGAGATTTTTAAGATTTGTTTAAGATAGGTCGGGTATACTATAGACAGTTACAAGAAGACCTCCTAACTTGTTGTAACAAATATCCTAAACTTTTCTTTTTCATAATAATCTCCCTATAAAGTCACCGCATTC
>JAWERV010000103.1:0-2444 GCA_032481955.1 Streptococcus mitis | reverse complement strand
AGCAGCTAAATTCTCTAAATCAGCTGAAGAAGCTATCACTGCTAAAGGTGGTTCAGTAGAAGTCATCTAAGAGAGGTGACCTATGTTTTTTAAATTATTAAGAGAAGCTCTTAAAGTCAAGCAAGTTCGATCAAAAATTTTATTTACAATTTTTATCGTTTTGGTTTTTCGTATCGGGACTAGCATTACAGTTCCTGGTGTGAATGCTAATAGCTTGAATGCTTTAAGTGGATTATCCTTCTTAAACATGTTGAGCTTGGTGTCAGGAAATGCCATGAAAAACTTCTCAGTTTTTGCTCTTGGTGTCAGTCCCTACATTACGGCCTCTATCGTTGTACAACTCTTGCAAATGGATATTTTACCCAAATTTGTAGAGTGGGGTAAACAAGGGGAAGTAGGTCGAAGAAAATTGAATCAAGCTACTCGTTATATTGCTCTTGTTTTAGCCTTTGTGCAATCTATCGGGATTACAGCTGGTTTTAATACTTTGGCTGGAGCTCAATTGTTGAAAACAGCTCTTACTCCACAAGTCTTTATCATGATTGGTATCATTTTAACAGCTGGTAGCATGATTGTTACTTGGTTGGGAGAGCAAATTACAGATAAGGGATACGGAAATGGTGTTTCTATGATCATCTTTGCCGGGATTGTTGCCTCAATTCCAGAGATGATTCAGGGCATCTATGTGGACTACTTTGTAAACGTCCCAAGTAGCCGTATCAACTCATCTATCATTTTCGTAATCATTTTGATTATTACTGTATTGTTGATCATTTATTTTACAACTTATGTTCAACAAGCAGAATACAAAATTCCAATCCAATATACTAAGGTTGCGCAAGGTGCTCCATCTAGCTCTTACCTTCCATTGAAGGTAAACCCTGCTGGAGTTATCCCTGTTATCTTCGCAAGTTCGATTACTGCGGCGCCAGCAGCTATTCTACAGTTTTTAAGCGCTACAGGTCATGATTGGGCTTGGGTAAGAACAGCACAAGAAATGCTGGCAACAACTTCACCAACTGGTATTGCTATGTATGCTTTGTTGATTATTCTCTTTACATTCTTCTACACGTTTGTACAGATTAATCCTGAAAAAGCGGCAGAGAACCTACAAAAGAGCGGTGCCTATATCCACGGAGTTCGTCCTGGTAAAGGTACAGAAGAATATATGTCTAAACTTCTTCGTCGTCTTGCAACTGTTGGTTCCCTCTTCCTTGGTGTAATTTCTATTTTACCGATTGTAGCAAAAGATGTTTTCGGACTTTCAGAAGCAGTTGCTTTTGGAGGAACCAGTCTTTTGATCATTATCTCTACAGGTATCGAAGGAATCAAGCAATTGGAAGGTTACCTATTGAAACGTAAGTATGTTGGTTTCATGGACAGAACAGAATAAAAGTATTTACATAATCAGTAAATGCTGAGGGAGTGGAGGTTTAACTCTAACATTAGTGAGAGTTTGGTCTCCCCTCTTCTATTTTGTTTTTAAATAGGGGTGAAAAGGCTTTTTGCTTCTATTTAAAAATAAAATAAGGAGATCAAATCATGAATCTTTTGATTATGGGCTTACCTGGTGCAGGTAAGGGAACTCAAGCAGCAAAAATCGTAGAACAATTCCATGTTGCACATATCTCAACAGGTGATATGTTCCGCGCTGCAATGGCAAATCAAACTGAAATGGGTGTTCTTGCTAAGTCATACATTGACAAGGGTGAATTGGTTCCTGACGAAGTTACAAATGGAATCGTAAAAGAACGTCTTTCACAAGATGATATTAAAGAAACAGGATTTTTGTTGGATGGTTACCCACGTACAATCGAACAAGCTCATGCCTTGGACAAAACATTGGCTGAACTTGGTATTGAACTAGAAGGTGTTATCAACATTGAAGTAAATCCAGACAGCCTCTTGGAACGTTTGAGTGGCCGTATCATCCACCGCGTAACTGGAGAAACTTTCCATAAGGTCTTTAACCCACCAGTTGACTATAAAGAAGAAGATTACTACCAACGTGAAGATGATAAGCCTGAGACAGTTAAACGTCGTTTGGATGTGAATATTGCTCAAGGAGAACCAATCATTGCTCACTACCGTGCCAAAGGTTTGGTTCATGACATCGAAGGTAATCAAGATATCAATGATGTCTTCTCAGATATCGAAAAAGTATTGACAAATTTGAAATAAAGCGTTTTTCACACTTGCAAAAATCCGCTACAAATGTTATACTGAGATAGTCTGACTTATAATTGTTGTCTCTGTGTCTAGAGGCATCGAATCGAAATTTATGGAGGTGCTTTTGCGTGGCAAAAGACGATGTGATTGAAGTTGAAGGCAAAGTAGTTGATACAATGCCGAATGCAATGTTTACGGTTGAACTTGAAAATGGACATCAGATTTTAGCAACAGTTTCTGGTAAAATTCGTAAAAACTATATTCGTATTTTAGCG
>JAWERV010000102.1:0-2604 GCA_032481955.1 Streptococcus mitis | reverse complement strand
ATCTGACATAAAATCTACCTCTACTGTATTGAATTTTGATATAATATAGCTACATTATACCAGATTTGGAGAAAATATGTTAGAAATTAAAAACCTGACAGGTGGCTATGTCCATGTCCCTGTCTTGAAAGATGTGTCTTTTACCGTTGAAAGCGGACAGTTAGTTGGTTTGATTGGTCTCAATGGTGCTGGGAAATCGACGACTATTAATGAAATTATCGGTCTGTTGACACCTTATAGTGGCTCCATCAATATCAATGGCCTGACCCTGCAAGAAGATGCAACGAGCTACCGCAAGCAGATTGGCTACATTCCTGAGACACCTAGTTTGTATGAGGAATTGACCCTCAGAGAGCATATCGAAACGGTTGCTATGGCTTATGGTATTGAGCAGAAAGTGGCTTTTGATCGAGTAGAACCCTTGTTAAAAATGTTCCGTCTGGACCAGAAATTAGACTGGTTCCCTGTTCATTTTTCAAAAGGGATGAAGCAGAAGGTCATGATTATCTGTGCTTTTGTGGTGGATCCGAGTCTCTTTATCGTAGATGAGCCTTTCCTTGGTCTTGATCCGCTGGCTATTTCTGACTTGATTCAGCTTTTGGAAGTGGAAAAGCAAAAGAGCAAGTCCATTCTCATGAGTACCCACGTGCTGGATTCGGCGGAGAAGATGTGTGATGCCTTTGTCATTCTCCACAAGGGAGAGGTGCGTGCCAAGGGGAATTTAGTGCAACTGCGCGAAGCCTTTGATATGCCTGAGGCTAGTTTGAATGATATTTACTTGGCTCTGACCAAAGAGGAGGAGCTATGAAAGACTTGTTTTTAAAGAGAAAGCAGGGTTTTCGTAAGGAGTGTGTCGGTTATCTGCGCTATGTTCTCAATGACCACTTTGTCTTGTTCCTGCTTGTCTTGCTGGGGTTTTTAGCCTACCAGTACAGTCAACTCTTACAAGATTTTCCTGAAAATCATTGGCCTATTCTTTTGTTTGTAGGAATTACCTCTGTTTTACTTTTGCTTTGGGGAGGAATTGCCACCTATATGGAGGCTCCGGACAAGCTCTTTCTCTTAGTTGGAGAAGAGGAAATCAAACTCCATCTCAAGCGTCAAACTGGCATTTCCCTAGTCTTTTGGCTTTTTGTCCAGACCCTTTTTTTGCTGTTATTTGCGCCTTTATTTTTAGCCATGGGTTATGGCTTGCCAGTTTTTCTGGTCTATGTGTTTTTATTGGGAGTAGGTAAATATTTCCTCTTTCGTCAAAAGGCCAGTAAATTTTTCACGGAAACTGGACTGGACTGGGACTATGTTATTTCTCAAGAAAGCAAGCGTAAGCAAGTCTTGCTTCGTTTCTTTGCCCTCTTTACGCAGGTAAAGGGAATTTCAAACAGCGTCAAGCGTCGTGCCTATCTGGACTTTATCCTAAAGGCTGTTCAGAAGGTGCCTGGAAAGATTTGGCAAAATCTCTATCTGCGTTCTTATCTGCGAAATGGAGACCTCTTTGCCCTCAGTCTCCGTCTGCTCCTACTTTCCTTGCTGGCGCAGGTTTTTATCGAGCAAGCTTGGATTGCGACAGCAGTGGTGGTTCTCTTTAACTACCTCTTGCTCTTCCAGTTGCTGGCCCTCTATCATGCCTTTGACTACCAGTATTTGACCCAACTCTTTCCGCTGGACAAGGGGCAAAAGGAAAAAGGCTTACAGGCGGTAGTTCGAGGATTGACCAGTTTGGTCTTAGTAGTGGAATTAGTTGTTGGGTTGATTACCTTCCAAGAAAAACTAGCCCTTCTAGCCTTACTGGGAGCTGGTTTGGTTTTACTAGTCTTGTATTTGCCTTATCAGGTCAAACGTCAGATGCAGGATTAATCTTGCCTATACGACACTAAAAAAGAAGTTGAGTTCAGTCTGTCTCAACTTCTTTTATTTTCTACAAGATAATGGTTGGTCCGTAGAGACTCAACTTGGTCTTGACTTGGTCAAAGTGGAAACGGTCATAGGCCCGCCAAGCGGCGCGAGTAGGAGCATCTGGATTGAGGGCGCTGAGTCCCATGAGAAGACTGGAAGTCTGGTAGAATTTTTCCAGTTCAATCAAGACTCGATTATCCACTGTTTCAGCCTTGGCTAGAAAACCAAGAATAGAGTTTAGTTGCTCCTGAAAGCGGACGTCGTCAGCTGTTGCTTGTTTGCATGCTTGATAGGCTTTGTTTAAGTCAGTAATCAAAGTCTGAGCTCTTTTGATTGGGTCTGTATCTGTCATGAAAATTCCTCCTTTAATCTGGGTGCCAGTCTTGTTTCTAGCAACTGTGTTTTGATACTGTCAGTTTATCACTTTTATCTCCTTTTTCACCATAAAATCTTTAATTGTCATTGAAATTTCCTGAATGGTACTGTTAAGATTTTATGATAAAATAGTGGTAAGCTCATCATAATGTTGTAGAAAAATAATCCTTTTAGGAGTTTTCAAAGACTGTTTAGGATTTGGTGGGCTTGTGTTAGATTTTTTCTGTTATTCTTTTCTTATACTCAATGAAAATCAAAGAGCAAACTAGGAAGCTAGCCGCAGGCTGTACTTGAGTACGGCAAGGTGAAGCTGACGTGGTTTGAATTTGATTTTCG
>JAWERV010000101.1:0-2634 GCA_032481955.1 Streptococcus mitis | reverse complement strand
AATCTAAAATATCTTAGCCAAATAAGTCCGCGAGCGCAAGCTGATGTGGTGAGATTCCACAACCGACAGTATAGTCTGGATGGGAGAAGACGAAAGAATAGCTTTGTCTATTCTGATAGATTTATAGCTAAACTGTAACCGCTTACTTAATAGAGTGAGAGGGAACTTTTGGGATATAAAAAGTGAGAATAGATAGAGGGATCCTTTCTAACTTCTTCTGATTTTATAGAAAATTGGAGGAACCTGTTATGACAAACACACGTCGACTTTCGACTATTGCGATTTTATCAGCCATCTCATTTGTGCTGATGTACTTTGACTTTCCGCTTTTGCCAGCGGCGTCCTTCCTCAAGATCGAATTTAGTATCTTGCCAGTCCTTGTGGGCTTGGTGGTCATGGATTTGCCTGCTGCTCTAGGAGTTCTCTTGCTTCGCTCACTCTTGAAACTGCTTCTTAACAGCCAGGGAGTGAATACTTACATTGGCTTGCCGATGAATATCGTAGCTTTAGGAGTTTTTGTCATCGTATTTGCTTTGATTTGGAAAAAGGAACGGACAACCCTTCGTTTCCTACTAGGCTCTCTAGCTGGGACTATTGGTTTAACCGTGGCTATGTTGGTTCTCAACTATGTTTATGCTGTTCCTTTGTACGCTAAGTTTGCTAACTTTGATATTGGAAAAATTTTGGGACTTTCCAACTACCTAATGACCATGGTATTACCTTTTAACTTGATTGAGGGTGTAATCTTTTCCGTTTCATTCTGGTTGTTGTATGTTCTCTTGAAACCAACCTTAAAACATTATGAGAGATAAACAAACATTTTTAATGAAGGGCAGTTTTGCCCTTTTACTTTTCGTTATTCTTGGCTACATGGTCAAGTTTTACCCTGAAACGCTGGTCGGTTTTGACCAACCGATTCAGACGGCCGTTCGAGGAGACTTACCAGATTATTTGACTATTCTTTTTAGAGCTATCACACGCTTGATTGATATTCCGGTGATTATCACTTGGGTTGTCATTACAGCTTTTGTCTTTTATCGTAAGCGGTGGAAGATAGAAAGCCTACTTATGCTGGGCAATTTGGCTTTGGCTGGTCTTTTAATCGTGACCTTTAAAAATGTCTACCAGCGTCCACGACCAGCTATTTTACACTTGGTAGAGGAGAAGGGATTTTCCTTTCCAAGCGGGCATTCTCTGGCTGTAACCTTGATGGTCGGCTCTTTGATTGTCATTCTCAGTCAACGGATGAAAGATCAGGTCTGGAGAAAAATCGTACAAATCGTCCTTGGTCTCTACCTAGTCAGTGTGCTGGTATCGAGGGTCTATCTGGGAGTTCACTATCCATCAGACGTTCTTGCCAGTCTCTGTGTGGGCTTGGGAGTCCTGTTTATCGAATTTCCCTTCTATGACAAGCTCCGCTTCCAATGGCGATTTAAAGGTAAGCAGAAGTGAGTATCAAATTCCCTTGAGGAGAAAGAAATGAAAGTCAATATAGCAGATCTTCATCCGACTCAACTATACTTATCAGAAAAGAAGTTGCAAGATATTCAGATGCTTTACCAGTCGGCAGAAACAATCCAAGTCGATCCAATCAGTATTCTTGCCTTTGGAGATTACTTGTTGATTACAGATGGGCATCACAGGACTTATCAGGCTTTATTGGCAGGTCGGCATACGATTTCTGCTGAGTTTGATAGAGACGGCGGTGATGAACTATATCATCTTTATGCGCAAGCCTGCGAAGAAAGAAAAATTTACTCTGTTCTAGATTTAAAAAATCATATCTTAGCTCAAGATGAGTATGAAGCAAAATGGTATAATTGGTGTGATGGTTTTAATCAAGCAGCAACTCTTTTGTTGAAAAGGAAAGCAGATGAAACAGACCCTACAAATAGATAATGCACTGCGTCTTGTTCCTTATTGTAAGGTCAATCATTGTGAGGAAGCTTTTGCTTGGTATCAGGATGTGAACTTGGTTCACCTCGTAGATGGTGTGAAGAGACCTTATAGTCAAGAAACTTTGGAAGCTATGTATTCCCATTTGGATCAGCATGGTGAACTTTTTTGGATTGAAGTCAAGGAGAAGGGAGAATGGTTTCCAATTGGGGATGTTACACTATCTCAGGATAATCTCCCCATTGTGATTGGGAATTCCGCTTACCAACATCGAGGACTTGGAAAAAAGATTCTAAGTGCTTTGATTGAATTGGCTCGAGTAAAAGGATGGAAAGAATTGAGAGTCAAGGAAATCTACACCTACAATCATGCTTCTAGGAGGTGTTTCAAGTCGCTTGGATTTGTGGAAAATGGAGCAACAGAAAAAGGAATGAGTTTTGTATTGAAATTAATCTAATCTAACTTGTTTTTTAACTCAAAATCTGATAAACTATGTAGTAATTGAATAGAAATCTGCAAGACTAGTAACTCAAGGGAAGTATATCAGGGAGGAGAGCCGTGACTGCAAGCTCTCTATATGAAAGCTGGGTGAATTCACTTGTGCATGGATTTAGAAATGAAGGTCTGACTTGTCAGATAAAAACGGATGGTACCGCGTGTCAACGCTCCGAGTGGAGTTTTTGGCATGTGGTTTTCTTTTTATCTACGAGAGACTGATGGAGGAATTATGTCAACTAT
>JAWERV010000100.1:0-2839 GCA_032481955.1 Streptococcus mitis | reverse complement strand
TACCGCCGTGAAAAGGCGGTGTCTTAACCCCTTGACCAACGGACCTGAGTTGGTGTTTTCAACTCTTACTATTATACCGACTTTTTAAACTTTGTCAACACCTTTTTTAATCTTTTTTTATTTTTTTGCATGACGTAAAAAGAGCCAGAATTATACTGACTCTTCTATTGATTATTAAACTTAGAAGCACGTTCTTCTCCCCGCCAATAAGGGATTAGTTCTGAGACTTTAACTGTTTTTCTTATATTATAGTCCATCATGAATTCTGCATCTTTATTTTCAGCATTAAGCTCTAAAAGGAATTCTCTACAAGCACCGCAAGGCATGGCTGAACTTCCACCATAAGGTGGTTTATCTCGAAAGGCTAATACTTTCTTAACCTTAGTTTGTCCTGAAAATTGGTACATATTGAAGAGTGCTGCCCGCTCTGCGCAGAGATGGAATACACCACAGGTTCCCTCCATACAGAAACCTGTAAATATTTGTCCATCTTCTGCTTCTACTGCGGCTACAACATGATTGGCATAAACAAAAGCGGATACTTCATGTGGATTGTATAGTTTCTGTGCTTCTTCGTACATCTTTTCCCAGATGTCCATTGTTGCATCCTTCTTATTTAGAGATTTCTTTTAACATATTTTCTATATGCTGGATTGATTTTTCACGGCCTAACAAGAAGATAGTATCTGGCAATTCTGGTCCATGCATTTCACCTGAAACAGCGATACGAATAGGCATGAAAAGATTTTTCCCTTTAATACCTGTTTCTTTTTGGACTGCTTTAATTTGTGGGAAGATATTTTCTGTTACAAATTCATCATCTGTCATCGCTTCAAGTTTTGCTTTGAAGGCTTCAAGAACTGTTGGAACTGTTTCGCCCGCCATGACTTCGCGCTCTGCTTCTGTCAATTCTGGGAAATCTGAGAAGAAAAGATCTGTCAATGGAATAATTTCATCTACTGATTTCATTTGTGGTTTATAGAGCTCAACTAGTTTTTCAGCTTTGTCAGTTAAACGTCCTTCCTCCTCTAAGAATGGTTTTGCCATTTCAAAGATAGTTTCTAGGTCTGCATTCTTGATATAATCATTGCTCATCCAGTCGAGTTTCTTCTGATCGAAGGCTGCTGGAGACTTGCTGAGGCGGTTTTCATCAAAAAGCTTAATGAGTTCTTCACGAGAGAAGATTTCATCTTCGCCACCTGGGTTCCAACCAAGAAGGGCGATAAAGTTAAAGACTGCTTCTGGTAAATAACCTTTTTTACGGTAGTCTTCGATAAACTGAAGGGTGTTGGTATCGCGCTTAGACAATTTTTTCCCGGTTTCAGAGTTGATAATCAAGGTCATGTGACCAAACTCTGGAGCTTCCCAACCAAGTGCTTCATAAACCATGAGCTGTTTTGGTGTATTAGCAATGTGGTCGTCTCCACGGATTACGTGAGAAATCTGCATATCATGGTCATCGATGACAACGGCAAAGTTGTATGTTGGGTAACCATCTTTCTTTTGGATAACCCAGTCACCACCGATATTGCCACCTTCAAATTCGATATCACCTTTGACCATATCATGCCACTTGTAGATACCTGACTCATTGACAGCCAAACGAACAGTTGGGATGATCCCTGCTGCTTCACGTTCTGCGATGTAAGCTGCTTTTTCTTCTTCACTCATGCCAAGGTATTCATTGATGTAGCGTGGTGTTTCGCCAGCTGCTTCTTGGCGTTCGCGTTCAGCTGCCAGCTCTTCTTCTGTAACGTAAGATTTGTAGGCTTTTCCTTCAGCTAATAGTTGGTCGATGTATTTTTGATACAAGTCCAAACGCTCAGACTGACGGTAGTTTTCATGTGTTTCTGGGCTTTCATCCCAATCCATGCCTAACCAACGAAGGTTTTCAAGCTGTGAACGTTCCCCATCCTCGACATGACGTTTACGGTCAGTATCTTCGATACGGATAATAAAAGTTCCACCATGATGGCGTGCATACAAGTAGTTGAACAATGCTGTACGGGCATTTCCGATGTGTAATAGTCCTGTTGGACTTGGTGCGTAACGTACGCGGATATCTTTTGACATAGTTTCTCCTATAAAGTCTTTATACTCAATGAAAATCAAAGAGCAAACTAGGAAACTAGCCGCAGGCTGTACTTGAGTACGGCAAGACGACGTTGACGCGGTTTGAATTTGATTTTCGAAGAGTATTAGGCGTCTGCCTTTTTTGCTCTCTATATTATATCACAAGTCTTGGCTGAGTCCAATTTCTATGGATAAAGAGAGTAAAAAGAGTAAAAAGAGTGGACAAACCACTCTTTTCTTCTATTATAGACGTGCGTTAAGTTCTTTGCTCAATTCTTCAAATCCTGGTTTTCCAAGAAGAGCAAACATGTTACGTTTGTATGCTTCAACACCTGGTTGGTCAAATGGGTTGATGGCATTCAAGTAACCTGAAAGGGCAATTGCCAATTCGAAGAAGTAGATAGTGTAACCAAGAGTGAAGGCATCTTGCTCTGGAAGAGTCACGTACATGTTTGGTACATCACCATCTGTGTGGGCAAGAAGAACACCGTCAGTCGCTTTTTTGTTTACAAAGTCAACGTCTTTTCCTTGAAGGTAACCAAGTCCGTCAAGGTCTTCTTCCAAACTAGGGATAATCACGTTTTTACGAGGTTTGTCAACACGGACAACTGTTTCAAACATGATGCGAGTTCCTTCTTGGATAAATTGACCCAATGAGTGCAAGTCAGTTGAGAAGTTAGCTGAAGTTGGGTAGATACCTTTTTGGTCTTTTCCTTCTGATTCACCAGCCAATTGTTTCCACCATTCTGAGAAGTATTGAAGTGAT
>JAWERV010000099.1:0-3549 GCA_032481955.1 Streptococcus mitis | reverse complement strand
TCCAGCAACAAGTGGAGTTCCGACAACAGTGTTTTCACCACCAACAAGAACAACTTCGTTAAAAGTAACTTCTTGACCAGCTTCAACGTTCAATTTTTCAACGTAAACTGCTTGACCAACTTCAACTTTAACTTGTTTTCCGCCAGTTTTGATAATTGCGTATGTGCTCATTATGCACCTCCTATGATTTTTATGGGTTTCCCCGATTTTTTTGTGAAGACTCGCCTAGCATCGTGGGACGAACCACTTAAAAGAAGAACTCTAAGTATAACAAAGAATAAACTAGGAATTGAGCCGAAGGCATAACTTATGTTAGGCAAGGCGACAATGACGAAGTTTAAATTTGTTATACGACGAGCAACGATGTTCGTGCGGTTGCACAGGAACGTGCATAGTCAACTCTTCAAGTATAGCATATCTCCTATTTTCTTACAAGTAATAACACCTAAAATGAAGCTTTTTCTTTTACTTTTTTCCGCCACGAGGCAGAAAGCATACTGAGGTAAAAAATGCTCATCATAATAGGAACACCAAGAATGGTCTTTTCATGATAGAAAATCGTCAAATAGGCTGAAAAGACAACGCCAAGGACAAAACTACCAAGCAGGCTAACAAATATGAACCCTTCACGCAAAAAAGGAGTGTGCTTGGTTCGGAAATAATCTCCGAAAGCCAGCATGGTCCGTTTGATATTCCCTGTCATAAACGCGTTATTATAAGCTATACCTGACACTTCTCCAAAAGCAGTTGTCACCAGACCCATACAAAAGGCCAAGGGCGGTACTAGATAGATATTATCTACAGTTTGCGGTACAAAACCAATAATGATTGATAAGATTGCCAAAGGAATCAGTGACAGAATTGGCTTTTTCACAATTCTCAATTTTTCCTTATAAACAGTTAATAAAAAGACCCCCATCATAAAAGCTAGCAAGGTGAGAACCTTGTCCCTAACATCTGAAACATTATTTTGAATTAATTCTACTGATAGAAAGACGACATTCCCAGTTTGTCCAGCTACAAGAGTATTCCCTCGCACAATAAAAGTATAGGCGTCTACATATCCTGCACAAAAAGTCAAAAAAAGCGCTAGCCTCTTAGACTGACGTGATATTTTTCTTATAGGTAATAACCTCATTTTCCCTCCCATTTCATTTACTCATCTCATTATTGTACCACTTTCTTTGGAAAAGACCTAGTAGCTTATTTGAAATTTTTTACCCTCTGTTGGATAGTACCGTCTATCTATGTTATAATGAAAGAAAGATTTGAAATCGGAAAAGGAGTAACTATGCTTAAATTAGGTGTCATCGGAACAGGGGCTATCAGCCACCACTTCATAGAAACAACCCATTCCAGTGGAAAATACCAGCTGGTCGCTGTCTATTCTAGGAAACTTGAAACCGCAGCAACCTTTGCTTCTCACTATGAGAATATCCAACTCTTTGATCAATTAGAGGACTTCTTCAAGAGCTCCTTTGATGTTGTCTATATTGCTAGCCCAAACTCCTTGCATTTTGCTCAGGCAAAAGCTGCCTTGACTGCAGGTAAACATGTCATTCTCGAAAAGCCTGCTGTCACTCAGCCACAAGAATGGCTAGATTTGAGACATACAGCTGAGAAAAATCACTGTTTTATATTCGAAGCAGCTCGCAATTACCATGAAAAAGCTTTCACTATCATCAAAAACTTTTTAGCAGACAAACAAATTTTGGGAGCAGATTTCAACTATGCCAAGTATTCTTCCAAAATGCCAGATTTGTTGGCTGGACAGACACCAAATGTCTTTTCAGACCGTTTTGCTGGTGGAGCTCTTATGGATTTAGGGATTTATCCCCTCTACGCTGCCGTTCGTCTCTTTGGAAAAGCTAAGGATGCAACCTATCAGGGGCAACAGCTGGACAATAGCATGGACCTGAATGGAGACGGAATCCTCTTTTACCCTGATTTTCAAGTTCATATCAAGGCTGGAAAAAACATCACTTCCAACCTTCCTTGCGAGATTTATACGACAGATGGAACCTTGACTCTCAACACGATTGAGCATGTTCGCTCGGCTATTTTTACCGACCATCAAGGCAATCAATTCCAACTCCCAATCCAACAGGCTCCTCATACGATGACTGAGGAAGTCGCTGCATTTGCACACATGATTTATCAACCAGATCCGAATCTCTACCAAATTTGGCTGGATGATGCAAGTTCTGTTCATGAGCTACTATATACTATGCGCCAGACTGCTGGCATTAGATTTGAGGCAGAAAAATGAAAACCAAACTACCTACTGAATGGCAAGAATTGAGCAACCAACTCGGTTTCCAGGAATTCACCCCCATTCAAACTCAACTATTTGAGCCCCTTCTTGCTGGAGAAAACCTCTTAGGAGTAAGCCCAACAGGAACAGGCAAGACCTTAGCTTATCTCCTACCAAGTCTTCTCAGACTACAAAAGAAAAAAGCCCAACAACTCTTGATTCTAGCACCTAATACTGAGCTTGCTGGACAGATTTTTGATGTGTGTAAAACGTGGGCAGAAGCTATCGGCTTGACTACTCAGCTCTTCTTATCAGGTTCAAGTCAGAAACGACAAATTGAACGCCTTAAAAAGGGACCAGAAATTCTGATTGGAACCCCTGGTCGTATCTTTGAGTTGATTAAATTGAAAAAAATCAAGATGATGAATGTGGAAACCATCATCCTGGATGAATTCGACCAGTTGCTAGACGATTCTCAAATTCATTTTGTCGAGAAAATCACTCACTACGCACCTCTTGACCACCAACTGGTCTACATGAGTGCGACGACAAAGTTTGACCAAAAAAAGATTGCGCCTAACACACGAACCATTGATCTCTCTGACCAAAAATTGGATAACATTCAACATTTCTATATGCAGGTAGATCAACGTCACCGAGTGGATATGCTACGAAAACTAGCTCATGTTGAAGATTTCCGCGGTCTGGTCTTCTTTAACAGCCTATCAGACCTTGGAAGCGCAGAAGAGAAATTACAGTATCGTGATATCTTGGCTGTTTCTCTAGCTAGTGATGTCAATGTCAAATTTAGAAAAGTCATCTTAGAAAAGTTTAAAGATAAGCAACTAACCCTGCTTCTTGCAACAGACCTTCTGGCACGTGGAATTGATATCGACAGCCTAGAATGTGTCGTAAACTTTGATGTTCCTAGAGATATCGAGACCTACACTCACCGTGCTGGCCGTACTGGCCGTATGGGCAAGGAAGGTTATGTTATTACTCTCGTAACCCATCCTGAAGAACTCAAAAAACTTAAGAAGTTTGAAAGTGTCCGTGAAATTGTCCTAAAAAATCAAGAACTCTATATCAAATAAAGTCCCCCTTTGCTCTATGCCCATCTAGTGTATAGGGCTTTTTTTATGTACAATTCTTAAATTTTAGTTCAATATTCAAAAAAAGAACCTTGCAAAGCAAGGTTCTTTTAGTGTCTGACTTAAATAATTGTTCTTCTGGGAACTAAATCGAATTAAGCTTCGATTTCTGTAACCATACCTGAACCAACAGTACGTCCACCC
>JAWERV010000098.1:0-3595 GCA_032481955.1 Streptococcus mitis | reverse complement strand
ACGTTTACGAGCTGCTTCTGATTTACGTTTACGTTTTACAGAAGGTTTTTCATAGAATTCACGTTTGCGTGTTTCTTGAAGAGTACCAGCTTTAGTAACCGCACGTTTGAAACGACGAAGTGCGTCGTCAAGAGATTCATTCTTACGTACTACTGTTTTAGACATTTTTTTCACTCCCTTCAAGTTCAAGATCTATTCTATTTTACACGTAAAAATAATAATTGTCAAGAAAAAATGCGGTTTAATTTTGATTTTTTCTTCCATTTATATAAGGGTTTAAAGCACTCAGATAGAAGAAACTGAAGGGTTTCGTTTTTTATTTTTCAAGTAAGCTAAGCGCTTCAGCATCTGCAATGATGGTCACATCAGGGTGATTTTGCAGGCTACTTGCTGGGAGGTTCTCAGTCACTGGGCCTGATACTGTTCCAGCAATGGCTTCTGCTTTTGATTCACCGTAAGCAAAGAGAAGGATTGACTTGGCATCCAAGATATTTTTAATCCCCATTGAAATGGCTTGGGTTGGGACGTCTTCAATCTTGTCAAAGAAGCGCGCATTGGCTTCAATAGTAGACTGATCAAGTTCAACTAGATGCGTTTGACTGTCAAATGGAGTACCAGGCTCATTAAATCCGATATGTCCATTGCGACCGATTCCCAAGATCTGGAGGTCAACTGGATGGTCAGCCAAAATTTGGTTGTAGCGTTCAACTTCAGCTTCAGCATTGTCCTTAACCCCACGAGGTAAGAAACTTTCTTTAAATGGTTTTTGGTTAAACAAGTTTTCTTGCATGAAGTAACGATAAGACTGTGGGTTGTCCCCATCAAGCCCCACATACTCATCAAGGTTGACACTAGTTAGATTTGAAAAATCAAGGTCACTCTCAACAATTTCCTTGTAAAATTCAAGTGGACTACTTCCTGTCGCAAGTCCTAGGGTTTGAGCGCCGTTGGCCAATTTTTCCTTCAAAATCTCAAAAGCAACTTTTCCACCTTCGATTTGGTTTTCAACTTTAATAACTTTCATCTTTTCATCCTCCGTTTAATCTATATTTATTATATGGTATAGACCAATTTTTGTCAAGTGAAAACGATTTAATTTCTAAAAAAAGAGCGACTATACTTGAAACATGTTATAATGGATAGGATTAGAACTTAGAAAGAATGAACAGATATATGAATACAGCTGATTTTGATTTCCACTTGCCTGAGGAATTGATTGCCCAAACACCCCTTGAAAAACGGGATGCTTCTAAACTCCTCATTGTCAACCGTGAGACTGGAAAAATGCAGGATAAACACTTCCACTCTATTATTGATATGCTGGAACCTGGTGACGCCCTTGTCATGAACGACACTCGCGTTCTCCCTGCCCGCCTCTATGGTCAAAAGGAAGAAACTGGAGGTCATGTGGAACTTCTCCTGCTCAAAAATACTAATGGAGATGAGTGGGAAGTTCTGGCTAAACCTGCCAAACGCCTCAAGGTTGGTACTCGTGTCAGCTTTGGTGATGGCCGTCTCAGCGCTGTTGTTACGGAAGAATTGACTCACGGGGGCCGTATTGTCCGCTTTGAATACCAAGGAATTTTCCTAGAAGTTTTGGAAAGTCTAGGTGAAATGCCACTACCGCCTTATATCCATGAAAAACTGGATGACCGCGAACGTTATCAAACCGTTTACGCCAAGGAAAGTGGCTCTGCTGCAGCACCAACTGCTGGACTACACTTCACTAAAGAACTGCTAGCAGAAATCCAAGCTAAGGGTGTTCATCTAGTCTATCTGACTCTTCATGTCGGGCTTGGAACCTTTAGACCCGTTTCAGTTGACAATCTGGACGAACATGAAATGCACTCAGAATTCTACCAACTTTCTGAGGAAGCTGCTGCCACCCTTCGCTCTGTTAAGGAAAATGGTGGTCGTGTCATCGCTGTCGGAACCACTTCTATCCGCACCTTGGAAACTATTGGTTCCAAGTTTGATGGGCAAATCCAAGCAGATTCTGGCTGGACCAATATCTTTATCAAACCTGGCTATGAATGGAAGGTCGTGGATGCCTTCTCAACCAACTTCCACCTGCCAAAATCAACTCTGGTCATGTTGGTTTCTGCCTTTGCCGGCCGTGAATTGGTATTAGATGCTTATCACCACGCTATTCAAGAACACTACCGCTTCTTTAGTTTTGGCGATGCCATGTTTATCTATTAATTTTTACAATCAAAAAAGCGCATATTATCAGGCATTATCCTTTGGTGCTCTAAGCTTTTCTAATGATAGGACAGGTCGCAAAAAAGCCTGAAAATGCCTCAGAATCGCCGTCTCAGCACCAAAAATACGTGAAATCTGCATAATTAAAATAAATTTCAGGGGAGTTATACAAAAAAACGACGATTTAAATCGTCGTTTTACTTATATAAATATGTAATCTTTTTTTGAAAATACGTCTATTTATTTTTTATTGTTTTTTATTGTAGAGCAGACCCAAGCGAATGAACATAGGTTGTAAAAAGCAAATGAAAAAACTGCGAGGATGATAGCTCCTGTATCTAAATAACCTCTTTCAAGACCGTTTTTCAACAACAACAAGCCTGTAGTTTCGATAACGATCAAATATAAAAATATATAAAAAATTTTCGCATTAAGCATATTGTTACCGCTTTCTTTTTATTTGGTTTTATTGTATAACAAAAGTTGAAAAAAATCAAAAATACAAAGGAGTTTCCGTTATGTCTAAGATGTCTAAATGCATGTGTTTGCTAGCTATGTCTGTTTTCTGTATGTCTAGCATTTCCCCGTCGCTTGCTGTTTTTGCTGATGATAGCTTATCGGCAAACTCTAAAGTTGTATCTGGTGAGACTCAGTTTAAGAATGGCTCATCAGTGCGGTTCGGAGATACGCAAGTAAATATTTTAAGTGATGAAGTTCTTGAGGTGGTCAATCCAGATGGAAGTGTAGACACTATTGAACAACGTGCTGATGGTGTCTATATCAATGGGTCATTTTATATGGATTATCAAAAGAATGAAATCGACCTAAATATATCTTTTAGATCATACGATCCTAATGTTTGGAATTACGTCAACACAATACATGGGAATAAACTAGCCAACACATTCGCTCACTTCATGATTGGTTCTGGAATAAGTTATGCGATTGGTAAGATAGGTGCTGTATTGGGGGGTCATGGGGTGCAATAATTGGTGGAGCATATTTTGGTATACAAGCTTATCAGGCTTACTTGGATTCACAAAGTCCATATCCATACTACATAACAAGTACTTATATCCATGTTGCTCAAAGAAAATGGAAGTTTATCACTGAATACTATAGAAACTCAAACTATACTGGGTATGTAAAAACCGAAACAAGCTACGTGAATTTCTAAAACATAAACCCTGCCTTTATATCTAGGCAGGGTTTATGTTTTAGTTAATTGCTCAAGTAATTTGTAAGCATAATACTTGCGAAACTCTATTTGTTCAAGCGGTTCAAAAGCTCTTGTTTTTTATCCTCAAGCTCAGCTCTCCTTTGCTCGATTTCTTCACGTTTTTGGGCGATTTCTGCTTGCGCCTCGGGAGTTTCCAAAGTGCCTTGTGACTTG
>JAWERV010000097.1:0-3665 GCA_032481955.1 Streptococcus mitis | reverse complement strand
AAATGATCCAGTTTCAGACTTTTTGAGCTTATTAAAATAGGAAAAAATTTTTAGGAGGTCATTGTTATGATACAATGGTGGCAAATTTTACTTCTCACTTTGTACTCAGCTTATCAAATCTGTGATGAGTTGACGATCGTTTCATCTGCAGGTTCCCCTGTATTTGCTGGTTTCATTACTGGTTTAATCATGGGAGATGTGACTACTGGTCTGCTTATCGGTGGTAACTTGCAACTGTTCGTTCTTGGGGTTGGTACCTTCGGTGGTGCTTCTCGTATCGACGCAACTTCTGGTGCGGTTCTTGCAACAGCCTTCTCAGTTTCACAAGGAATCGCTACAGACCTTGCGATTACAACAATCGCTGTACCAGTAGCAGCTCTCTTGACATACTTCGACGTTCTTGGACGTATGACAACTACTTTCTTCGCACACCGTATTGATGCTGCAATCGAACGCTTTGACTATAAAGGTATCGAACGCAACTACTTGCTTGGTGCGATTCCTTGGGCTCTATCTCGTGCCCTTCCAGTCTTCTTTGCGCTTGCTTTTGGTGGTGAATTTGTACAACACGTAGTAGACTTCGTTACAAAATACCAATGGGTTGCAGATGGTTTGACTCTCGCAGGACGTATGCTTCCAGGTCTTGGATTTGCAATCTTGCTTCGTTACCTTCCAGTTAAACGTAACCTTCACTACCTTGCTATGGGATTTGGTTTGACAGCTATGTTGACTGTTCTTTACTCATACGTAACAGGTCTTGGTGGCGCTGTTGCTGGTATCGTAGGCACTCTACCGAAAGATGTTGCTGAAAAAATTGGTTTCGTGAACAACTTCAAAGGTTTGTCTATGATCGGTATCTCTATCGTAGGTATCTTCCTTGCAGTGCTTCACTTCAAAAATAGCCAAAAAGTAGCTGTAGCAGCACCTTCTACACCATCAGAAAGTGGGGAAATCGAAGATGACGAATTCTAATTACAAACTTACAAAAGAAGATTTTAATCAAATCAACAAACGTAGCTTGTTTACTTTCCAATTAGGTTGGAACTACGAACGTATGCAAGCTTCTGGTTACCTGTACATGATCTTGCCACAATTGCGTAAAATGTATGGGGATGGAACCCCTGAATTGAAAGAAATGATGAAAGTTCATACTCAATTCTTCAATACTTCACCATTCTTCCACACCATTATCGCTGGTTTTGACCTTGCCATGGAAGAAAAAGATGGTGTGGGTTCAAAAGATGCCGTTAACGGTATCAAGACAGGTTTGATGGGACCATTCGCTCCTCTTGGAGATACAATCTTTGGTTCACTTGTACCTGCTATCATGGGTTCTATCGCAGCAACTATGGCTATCGCTGGCCAACCTTGGGGTATCTTCCTTTGGATTGCAGTTGCAGTAGTGTATGACATCTTCCGTTGGAAACAGTTAGAATTTGCCTACAAAGAAGGGGTTAACCTTATCAACAACATGCAAAGTACATTGACAGCTTTGATTGACGCTGCATCTGTACTTGGTGTCTTCATGATGGGTGCTCTTGTAGCCACAATGATCAACTTTGAAATTTCTTATAAATTGCCAATCGGTGAAAAGATGATTGATTTCCAAGACATCTTGAACCAAATCTTCCCACGTTTGCTTCCAGCAATCTTTACTGCCTTTATCTTCTGGTTGCTTGGTAAGAAAGGTATGACCTCTACTAAAGCTATCGGTATCATTATCGTTCTTGCAGTAGGTCTTTCTGCCCTTGGTCACTTTGCATTTGGAATGGGACCTAAATAAGTTTTATGGTAAAATCATTAATTTTGGTCAGCCATGGTCGCTTCTGTGAGGAGCTTAAAGGCAGCACAGAAATGATTATGGGCTCACAAGACAATATTCATGCAGTGGCTCTTCTTCCAGAAGATGGCCCAGAAGAATTTACTGCAAAATTTGAAGCTGCTATTGAAGGATTGGATGATTTCCTAGTCTTTGCGGATCTTCTCGGTGGAACACCATGTAACGTGGTAAGCCGTTTGATTATGGAAGGTCGCGACATTGAACTCTACGCAGGGATGAATCTGCCAATGGTGATTGAATTTATCAATGCGAGCCTTACAGGCGCAGATGCGGACTACAAGAGCCGTGCTGCAGAAAGCATTGTGAAAGTCAATGACCTGTTAGCGGGCTTCGATGATGACGAAGATGAATAAGATGTGACAACGTGAAAATCATAGGGAAAATAGGCGATAGGAGGATGGAGCGATGCTCCGACGATAATCGGTCTTTTTCCCAAAGATTTTAGTTGGAACTCGATTCAATTCATGTGACAACGTGAAAATCGTTAGAGCATTTTATATAGAATATACATGGGAATGGGGCTTACTCCCATTCCCATATTTAATAGAAAAAGAGGAATTCAATGCTACATTATACAAAAGAAGACTTGCTCGAATTGGGTGCAGAAATCACTACACGTGAAATCTACCAACAGCCTGATGTATGGAAAGAAGCTTTTGAATCTTATCAAGCAAAACGTGAAGAAATTGCAGCCTTCCTACAAGGGATTGCTGATAAACATGACTATATCAAGGTTATTTTGACAGGTGCAGGGACTTCTGCTTATGTGGGAGATACCTTGGTACCTTACTTTAAGGAAGTCTATGACGAACGCAAGTGGAATTTCAATGCTATTGCGACCACAGATATTGTTGCCAATCCAGAAACTTATTTGAAAAAAGATGTGGCGACTGTCCTTGTATCTTTTGCTCGTAGTGGGAACTCGCCTGAAAGTGTGGCGACTGTTGATTTGGCCAAAGCTTTGGTGGATGAGCTTTATCAAGTGACGATTACGTGTGCAGCAGATGGTGAGTTGGCTCTTCAAGCCCATGGTGATGACCGCAATCTTTTACTTTTGCAACCAGCTGCCTCTAATGATGCTGGCTTTGCCATGACTTCTAGCTTTACGTCTATGATGTTGACAGCTCTCTTGGTATTTGATCCTACAGAATTTGCTGTGAAAGCTGAACGTTTTGAAGTTGTATCTAGTCTTGCCCGTAAAGTTCTAGACAATGCAGAAGATGTCAAAGAACTTGTTGACCTCGACTTTAACCGTGTCATCTACCTAGGCGCTGGTCCATTCTTTGGACTTGCTCATGAAGCTCAGCTCAAGATTTTGGAACTAACTGCTGGTCAAGTTGCGACCATGTATGAAAGCCCAGTCGGCTTCCGTCACGGTCCAAAATCTCTTATCAACGAAAATACAATTGTTTTGGTCTTTGGTACAACGACAGACTACACTCGTAAGTACGATTTGGACTTGGTTCGTGAAGTTGCTGGTGATCAGATTGCTCGCCGTGTTGTGCTTTTGAGTGATCAAGCTTTTGGTCTTGAAAATGTCAAAGAAGTGGCACTTGGTTGTGGCGGTGTCTTGAATGATATTTACCGTGTCTTCCCTTACATCGTTTATGCCCAACTCTTTGCCCTATTGACTTCACTCAAGGTAGAAAATAAACCAGATACACCGTCTCCTACAGGTACAGTAAACCGTGTGGTACAAGGCGTGATCATCCACGAATATCAAAAGTAATACTCTTCGAAAATCAAATTCAAACCACGTCAGCTTCGCCTTGCCGTACTCAAGTACAGCCTGCGGCTAGCTTCCTAGTTTGCTCTTTGATTTTCA
>JAWERV010000096.1:0-3799 GCA_032481955.1 Streptococcus mitis | reverse complement strand
CGTAAGCTTTCAAACGGATACGGATTTTTTTGTTTGCCATCTTTTTCTCCTTTTCGTCTATTTAAGATAATAGGCTAGCTCCACAAGAAAACCGACGCGGTGTTGCGTGGCAATGCAACCGAGCGTGTCGCAACCTCTTGTATCAAAGCTAAAGCTGTAATTTACAGCACCATAATAGAATAACACAAAGCCCCTGCGATTGCAAGGGATTTGTTGCTGTTTTTTCGTTTTTTTACGATGAAAATGTTTTCTTTTTTAGCAGATCATTTATTTAAGTATTTTATGGAAGAAAGTTACTCTCTCTTCACCTGTTCATAGCTTTCTTTTCCGTCATTAAGCTTGTCCCAAATCACTACTTGCCCACTTTTGAGCGATTTTTGCACATCGATGATGCGTTGATTGGACGAACCTCGAAACTGGAGCATGAGATTTCTCTTAGTTCGATCGTATCGTCCATCGACAAGGATGTCAATTAGCGATAAGAGTTCCAGTTTATCTGGAGTTTCCAACATCATTTCTTCCCAAGTGTAGCCGGTCCAGGACCAGATGTCCTTGTCTGGCAATTCCTTCCGAATGCGCTTAACGAGCGGCAATAGAATACCCGTATTGAGAAAGGGCTCCCCTCCCAGTAAGGTTAAGCCTTGAACATAGGGTTGAGCAAGATCTGCCATGATCTGCTCTTCTAATTCTGCTGTATAGGGAATGCCAGCATTGAAGGACCAAGTCGCAACATTATAACATCCCTCGCAGTGAAACATGCAACCTGCTACATAGAGAGAGTTTCGCACACCTTCCCCATCCACAAAGTTAAAGGCCTTGTAATCAATAATCCGACCTTGACTGAGTTCCTCGCTTTTCCATTCTTGTGGTTTTGGATTATTCATTCACTACCTCTATCCAATAACGCTCAACTCCATTACGAACATCCTCAATGAGACCTCCATTTGCTAGTATGACTGCTCTGCTAGCAGGATTATTCACGCTACAGGTCACAAGAGTTTTCTTGATGTTCTTTTCCTTAGCAATTTGCAAGCCCTGACGGAGAGTTTCTTTAGCATAACCCTTGCCTCTTTCAGATGGACGAATGGAGTAGCCAATGTGGCCACCTTCTTCTAGTAGAAAGTTACTGAGGCGCAACCGGAGATTAAGCAATCCAATTGCTCTACCTTTCACAGAAAAAGCTACTAACTGAATTGTGGGAACCCATCCTTCAGTCAAATTAATCCCCATTTCCTGATTCTGATTACTTTTCAACCATTCCTCATAAGAAAAATTTTCTGTATCCCAGAAACCACCGTCGTGAGGCGACTGATATTTTTTAAACTCTGCCATCATCTCTAAAACTGTTTCTTTATCTGCCAATGTTGGTCTGCGTAGTATCATTTTTACCTCCAATTAATAGAAAAGTGAGAGGCAACTCTCACTTTTCTTTCTTCTTGTTCTTGTTTAAAAACTGCTCTCTGAGGTTGAGCAAGCGTTCTTTTTTACCAGCTCCACCTTTAGAGTGTTTCTCGTGATAACGGGTCACTTGTGCACGCCCCTTATCGTCTAATTGATATTTTCCCATTTCATTTCTTTCTAATTTGTTACTTGATGGCCAGCTATTTTAATCGTTGAGCCATTCATGTGTTTGACACGCGCTGCGATTTCCTTGTGACGCCCATTGACCATAGGTCTCGCTTGAGGATTGCCTAGATAGCCACAAGTTCGTTTGACCACATCTACGGTTTTAGGGTCGCTATTACCACAGTTAGGACAAGCAAATCCTCTCTCAGTTGGTTCAAAATCCCCTTCAAAGTCACACTTGTAGCAACGGTCAATTGGAGTATTGGTCCCCAAATATCCCACACGATCATAAGCGTAATCCCAAACAGCTTCCAAGGCTTTAGGATTTTGCTGAAGGACTGGATACTCACAATAATGGATGAAACCACCTGACGCACCTGCTTCTGGATAGACCTTTTCAAAATCCAATTTTTCAAACGGTGTTGGATTTTTACGAACATCGTAGTGGAAAGAGTTGGTGTAGTATTCCTTGTCTGTGATATCAGGAATAGAGCCGAATTTCTCTGTATCTAGTCGGCAGAAACGGTCTGTCAAACTTTCAGACGGTGTTGAGTAGATAGAGAAATGATAGCCATATTGGTCTGACCACTCTTCTACACGGCGTTTCATATCGCGAATGATGTCTAGCGTGAATTCCTTAGCATCTGGATTGTGTTCCCAACTATTTCCAAAAAAGACAGTAGCTACTTCATACAAACCGATATAGCCTAGTGAAACTGTCGCACGACGATTCTTAAAGAGCTGGTCAACACTTTCTTCTTTACCTAGACGATGGCCAAAAGCACCGTATTGATAGAGGATAGGAGCATTTGCTGGTGTAGCTTCCTTGGTCCGTTCGACACGATAAACCAAAGCATCTTCTGCGATATTCATACGCTCGTTGAAGATTTCCCAGAACTTGTTCATATCTCCTTCAGATTCAAGGGCGATACGAGGTAAGTTAACCGTCACAACACCCAGATTCATACGACCTGAATTGACCTCAACACCATTTTCATCCTTCCATCCTTGAAGGAACGAACGACAACCCATAGGCACCTTGAAGGAGCCTGTCAAATCAACAATCTTATCGTAAGATAAAACATCGGGATACATCCGCTTGGTTGCACACTCGAGAGCCAACTGCTTGATGTCGTAGTTGGGAGTTCCTTCCTCTAAATTAAGGTCTCTTTTCAGAGTAAAAATAAGTTTAGGAAAGATAGCCGTACGATGCTCCGAACCAAGCCCCTTGATGCGAATGTTTAAAATTGCCTTTTGAATTTCTCGTTCAAAACGATTGGTTCCTAGACCAAAACCTAGCGAAGTAAAAGGTGTTTGTCCATTTGAAGTGAAGAGAGTATTGATTTCATACTCGAGAGATTGCATGGCATCATAGATGTCTTTTTGTGCTTTCTTCCAAGCGTAATCTTCCCGTTTGTCAGGCAAAACCCATTCTTCCGCATCCTTGAGGTGTTTTTGGTAATTCTTCTCTGCATAAGGTGCCAAAACTTCATCGATACGATCAGCTGAACAGCCTCCGTACTGGCTAGAAGCAACGTTTGCGATAATTTGGGAAATCTGAGCTGTTGCAGTCTGGATAGACTTAGGACTCTCTACTTCTGCATTTCCAATCTTAAAACCATTTTCCAACATGCTTTTAAAATCAATCAAACAGCAGTTGGTCATAGGTGTATAGGGGCTGTAGTCCAAATCATGATAGTGGATATCCCCCTTTTGGTGGGCATTGGCTACGTGCTTAGGAAGCATTTGCAGTCCGATTGACTTTCCAACAATCCCTGCTGTCAAATCGCGCTGGGTGTTAAAGACATCACTGTCTTTGTTCGCATTTTCATTAACAACTGCCTGGTCTTTGTTGAGAAGTTTATGGATGCTAAAGTTGATATCTGTCGCTTTTGAGCGCTCAAAATCCCTCTGTGTCCGATAAGTGATATATTCCTCAGCTAGCGCATATTCTTTGGCTTCAAGCAGTTCATGTTCTACGATATTTTGAATTTCGTAAATCTTAACTCCCTTTGGAAAGCGACTATGAATTTCTGTGACAATTCGCTCGGTCAGAGCATTTAGGCGTTTTTCAACCAAGGGTGTCACATCCATAACCTTGTCTGCCGCCTTGTGGAGAGCCTTGTCAATCTTATCCACATCAAATACAACACGTCTCCCATCTCGTTTCTCGACGAAGAGAGTTGGCAAAATTGTAATTTTTTCTTCTAGTGCAATCATATGCATGCTCTTT
>JAWERV010000095.1:0-4437 GCA_032481955.1 Streptococcus mitis | reverse complement strand
AAATCCACCAACTGCATAACCGTTGTCACGAGCTGCTTGGACAAATTTTTCTGCTGAAACGATTGCCATTTTATCAGGCCTCCTGTATATTTTTATGGGTCATCCCATTTACATTGTTCATTTTATCACTTTTTGACAAAAAAATCTAGTTTTTCCCGCAGTTTCGATTGAATTTCTTCTAGCTTCATCTATGTAACCCCTTTCTCTCCCTAGTCTTGGGCGACTTTTGGAAAAGCTATAAAGAAGGTTAAACGATTCTCCTCCATCTCGAAACGATAAGCTAATTTTTCATGTTCTAATAGACTCTTGACCACAAAGAGCCCCATCCCAGACCCCTTGGCCTTGCGACTAGCATTGTTAGAAAAAGACTGGGCTAGTTTTTCTTGTTCTTCTGGACTGCAGCTATTTTCTATAAAAAGTTCCCCTTCTCTCTCTCCAATGCGAACTAAGCCACCTGGAACAGAGTGCTTAATGGCATTGCTGATGAGGTTAGACAGAATCAATTTCATCACCGATGGATTTAGATAGGCCTGCTGATGGGTCAAACTATTGTCTATCTGGAGCTCTCTTTCCTTGGCTAACAAGGCATAATCCTTAACCAGACTTTGCGTCATCTGGTGTAGGTCAATTTGTTCCCTATCATCTCGTAATTCCTGCACAGAAGAGAGAGAAAGTATCTGGAGAACGTGGTGATTGAGCTCATCCACAATTCCTAAGGCTACTCCCAGATAGTGGTCTCTATCCTTATAACGACCGACATTTTCTTTCATGTTTTCGATCAGGATTTTTAAACTAGCCAGCGGCGTTTTCAGTTCATGAGAAGCCCCTCGTAGAAATTCGACCTTCATCTTCTCCAGCTGGAGAATAGCTTCATTCTTGTCATGCAAGTCCGCAATGACAGTCAAAAGGTGCTGGTAGAGGCTATTGATTTGTTCCTTGAGATCCCCAATCTCATCCTTAGAATCCACGCGCAATCGCACTTGAGCATCCAGTTCCATCATTCTACGAGTCACCCGCTTGATTTCCAAAATCGGTGCAACAATGGTCCGAGCATAGATATAGGCCACCAGGAGGGAAATCAGAAAGGATGCTAGCAAGGTATAGGGGAGAAATTGGAGACTGATCTGCTCTGCTTCCTTTTGCAAGTCCATGGAAGCTAGAAACTGGAGAGTCATGGTGCCACCATCTTGCGTTGTCACCTCCCGCTCCTCGATAAAAAGAGAGGTTGTCTGGCGGTCTGTATCCAGAGGAAGACTTTCCTTGACTTCTAACTTGTCCTCGGTCATTTCTCCCTTGACTGCTCCCTTGATCTCACTGGTCTGGGAATACAGGTCTAAGACTTGCTCGATGCTCTGCTTATCCTTTCCCTCTAGGGACTGGGCAATAGCTGTCGCTTTCTGGCCAATGGTTTCCTGACGATGGCTCAGATAAGTCGAGGGAAAGAGAAAATAAATGGCTAAATGAAGACATACGACCAGAACACTAAAAATCGAGAAGGTATAGATAAATATCTTTGTAAATAAGCCTATTCGTTTCATTTTCGCTCCAATTTATAACCAACATTGCGCACAGTGAGGATACAATCCAAGTCTAGCTTTTTCCGCAATTCCTTGATATAAACATCAATAACACGGTCAAAAGGAATCTCATCTGTCGCTTTCCAGACGGCATCGATTATCTGAGATCGGGTCAAGGCCCTTCCTTCATTTTTTACCAGATAGTCCAGAATTTCCAACTCTTTAGCGTTGATGGCCACTTCTTGACCTGCTAGGCTGGCACTGTAGCTCTCAAAGTCCACCTTAGCATCCTTATAAGAGAAAATTCGCCCCGTATCATAGTAGCGCTTGAAAATCGCATCCACTCTCACTTTTAAGAGGGATAGGGAGAAGGGTTTTTCCAGATAGCCATCTGCTAGCGAAGCAAAAGCACTCATCTTGTATTCTTCATCCTGAAAAGCGGTCAGCATCAAGACAGGAACCTGGCTGGTTTTGCGTATCTCAGCTAGGACTTCTAGGCCATTGAGCTTGGGCATCTGGATATCCAGTAAAACCAAAGCCACTTCATAGCTGGAAAATTTTTCTAAGGCTTCTTGACCGTCCGCCGCCTCAATGATTTCATAACCACAATCCGTCAAATAGTCACTGATCCCCTCACGGATCATCTCTTCATCTTCTACAATTAAAATTTTCATACTTTAACTGCTCTCTATTTTTTATTTTTCTTATACTCAATGAAAATCAAAAAGCAAACTAAGAAGCTAGCCGCAGGTTACTCAAAACACGGTTTTGAGGTTGTGGATAAGACTAACGAAGTCAGTTACCTATACCTATGATATCTACGGCAAGGCGACGCTGACGTGGTTTGAAGGGATTTTCGAAGAGTATTATAATAAACACCTACTCTATTTATTATAATCTCTTATTGGCCTTTTGTCTTTAAGAAACTTGCTACTAGATAAAACAAAGAGAGCCTATCGCTCTCTCTGCTCATATTTCACTCCCTATGGAATGAAAATTATTTAGTTGCTTTTGAAAATGTGACAACGTAGTTATAATCTTTCCCATTAGCTTGATAGACATAGTCCTCTTTGAAAGTATAGCCGCGTTTACTCAACTCTTCTTTCTTAGCATCAACTTGGCTCTTGACAGCTGCTTTAACCTGTTCATTTGTTGAACCTTCCGCGATTTCAAGAGAAGTTTCATCGATATCTCCTAGGAAACCTGCAATATCTTTCATTTGATCAAAGTTATAAAAAACATTGACTTTGACCTTTTGAGGAGCTGGCTGTTCTAGACTTCTACGATTTCTGCTAGCGCGTGGTTGCACTGCTGGAGCCATTCTAAAACCTGAAGTTCCTGTAGCCTCCTTAGTGAATGTGACAACGTAGTTATAATTTTTCACAGTAGTATCTTGTTCAAAAATAATGTCATTTTTCACATGATACCCTCTAGTAGCTAAGTCTTTTATCTTGGCTTGAATTTTTTCTTTTACTAATTCTTTTGCCTGTGCTTCACTCGTTCCAGCAGGAATTGTAACAGTGTTATCTTCTCCTGGGTCAGATAGGAAACCATGAATATCTGGCATTCCAGCGAAGTTATAACTAATATTTACGGTTCCATCTGGTTCTGATGTTGAACGTGCTACCCTTCTTGCTCTTGCTTGAACTGATGGGGCATTTCTAAAACTTGAAGTCCCTTCTGAAGTTGAAGAAGGTTGTGTTGGAGATGCTGTTGAAGTTGATCTTTCTTCAGTAGCAGGCTGTGTTGGGCTGGTTGCCGTAGCTTCACCTGAACCATGACCTATTACCGTACTTCCATTGTCAATAGTAGTTCCTTCATTACGGCCATTTGTTAAATTATCTTTATTATAGTTTGGTGCTGGTAATTCTTCACCTGGAACATCAATTTCATCAATTTTTGTTTGATACTCGTCCGCAGCAGCTACAGCAGCATCGTAATCTTTAGCATTATTTATTGCCGCTAATGCTTCTTCTTTTAATCCATTTAATTTTTCTTTTAATTTTGTTTTTTCTGCTTCATCTTTAACTTTTTCTATTTCACTAAGTTTTGAAGATGCAATTCCTTCAATAATATCTTGTCCATCTTTTTTCGCTCCCTCAAGTTTTTCATCTTTAGGTGCTACTTCTTCAGATGAATTTTCTGCTTTCGGTGTTGTCGCTGCTGGTTCGTCTGCCTTCGGTGTTGTTCCTGCTGGCTCTTCTGCTTTCGGTGTTGTCGCTGATGGTTCTTCCGCTTTCGGCGTTGTTCCTGCTGGTTCTTCCGCTTTCGGCGTTGTTCCTGCTGGTTCTTCCGCTTTTGGTTCAGTCGCTGCTGGCTCTTCCGCCTTCGGCGTTGTTACCACTGGTTCGTCCGCTTTCGGCGTTGTTGCCGCTGGTTCTTCAACTTTTGGCGTTGTTGCCGCTGGTTCGTCCGTTTTGGGTTCAGTTCCTGCTGGTTCTTCCGTCTTCGGCGTTGTCGCTGATGGTTCTTCCGCCTTCGGTGTTGTTGCCGCTGGATCAGTCGCTACTGGCTCGTCTGATTTTGGATCAGTCGCTGCGGGTTCTTCCGCCTTCGGCGTTGTTCCTGCTGGTTCGTCCGTTTTTGGTTCAGTCGCTACTGGTTCTTCCGCTTTCGGCGTTGTTGCCGCTGGTTCTTCAACTTTTGGCGCCGGTGTCGCTGGTTCTTCCGCTTTTGGATCAGTCGCTGCTGGCTCTTCCGCTTTCGGCGTTGTTGCCGCTGGTTCTTCTGCCTTCGGTGTTGTTGCCGCTGGTTCGTCCGTTTTGGGGTCAGTTCCTGCTGGTTCGTCCGTTTTGGGTTCAGTCGCTACTGGTTCTTCCGCTTTCGGCGTTGTTGCCGCTGGTTCTTCAACTTTTGGCGCCGGTGTCGCTGGCTCTTCTGCTTTTGGCGCTGGAGATACTGGCTCTTCCACTTTCGGTGC
>JAWERV010000094.1:0-4479 GCA_032481955.1 Streptococcus mitis | reverse complement strand
CAAGTCACAAGGCACTTTGGAAACTCCCGAGGCGCAAGCAGAAATCGCCCAAAAACGTGAAGAAATCGAGCAAAGGAGAGCTGAGCTTGAGGATAAAAACAAGAGCTTTTGAAGCGCTTGGATAAATAGAATTTAGAAAACAGATAAAACTAAAAAGAATGTAGGGAAATAAACCCTACATTCTTAAAATAACTTAGTACATAAATGATAATGCCGTCGCTGCCATCAATATTGCAAGAACTATTTTCCAAATTTTTTTATTTTTTCCAAAAATCTTATCAGGTAACAAGCTTATTACAAGAAAGGTAATAAACAACACCAATTTTGTATATATCATTGAGAAGTTATCCAGTGTGGAGTTCCATTTGGATACAGTCCTATAAAAGCAACGATGACCCCTCGTCCGGCAGCATTATTATAAAGAATTAAAGAGGCAACAGACCCTAAACTAGCAGCTACAATTTTGGATACGGCTGGTTCAGGAATTAAAGCAGAAAGAGCAGCTCCTCCAGCAAATCCAGCAGCTATTTGATTGGCAGTAGTGCTATCTAAATAAAGATCATATCCTTTCCAAGTAAAAACGATTGAATTATATCCTGAGAAGCTTCTGAAAGAATATTTAGGAACTATTGTAATTGAATTTTCGGTAAAAATAACATTATATAAGTCAGTGTCAGTGTTAGCTAATACCTCCTGCTTATATTTTTCAGTAATGGTAACTTTTTTAACATCAGGATCCACGTCTAGATAGCCATTATCAGAGAGAGTTTCAATAACATCAATCTTATTAAGATTTCCTTGCACTGTTGTCTCTGTGACGGAATCAGCAACAACTGGATTCGCTCCTAAAACAGGAGCAATAACCCCTAAAGAAACAATACATACCCCTAAAAGGGCTGAAGTTTTTATTTGTTTATTCATAAGAATTCTCCTTTCTATAAACAAATTAAAATTGAAAACTACATGATAATTTCTTTACTGAATCGGCCTCTTCTGTATACGCTTACATTATATCATATCATATTATTGTTGTAAAGAAAAAAGGGCGAAAAATGTTTTAATCATACAAAAATTACGTTTATTTGATGCTGAGACGACGATTCTGAGAGCTTTTCAGACTTTTTTGCGTACAACACATCACTAGAAACTCCTACAGGCGCAAGGGTTTTGGGCGTTTTTTAGATACTTTCTTTTAGGAAAGTATCTTTCCGAAAAATTGGAGTTTTCGGACTTTTTGTGAAATAAAGGAGAGGGGCGGATATTTCATAATAAAAGACACCAAATTATTTAATTTTGGTGTCTTTTATCTGCTCTCTAAATATTTTAAATTGTTTATTTCTTAAGATTTTTTACTATTAAAAAAATGATGATTAGAAAGAGAGTTATAGTAAGAGCGACTGTCATCAAACCAAACATTCCCATTTTACTTCACCAGTGTAACTAGATAGTCTGCGTCGAGCTCTGCTCGAAGAGCTCCGTTCCAAGTTGGGCCGTTAATCCAAGGAACACCGAGTTGAAATGTGAAATATGCTGTTGCTCTCCTATTACTTTCATGCACTAAATTTGCGGAGTCTGTGCCTACTAGATGGAAATACCATAAATCATATGCGCTGGTAATGTTACGAGTATCTATTGTGATATAGAAGCCACAGTTAAATACCGCGCGTTTGTAACTTATATGATAAGTTCCGTTACTAGCTTTTTCACTACCAACTTGTGCCCATCTAAAACTGGTTCGAGGTCTGTCAGCAACCTTTGTAACGGTAATTACATTTTCTTGCCCAGAATTATCTGTAAATACTTGTGTAGCAGAATCCCCAACTTTCATTACTAAAGATGTTCTTGTTTCATAACTACCGTTATTGTCAATATTTTCATCTGCCTTTGTAGTTGAAAATGTTGTTAAAAGCAATAAACTAGCAACTGCTGTTAAGAAAATCATAAAATTCTTTTTCATGATTTACTCCTCCTATCTTTTTAAAAGCATAGAATATTTAGAGAGTTTCTTACATTTATGTTTACGCTTACATTTTACCATGAAAATCTTAAAATATCTAAAGTTAAATGACAATTGTGAGTGATTTTTCGGGACTGAAGTAGTTTATGATATAATTTAATAGACTCTGATGAGTCACTGATGATAAAGGTGTCTGCAGCAAGCCGTCCGAGTTAATAAAATTCTAGGAGGTGCTTGAACATGGACTTACTAGAAACTTTTTTCTCAAGCTCGTTAGTTACTTAGATTGTTACACAATCAAATAAGTTTACTGAACTACGACACGGAGTTTAGCAAATCAATTCCATTTGTAAAACTCAGTTAGTGAGGCAGTTAGGTCGCTAGGCCACTTCCTTTCTGTTACGACGTAAAAATCCACGAATCGATACCATTCGTGGACTTTGCCTAGTGAAGCGTTTAGGTAAGGCTATTTTTTACACTACGACACGGAGTTTGGCAAATCGATTCTATTTGCCAAACGTAGTTAGTAAGGCAGTTAGCTAGACCACTCACCACCAGTTACGACGTAAAGTTTTACGAATCGATATTATTCGTGAAACTTTACTAGTGGAGCGCCTAGCCAAGTTCCATAGAAACTTAGCGTTAGTTACTTATGTTATTACACAATCAAATAAATTTACTGGACTACGACACTGAGTTTTACAAATCGATTCCATTTGTAAAACTCAGTTAGTGAGGCAGTTAGCGAGTTCGCTTCCTTACCATTACGACGGAAAAATCCACGAATCGATACCATTCGTGGATTTTTCCTAGTGAAGCGTTTAGGTAAGCCGTCATAGCGGTTACCGTCAAATGACAGCAACTTTATGTTGCTAGTCATTTGTAACGATTTACATCTTCTCTTCCAACTCTACATCTGGATACTTGTCCGCAAACCAACGTAGGGCAAAGTCATTTTCAAAGAGGAAGACTGGTTGGTCAAAACGGTCTTTAGCCAAGATATTTCGACTTGATGACATTCGTTCATCCAAGTCCTCTGGCTTGATCCAGCGAACGGTCTTTTTACCCATCGGACTCATAACCACTTCTGCATTGTACTCACCTTCCATACGGTGTTTAAAGACTTCAAACTGGAGTTGACCTACAGCGCCCAGCATGTACTCGCCTGTCTGATAATTCTTATAAAGCTGAACGGCTCCTTCTTGCACCAATTGCTCAATCCCCTTGTGGAAGGATTTTTGCTTCATGACATTCTTAGCAGAAACTTTCATGAAAATTTCAGGGGTAAAGGTTGGCAGTGGTTCAAATTCAAATTTATTTTTCCCAACTGTCAAAGTATCCCCAACCTGATAAGTTCCTGTATCGTAAACCCCGATAATATCACCTGCCACGGCATTGGTTACATTCTCACGACTCTCCGCCATAAACTGGGTAACATTAGACAGTTTAGCCCCCTTACCAGTACGAGGCAGGTTGACACTCATGCCACGCTCAAATTCACCTGATACGATACGGACAAAGGCGATACGGTCACGGTGACGAGGGTCCATGTTGGCTTGGATTTTAAAGACAAATCCTGAGAAATCCTTGTCGTAAGGATCCACAATTTCACCATCTGTTTTCTTGTGTCCATGTGGTTCTGGAGCAAACTTGAGGAAGGTTTCAAGGAAAGTCTGCACACCAAAGTTAGTCAAAGCTGAACCGAAGAAAACAGGTGTTAATTCTCCAGCCAGAATAGCTTCCTCTGAAAACTCATTCCCAGCTTCATTTAAAAGTTCAATATCATCCTTGACTTGCTCGTAGAAAGGATTGGTGCCAAAAAGCTTGTCCCCATATTCTAGACTGGCAAAACGCTCATCCCCCTTGTAGAGCTCCAAGCGTTGGTTATAGAGGTCATACAAGCCTTCAAAGGCTTTCCCCATCCCGATTGGCCAGTTCATCGGGTAGCTAGCA
The DNA here is from genome assembly GCA_032481955.1 of Streptococcus mitis. GTDB lineage: Bacteria > Bacillota > Bacilli > Lactobacillales > Streptococcaceae > Streptococcus > Streptococcus mitis_DQ. The sequence goes on along the minus strand of JAWERV010000094.1, from coordinate 569 downwards.
ATGCCCAAGACTTCTTCTAATTCTTGCAAGAGGTCAAGTGGTTCACGACCGTCACGATCTAGCTTGTTCATAAAGGTAAAGACTGGAATACCACGGTGTTTGACAACCTCAAATAATTTCTTAGTTTGAGCCTCGATACCCTTGGCAGAGTCCACCACCATGACCGCAGCATCCACCGCCATCAAGGTACGATAGGTATCTTCGGAAAAGTCCTCGTGCCCTGGCGTATCGAGGATATTCACACGCTTACCATCGTAGTCAAATTGCATCACAGATGAAGTCACCGAAATCCCACGTTGTTTTTCGATATCCATCCAGTCAGACTTGGCAAAAGTCCCTGTTTTCTTTCCTTTTACAGTACCAGCCTCACGAATCTCGCCCCCAAAGTAGAGCAACTGCTCAGTAATGGTTGTTTTCCCCGCGTCCGGGTGGGAGATGATGGCAAAAGTACGACGTTTCTTAATTTCTTCTTGAATATTCATAAGTTCTCTTTCTTTGATTCTCTATTTTTCTTGTTTCAATAGCTAAGAATGATTTTTACATTGGATTTTACCATTCCTTTCAACACT
>JAWERV010000093.1:0-4648 GCA_032481955.1 Streptococcus mitis | reverse complement strand
AACTTACCCTGACACGGAATTCTACTGGTTTTTATGATTTTTATCAGACTAACTTCCACTTCTACTAGCGGTGGAAGTTAGTTTGGGAATTTACCTTTTAGCCTTTTGTACTGCTCCCCAAAAAAGAAAAAGGAGGAATCCCCCCTCTCCTAAAGTTAGTATTGTTCCATTCAATCCCATCAATTTTAGCAAATAATGGTTTCATATATATGACAATATCACAACCAACCAGATTCTTTCGCAATATTAGCTGCCTCTGTTCGATTACCTGCATCTAGTTTTGAAAGAATATTAGTGACATAGTTTCGGACTGTTCCATTGGATAGATAAAGTTTGTCTGCAATTTCTTGGTTAGAGAAGCCCTGAGCGATTCCTTTTAAAACTGCGATTTCTTGCTCTGTTAATGGATTGGGATGAGTCATCACCACTTCCATCAATTCAGGCGAATACTCCTTACGTCCTTCGAGGACGGTGTGCAAGGTTTGCATGAGATCTGCAATGCTTCGTTCCTTTAATACATAAGCATTCACTCCAGCCTTGACCGCACGCTCAAAATACCCTGGGCGCTTGAAGGTCGTCACTACAACCACCTTTGTTTCAAGCTTTTCTGCTCGTATCCACTCCAAGACTTCAAGACCTGTCTTAACAGGCATTTCTACGTCAAGGATGGCGATATCAACATACTCCTTTTCTAATAGTTGGATTGCTTCCTGCCCATTCTTAGCTTGAAGAACAGACTCCACGTCCGATTGAAGCGTGAGCAATTGACACATAGCATCTCGCAACATACTTTGATCTTCTGCGACTAATATTTTCATCTACATTCTCTCCTTATAAGCTAGTCGAACCTGAACTTCTGTCGGTTGTTTCCAACTAATTATCTTTACTTCTCCCGAAAATGGAAGAACACGATCTCGAACTGTATGGAGGTCATCCCCCTTTATAGAAGTAAAGCCACAGCCATCATCTCTCACTGTTAGAATGAGTTCTTTCTCTGTCCGTTCTAATTTTAAGTAGACTTTAGACGCTTTAGCATGCTTGATGATATTGGTCACTAACTCAAGCAAAATCATGGAAGCCGTTGACTCCAATTCCTGAGTTAAGCTAGCTGTATCTAGTTGATTAGCCGTTTCCACCTCAATTCCAGCAATCTCTAGCATCTTTTTGACAGTTTCAAGTTCTGATGCTAAGGTCCGTGATTTCAGATTTTCCACAATGGTTCGCACTTCATTCATGGAATCCTTGCTTATCTGGTGAATTTCTTTTAATTCCTTTTCCACCTGTGGATAAGCCTCCATCTGAAATAACTGCAAGGCTAAATCTGTCTTGACACTAAGCATAGCAAAGGTATGCCCCAGACTATCATGCAAATCTTGACCGATACGACTGCGTTCATTTTCAGCAAGCAATAGATTTATCTGGGCATTTTGCTTAGCCTGTGCTTCTTTCAAATCCTCCACTATCCGAATCCGAACCAAGCCAAAAGTCATTAAATCGACAAAAGCAAGAATTACAAGTAGATAGAATAGAAACTCAACTTCGATTCTCTGAAAAATCAACAGTTGGCCCACAACAAGGACTTGAGCAAGAAGAAAAGTCCAGACATGTAAAGACTTTAAACCACCTACGCTGAAATGATAACTTAAGAGATTGGATAGGAAAAAGAAAAACCAGATATAATTAACAGCAACAAAGGCAGTATTCCCAACTACATAAGTCAGCATGAGGCCCCAATATAGCCAAGATAGGCGCCGGCTCTTAGTTGTTAAAACACCCAAATACGCCACTACAAATAGAATATCAATCAATAAATGCCAGGCAGAAAGCCACCCAGTCACTACAGGTAGGATGGGGAAAATCATAAAAATTAAACTGATCCAAAACATATAATGTATGCTTTTCAGTCTTTCAAGCATTAAGCATTCTCCTTATAACCTTGAAGGTAAATGGTCAAACCAAACAAAACTACTGAAAAAACAAGTAGATAAACTGTGGCTGATAGATTGATTCCACCTTCATTTAAAAATGTCTTGAGCAATTCCATCAACTGATATGTTGGAAGACACTTACCTACTACTTGCATCCAGTCTGGAAATAAAGAGATAGGCATCCAGAGTCCACCTAAAACAGCCAACCCTAGATAAAGAAGATTGCCCACGACAGACATCAGCTGACTAGTCGGTAAGAGAGTCAAGGTCAAGCCAAGCGCTACAAAGGCAACACTTCCCAAAATCAGCAAAATAGCAGCCCCAACCCAGCTTCCTAGAGGCATCTCTACACCTCTTACAAAATGCCCAACTGAGAAAACCACCAAGATTGAGACCAAATAATCAACCATCATACTTGTTATCTTTGATAGATAATATTCTACCATATTTACAGGGCTATGGCGCAATGTTTTCTGCCAGTTGTTGATTTTATCGGTATGTAAGACAGCTGGAAATGAAAACATGGCTGTCGACATCATGGAAAAAGCCGTCATGGAGATGAGGTAATCACGCATAAAATTAGCTGGTCCACCGGGTGTGTCCTGGTACATGCCTGAAAAGAATAAATAGAAGGCTGTCGGCATACCTACTGATAATAAATAATAGACTAATTGTCGTTTGGTCAATAGAAATTCTATCTTACTAAGTGCTAGCCATCGTTTCATCTTAGTCATCTCCCTTTTGTGTTTCTTCAAAGATTGTATCCAACAAGCTTCGGTTATTGACTTCAATTTCTTGAATCCTACATCCTGCTTGCACTAACAGTTGCCAAAAAGCATCCGCTTCACGTGTAACTACTTGCAAAGCATCTTGTTTTTGTGACCAGTTTTCAACCAAGTTAGACTGCTCAATGACTTCCTTGTATGCTAGAGGAAGGATAAAGTGCTTTTCAATTTCCTCACTGCGCATGGCTAGAGGTGTTGTATCGCGAATCAACTCTCCCTTATTCAAGACCAAGATTCGGTCCGCTGTATGCTCTACCTCTTCGATATAATGGGAGGAATAGAGAATCGTGACTCCTTGCGCTTTTAGGTCCCGAACAATTTCCCAAAAGCGTTGACGGGTAGAGGTATCCATGGCAGCAGTTGGTTCATCTAAAAAGACAAGCTTTGGTCGCCCAATCAAGGTCAAGACAAAAGAGAAGAGACGCTTTTGCCCACCTGACAATTTTTCTGCAAATTGTTCTTTTTGTTGCTTGTCAAACTGCAATAGTTGATCGATTTCCTGATTGCTCAAAGGATTTGGATAGATACGTTGAAAGAAAACAATCAACTCTTTTACCTTTAATTTCTGAACGATGACATTTTCTTGAGGGAGGTAGGATCTTGTGTAGTCTAACTTAGAGCTCGTCACTGGCAAGCCTTGGATGGATACTTGACCGCTGGAGACCAATTTATCTCCGAGCAAACAGTCCAAGAGTGTTGTCTTTCCAGCACCATTTGGCCCAATCAAGGCGACGCATTCACCTTCAGCTACCTCAAAGGAAATATCCTTCAAAATAGCTTTACCCTTGATGCTTTTATGCAAGCCTTGTACCTTAATCATGTTCATGATATTCTCCTTTCAGCCATTCCATCCCTATAGGAAAGGCGATAAAAATCATAAATCCTAGTCCCCAGGCACCACGGATGAATTGGTGAAGGAAGGCTTGATCAAACCAACCTGTAAACATTTCTACCAACCATACCACTAGTGATAGTCCAATAAAAAGATAGAGAAACGCTTTTTTCATTTTTCAAACTCCTTTTTCACATCTCTGACCAATTTCAAACCTTCTCTGATAAGCCAAGACATCATTCCAAAGCCAGCAAAAAGCTCCCAAGGAAAATGGTAGAAATCCTCATCCAATCCTGAAAACATGAGATAGGTCATAACTCCTGCTGCTACTAAACTCACTGCTACAATCATTTTATTTTTCATTTCTTCTTCCTCCATTTCATACTTCAATTATATTCTTTTGAAATTAGCTGAGATAGAAGCTTCTGTCACTAGGAAATATGACAAATGTCATAAAAGATTCTGTTTAAAAATTCAAGAAACATTACACAACAAAACACTGATAGATAAGAATCTATATTCATTTCCTTCAAAGTGATATGAAATCCAATTCATAATATAACGTAAAATAATACTCATTTAAAAACTCAAGAACAGAAATTTTTATCCTATAAGCACATATATTATACGTTGTACCATTAGTAAGATTTATAAAAACTCTTTCATTTCAATGTGTATACCTACACAACAGTATTTATTAAAAAGCCTAGCAACAAAAAATACTATAATTTTAATTGACTATCATTTTATAACATGAATTACTTTTACCCAAAAAAAGAGAGAACCAAACTGATTCTCACTTAAAATAAATAATATGGCTCTAAACATAAAAAAAGAGGCTCTATAATATTTGTAGTGGGTAAATCCCCTATGGATATTATGGAGCCTATTTTGTTGTAGAAAAAAAGAAAGGACGAAATTTGTCCTTTCTAGAGCTTAACTTTTCTTCAACCCACTACAGTTGACAAAGAAGAAAAAAAGATACCTCAAGTATCCAGATAATTAATCGGGAAGACAGGATTCGAACCTGCGACACCTTGGTCCCAAACCAAGTACTCTACCAAGCTGAGCTACTTCCCGAGTTAAATAGAAAAATGCACCCT
>JAWERV010000092.1:0-4727 GCA_032481955.1 Streptococcus mitis | reverse complement strand
TAAGTTCATAGATCTGAACTTTATCATCATAAGTTAATTTCATAATAAAAACACCCCAAAAGTTAGATTTTTTCTGTCTAACTTTTGGGGTGCAGTTCACTTGATGGCTTTTTTGTTATACTAGAGATGAGGTAAAATCATGCTTGATAATCAGTTAACTATGGATGTCAGTCCTTATTCTAGTTTGTATAATATCGTTGTTCCTAAAACCCACTTTTTACGTCAGCTAACTGAACTCTGTGATTTTAGCTTTATTTATGATGAACTAGAAAAGAATTATCATCCCGATTTTGGGCGTAAAGCTTATTCACCGATTATGATGTTCAAATATCTCTTGTTGAAAGATATTTATAAGTTATCAGATGTCGATGTGGTGGAACGTTCCTTGTCAGATATGGCCTTTAAATTTTTTCTTGGTCTAGCTCCGGAGGATTCTGTTATCGAACCATCCTCTCTAACAAAATTTAGAAAGCTAAGAATTAAAGATAACAATCTGTTTGATATATTGATTCAGAAGTCTGTTCAAATTGCACTCGAACACAACTTGATTAAGAGTAAGATCCTCATTGTGGATGCGACTCACACCAAAGCTCATTATAATCACAAGAAGCCCCAAGAAATTCTTAGGGAGCGTTCAAAAGCTTTACGTAAAACGATTTATCAACATTCAGAAGATATCAAAATAGAATTTCCAAAGAAACCTCAGGAAGATAAGCTTGAAGCAGAGTTGACCTATACAGAGGAGTTAATGGCTGTGGTTGAAAAACACGAGGAACTCTTAGCCCTACCAGCTGTTTCTCAAAAGTTCAATTACCTAAAAGAAGCTGTTGAGGACGACTTAGAATATTTGGAAGCATCTGTTAAGGAGGAGGCTAGACTTGGACATAAGACAGCCGACACCTCTTTCTATGGATATAAAAGTCATATCGCTATGACGGATGAACGGATTATTACTGCTTGTGTGGTCACTTCTGGAGAACAAAGCGATGGGAAATATTTACCTGAGTTATATGCCAAAACAAAGGAAAATAGTCTGGACATCGAGACTATTATTGGTGATGCGGCTTATTCAGGAAAGGACAACATTCAACTAGCTCGCAAATAAAAGATTCATTTGGTGTCAAAACTGAACCCTTCTGTTTCAAAAGGTTACCGTAAAGAAGAGGATGCGTTTGAGTTTAATAAAGACGCAGGACTATTTGTCTGTCCAGAAGGACACATGGCTGTTCGCAAAGCAAGGACAGGGAAAAAATATCAAAATAAGAATCAAGTTATCACTCATTACTTTGACATTGAGAAGTGCAAGAATTGCCTTTCCAAGGAAGGGTGTTATCAGGAGGGGGCAAAGTCTAAAACTTATTCAATAACCATTAAGAGTAACGACCATCTTTTCCAGAAGAAATTTCAGGAAACACCTTATTTCAAAGAAATGGCCAGACATCGCTATAAAATCGAAGCGAAGAATGCCGAACTAAAACAGAGACATGGCTTTGATGTCGCACGGGCATCAGGTCTTTTCAAAATGGAGTTACAGGCAGCCACAAGCATCTTTGTGGTCAATATGAAACGAATTATGACCTTAATAAATACAAAATAACCGAGGAATTCGCTCAAATTGATGAGTGATTCCTCGGTTTTCATTTCATTAAAAGTAGGAGGCTTACTTTTTCAGTGGGCTCCACCTAATAGGGTGGCATTTTTATTTCTCAAAAAAGATTTTCAGACAAACATCACCCATCCAAAAAAACCTTGAGCGCTCCCACTCAAGGTTTTTAGCAGTCTTTTCCATCATGGAAAATCGTCCTAAGAATATTCTTTCATTCGAGATCTATCACTTATCATCTTCTTTCGAGAAATTAGTGACTGCTTTTGGCTGATTAATCTTCTTTTCTTCGACCTACATATAGGCTCAATAGAATACCGCTACCTAAAAGAACAGAGATATAATCAGATTGGCTTCCAGTTTCTGGTAATTTGTCCCCATGGTTTTCTTTAACTGTAGTTGGAACTACTGGGTTAGCGTTTACTGGAGTTGCTGGTTGAGCCGGTGTTGGTACTACTGGTTGTTCTGGAACCGCTGGTACTGGTTGGACCGGTACTTCTAGTGTCGGTACATTTGGTATTGGTTGTGCTGGTACTGTTGGAATATCCAATTCTGGTACTTCAGTAACCTCAGGCATTCCTGGTACTCCACCATTAAATTCTGGTAATTCATGTACTGGTGGCTCTGGCATTGCAAACGTTGGTCCTTCTGGCACATTAGGTGTTGGAGGAACTGGTTTGTCTTGGCATCCACATTTACCATCTTTGCCGTCTTTACCGTCGCGACCATCACGTCCGTCTCTACCATCTTTTCCATCTTTAATAACTGTTTTTGTCACAGTTCCGTCAGAATTGATGATTGTGATTGTATGACTACCATCACCATTATCTTCAACAGAAACTTTTGGTGATTTACCATCTTTACCGTCTTTAATCACCATTTCTGTCTTACTTCCATCTGGATTAGTAATTATAACAACGTGAGTTCCATCGTTATTATTTTTAACAGTTACAGTTGGTGAAACGCCATCTTTACCGTCTTTACCATCTTTGATAATAGATTTGTATTCACGGCCATCAGAATCAACAATTGTCAATGTGTGAGTTCCGTCTCCGTTATCAACGATGTTCGCTTTTGGTGATTTACCATCAAAGATTGTAGTTGTCGTTTCTTTACCATCAGCACCTGTCACTTTAATAGTGTGTGAACCATTGTTGTTATCAATCACTTCAAGTTTTGGTGCTTTACCATCACGAACTGTAGTTGTTGTAGTTGTACCGTCTGAGTTCACAACTGTGATAGTGTGAGTGCCATCTCCGTTAGCCACAACCTTAGCAGTTGGTGATTTACCGTCACGAACTGTAGTTTCAGAAACAGTACCATTACCGTTTTCTACACGAATTGTGTAAGTACCATCATGGTTATCAGTAACAGTGGCTACTGGTGATTTACCATCTTTAACGATGGTTTCAGTAGTTGTTCCATCTCCATTTAAAACTGAAATCTTATGTGTTCCATTTTGTTCATCAGTTATAGTAACTTTTGGTGATTTACCATCACGAACTGTAGTTTCAGTTGTCACACCTTCTGGATTTGTAATAACGATTGTATGACTTCCGTCTCCATTATCACGAACTGATGCGGTTGGAGTACGTCCGTTAACACCGTCACGTCCATTTTTCACAACAAATTCATTCTTAGTTCCATCTGGGTTTGTAATAGTTACTGTGTGGCTTCCATCTTGGTTTTCAGTAGTTGTTGCTGTTGCAGCTTTACCGTCTTTACCATCTTTGATAATAGCATTTGTAATATTACCTTCTCCATCTGTCACTTTAACAGTATGAGTTCCATCGTTATTATCAGTTACTTCAACTTTTGGAGTCTTACCGTCTTTACCATTCTTAACAACAGTTTCTTTTGAGCTTCCATCTGGATTTGTTACAGTGATTGTGTGGCTTCCATCTGGATTTTCAGTTGTGGTGATGGTAGCTGTTTTACCGTCTTTACCATCTTTAACTTTAGTAGTTGATTCAGAGCCATCAGGGTTTCTAACAGTAATAGAGTGTGTTCCATCTCCATTATCCGTTACATTTACAACTGGTGATTTACCGTCTGCTCCATTTTCACCTTTATCACCTTTTAGCCCATCTAAAACTGTGGCAAGTGGTTTTGTAGAATCCAATGGTTGACCTGGATGTTCTGGATCTTCTGCAAAAATTTTAGTTTCATTACCTTCTTTTTTAGCAATTAGAGATTTTCCATCTTTACCATTTTTTACATTTACAGTAACAGGATCTTTTCCTGGTGTTGTAATTGTAATGTCTGTACTATGTCCATCTGCACCTGGTTTAGCTGTAACTTCTGGTGTGTCTCCTTTTGCTCCTTGTGGTCCTCTTATATTGCCAGTCTTATTCCATGCTCCGTTTTGTTTTTTATAGACATTTCCTGTTGAACTATCAATATAAGTATCTCCATTTTTTCCATCTTTTGGAGTTGGTGCAATATTTCCACTTAAAAGTTCAGATCCATTACGTCCGTCTCTACCACTAGCACCATTTTCTCCATTAACTCCGTTCAATACATCACGTTCACTGATTAACTCATCTACTCCCGGATCGTAATGATTATTTCCATTATTATCAAAATAAACTGTAACATGAGTACCATCTGCGTTATCAGAAGATGTTGCTCTAGAATTAGGATGTTCTGATACTTCATCCGGGTTATTTCCTACACTTCTTCTTGCTCTTCTAAAAGAATCTTCTCCATTAATATATGGTTGTAAATCAATTTTAGGAGTTCGTCCATTGTTACCATTATGTCCATCTAGACCATCTCTAACTGTAAATGTTACTGGTTCTTTTCCTGGTGTTGTAATGGTTACAACTGTACTATGTCCATCTGCTCCACGTTGAGTTGTAACTGTAGGTGTTTGTCCATTTTGACCATTCGCTCCAGTTTCACCTTTAGCTCCATCATGAACAAATACTGTAGTCGGTTGTGAACCATCGTGATTATCGACAGTAATCTCTACTCCCTTATGATCAACTTCTTCCTTACGAGCAGCAGTTACAGTTGGTGATTTTCCGTCTACCCCATCTCTAATTACTGCAAGAGGTCTGTCAGGAGTTAATGGTTGACCTGGATTTGCTGGATCTTCTTGATAAACTTTTGTTTCTTTACC
>JAWERV010000091.1:0-4728 GCA_032481955.1 Streptococcus mitis | reverse complement strand
ACCCACGTAAATTCTTGGCTGACGGTGTAAAAGCTATCCAAGCATCAGTTGAAGAACGTATCGACGTATTCGGTTCAGAAGGTAAAGCTTAATCTAGCTTAACAATACAGATGAAACCTGCCCATTGGGTGGGTTTTTTGTGTGGTTTAAGGAAATTATTAAACCAGAATTTTGGACTAATACTCTTCGAAAATAAAATTCAAACCACGTCAGCTTCGTCTTGCCGTATGTGTAGGATACTGACTACGTCAGTTCCATCTACAACCTCAAAACAGTGTTTTGAGCAACCTACGGCTAGCTTCCTAGTTTGCTCTTTGATTTTCATTGAGTATAAAAATACCACTTTAAGAGAAAAAATTCAATTTCATAAACTTTAGGCAAACGCTTGCATTCTAGTTTTTATTGGATTATAATAGGTTGGTATAAAGCCTTCTGTAGTAATAAAATGTAGAAGGTGTAGAAAGTAGGGATTTAGAATATTTGTATGCAAAATACAATGTTGCTTTTCCTTACCATAGGGAGATAGATATGGCAATGATAGAAGTGCAACATCTTCAGAAAAATTTTGTGAAGACTGTTAAGGAACCGGGCTTGAAGGGGGCTTTGCGCTCCTTTATTCATCCTGAAAAGCAGACCTTTGAAGCGGTCAAGGATTTAACCTTTGAGGTGCCCAAGGGGCAGATTTTAGGTTTCATCGGGGCAAATGGTGCTGGAAAGTCGACCACCATTAAAATGCTGACAGGAATTTTGAAACCAACATCTGGTTTTTGTCGGATTAATGGCAAGATTCCCCAGGATAATCGCCAAGATTATGTCAAGGATATTGGGGTTGTTTTTGGGCAAAGAACCCAGTTGTGGTGGGATTTGGCTCTGCAAGAGACCTACACGGTTTTAAAAGAGATTTACGATGTGCCAGACTCGCTCTTTCATAAGCGTATGGACTTTTTGAATGAGGTCTTGGATTTGAAGGACTTTATCAAGGATCCCGTACGAACTCTTTCACTGGGACAACGGATGCGAGCGGATATTGCGGCTTCCTTGCTCCACAATCCCAAGGTTCTCTTTTTAGATGAGCCGACCATTGGTTTGGACGTTTCCGTCAAGGATAACATTCGTCGCGCCATTACCCAGATCAATCAAGAGGAAGAGACGACCATTCTCTTGACCACCCATGACTTAAGTGATATTGAGCAACTCTGTGATCGGATTTTTATGATAGACAAGGGGCAGGAAATTTTTGATGGAACGGTTAGCCAGCTCAAGGAGACCTTTGGCAAGATGAAGACTCTTTCCTTTGAACTGCTACCAGGTCAAAGTCATCTCCTTTCTCACTATGAAGGCTTTTCGGATATGACAATTAATAGACAAGGAAATAGCCTCAACATTGAATTCGATAGTTCTCGCTACCAGTCAGCTGACATTATCAAGCAAACCCTGTCTGATTTTGAAATCCGCGATTTGAAGATGATGGATACGGATATTGAAGATATTATCCGCCGCTTCTACCGAAAGGAGCTCTAAGATGGTTAAATTGTGGAGACGTTATAAACCCTTTATCAATGCAGGTGTTCAGGAGTTGATTACCTATCGAGTCAACTTTATTCTTTATCGGATTGGGGATGTTATGGGGGCTTTTGTGGCTTTTTATCTCTGGAAGGCTGTCTTTGATTCCTCACAGGAGTCCTTGATTCAGGGTTTCAGTATGGCGGATATCACCCTCTACATCATCATGAGTTTTGTGACCAATCTCTTGACCAAGTCAGATTCTTCCTTTATGATTGGGGAGGAGGTCAAGGATGGCTCCATTATCATGCGTTTGTTGCGGCCAGTGCATTTTGCGGCCTCTTATCTTTTCACAGAACTTGGTTCCAAGTGGTTGATTTTCATCAGCGTTGGACTGCCATTTTTAAGTGTCATTGTTTTGATGAAAATCTTATCTGGGCAAGGTATTGTAGAAGTGCTGGGCTTAACTGTTCTTTACCTCTTTAGTTTAACGCTGGCTTATCTGATTAACTTTTTCTTTAATATCTGTTTTGGTTTTTCGGCTTTTGTATTTAAAAATCTTTGGGGTTCCAATCTCCTCAAGACTTCCATAGTGGCTTTTATGTCTGGAAGCTTGATTCCCTTGGCTTTCTTTCCAAAGGTTGTTTCAGATATTCTCTCCTTTTTACCTTTTTCATCCTTGATTTACACTCCGGTCATGATCATCGTTGGGAAATACGATGCCAGTCAGATGCTTCAGGCACTCCTTTTGCAGTTCTTCTGGCTCTTAGTGATGGTGGGCCTGTCTCAGTTGATTTGGAAACGAGTCCAGTCATTTATCACCATTCAGGGAGGTTAGTATGAAAAAATATCAACGCATGCATCTGATTTTTATCAGACAATACATCAAGCAAATCATGGAATACAAGGTCGATTTTGTGGTTGGTGTCTTGGGAGTCTTTCTGACTCAAGGATTGAACCTCTTGTTTCTCAATGTCATCTTTCAACATATTCCATCCCTAGAAGGCTGGACCTTTCAAGAAATTGCCTTTATCTATGGTTTTTCCTTGATTCCTAAGGGCTTGGACCATCTCTTTTTTGATAATCTCTGGGCATTGGGACAACGCTTGGTGAGAAAGGGAGAGTTTGACAAGTATCTGACTCGTCCTATCAATCCTCTCTTTCACATCCTGGTTGAGACTTTTCAGATTGATGCCTTGGGTGAACTCTTGGTCGGTGGTATTTTACTAGCGACAACGGTATCTAGTATTGATTGGACTCTTCCCAAATTCCTGCTTTTTCTAGTTTGTATTCCTTTTGCGACCTTGATTTATACTTCCTTGAAAATCGCGACAGCTAGTATCGCTTTTTGGACCAAGCAGTCAGGCGCCATGATTTACATTTTTTATATGTTTAATGACTTTGCCAAGTATCCAATTTCCATTTACAATTCTCTTCTTCGTTGGTTGATCAGCTTTATCGTGCCTTTTGCCTTTACGGCCTACTATCCTGCCAGCTATTTCTTGCAGGACAAGGATGTACTCTTTAACATCGGAGGTTTGATGTTGATTTCCCTTGTTTTCTTTGTCATTTCCCTTAAACTTTGGGACAGGGGCTTGGATTCCTACGAAAGTGCGGGTTCTTAAGTTGAATACTATCAAAGCCTTGTCTCAGGACAGGCTTTTTCTAATAGAAATGAAAATTCCTTGCCATCTATTCTCAGATCGCTATATTGTAAGTGTAATCGCCGATTTGCCTTATACTCTTCGAGAATCTCTTCAAACCACGTCAGCTTCGCCTTGCCGTTTATATGTGACTGACTTCGTCAGTCTTATCTACAACCTCAAAACAGTGTTTTGAGCAACCTGCGGCTAGTTTCCTAGTTTGCTTTTTGATTTTCATTGAGTATTAGTTGCTAGAGCAAGGCACTCGTAAAGCCTAGGTCACAGGTGAACAAATGACTGAGGATTTGAAAAAAATGTTTGATATGTAGAAAATAGCCGTTAAGCCTAGTTCTTATCGGTTATTTATTTTGTTTAATAGTATTGTTATTGCATCAATTATGTCTGTTTTTGTTATTCTGGTAGTGCTCTAAGTTGATTGCTACTATTTTTGATGGTGTGAATATGCTGATAATGTATCTCAGTTAAGTACGAAATTTTTGCATCAATTTTAACATATATTAAAAATAAAATTAACGCACCTTAATTTTTCTTGACTTAAATTTTTTTAATTGATATACTATTTTCAGAGAGCTAACAATTATATATAAATGTACTACTCTATTTCCTAGATAATACTTAGTAAAACTTTTTATAACAAAGGCTAGCAAAGTTAAAGTTTTCTATCTATTGGAAGTTAAATAAATATGTAAGGAATTAAAATGAAAAAAAGTACAGTATTGTCATTAACCACAGCTGCAGTTATTTTAGCAGCATATGTCCCTAATGAGGTAGTTTTAGCAGATACACCTAGTTCTGAAGATGCTTTAAAAATATCTGATAAAGAAACAGTAGTATTAGGTAAACAAAACGAAAACAAAGAAAAACTTGAAGATATTCATAATGTTATAGAAACTTCAAAGGATACTGAAGAAAAGAAAACAACAATTATTGAGGAAAAAGAAGTTGTTAGTAAAAATCCTGTGATAGACAATAAAACTAACAACGAAAAAGCAACAAGCAAAAAAGAAGATTCCAATCAATCCCAAGAAGATAAAGCGGACTCGTCTGCAAGTAAAGACCCAGAAAGTCCCAAAAAAGAGGATAAACTTGTCTATATTGCTGAATTTAAAGATAAAGAATCTGGAGAAAAAGCAATCAAGGAATTATCTAATCTTAAGGATACAAAAGTTTTATATACTTATGATACGGTTTTTAATGGTGTTGCAATAGAAACAACTCCAGATAATCTGGACAAAATTAAACTAATAGAAGGTATCTCATCGGTTGAACGATCACAAAAAGTCCAGCCAATGATGAATCATGCTAGAAAGGAAATTGGAGTTGAAGAGGCAATTGATTACCTAAAATCTATCAATGCACCATTTGGAAAAAACTTTGATGGTAGAGGTATGGTCATTTCAAATATCGATACCGGGACAGATTATAGACATAAGGCTATGAGAATCGATGATGATGCCAAAGACTCAATGAGATTCAAAAAAGAAGACTTAAAAGGTACTGATAAAAATTTCTGGTTGAGTGATAAAATCCCTCATGCTTTCAATTATTATAATGGTGGTAA
>JAWERV010000090.1:0-4861 GCA_032481955.1 Streptococcus mitis | reverse complement strand
AAATTACCCAAAGATAAGCAAGGAAAAATTATATCTTCATTTAATGAGATTGTAAAGAATATCAAATAAACCCAGCCAAAATAAATTTTGGTTGGGTTTATAGTAGATTGAAATAAGATTTGAACAAATCAATTAGAAAAATTAAATTAATTTCTAAAAATGTTTTAGCAGCTGTGGTGTACTATTTTGGTTTCAATCCACTAGTGAATGGTAGTTGGGTGACATCCGAATTCAGAGGCTATTTCAGTCAAATAAGCGTCTGGATTGTCAGTAAGATAGTTTTTAAGTCTATCTCTATCAACTTTTCTTGGTTTTGTTCCTTTTACTTGATGGTTTAGCTCTCCTGTTTTCTCTTTTAGCTTAAACCAGCCATAAATGGTATTACGTGAGATTTGGAAAATGTGTGATGCTTCTGTTATACTACCTGTTCGCTCACAATAAGAGGGAACTTTTCTACGAAAATCTATTGAATATGCCATAAGAAGGTTATACCACATCATGTACTATTTTTGGTTCATTTTACTATATAAGGGTTTCTACCTCTATTTGCTATCTTGAACATCAAAAAAAGAGGGGATTCCCCTCCTTAGGAATTTAATTCTGCCAAGTCATCTAGATACTGGTTGTTAATGACTGCCAAGATATAGGAATCTGCTTTCAAGAGGTCATTAGGACCAAACTGGACATCCAAGGGTGAATTTTCTTGTTCACGAAATCCTAGGACATTGAGGTTGTATTTACCACGTAGATCCAGCTGGCTTAGGCTTTGACCTGCCCAAACACTCGGAATTTTCATCTCCACGATAGACACATTTTTATCCAGTTGAAAGACATCAACATTGTTATGAAAGAGAATGGTCTGCGCTAGGGACTGCCCCATTTCATACTCTGGTGAGATCACTGAGTCGGCACCGATTTTTTCCAGCACTTTCTTAGCTGTCTGGCTTTTGACCTTGGCAATAACCCTTGATACCCCCAAACTCTTACAGTGCATGACTGCAAGCACACTCGATTCCAGATTTTCCCCTGTTGCCACTACAACCGTATCACAGGTATCAATTCCTGCAGTTCTGAGGAGTTCCTCATCTGTAATATCGCCAACAACTCCACGCGCCAAAACTGGCTCAAACTGATTGATGTGCTCGGCGTGGTCATCGATGGCAATGATATTCATATCTTGCTTGGCTAGGGCCATTAGGACACTACTCCCGAAAATCCCCAAACCTAAAATTCCAATCGTACGATCTGACATAGTTCTTCCTTTCTTATCCAATACTAATATCTGCTTTCATATACTGAATCAAATCTTTCTTATCAGGCTGGTAATCCGCTAGACTAACCAACAAGGTCAAGGGACCGATACGGCCAATAAACATGAGCACCATGACAATGCTGAGAGCTAGCTTGCCCAGTTCTGGCGTCAGATTTGCCGTTACCCCAACTGTCGCAAGAGCTGAAATGGTCTCAAACATGAGGTAGATAAATCGCGGTGTTCCTTCTGCCGTAATTCCCAGCAACATCAAGCCCAACAAGAAGGTCATCAAAAAGATAATAAAGACACTAAAGGATTTTTGGACTGTGCGAGCCTCAATGGTTCTCTGCGCAACATTGGCATGAGGTAAGCCCAGCAATTCACTACGTGCAAAGACCAGTAAGACGAAGAAAGTCGTAATCTTGAGCCCCCCAGCCGTTCCTCCAGGCGCCCCACCCAAAAACATCTGTAGGATATAGATAAACAGGGTCACAGGCCGAGCTTGAGTGTAATCAATAGAAGCAAAACCAGCCGTTCTCATGCTGACGGTTTGGAAAAAGCTAACCAGCACTTTCTCTGGAACACTGAGATTGCCAATGGTTCCTGGATTGTGCCACTCCGTAAAGAGTGTGGATACTGTCCCAAACAGCAAAATCCCTGCAGTCAAGAAGAGGACTAGCTTGGTGTGGAAACGCAGACGGCGTTTTTTCTTCTTGTCAAACTGGGTTGCCAAGTCAAACCAGACCATAAAGCCAAGACCACCTGTGATAATCAAGCCAGCAATGACCAGATTGATCAAGGGATCCGTCTGAAAAGCCACTAAACTGCTACTGCCGAAATTATCAAAACCAGCATTACAAAAGGCTGAAATGGCTAAAAAGATAGAGGTGAAAATGCCTCGTCCCCAGCCAAACTCAGGAATAAAACGGAAACTTAGTAGAAAGGCACCCAAGCCCTCCACCAGAAAAGTCGTCAAAAAGATGGACCGCATAAAAGCCTTCAGCAAGCGAGTCTCCCCGTAACTGAAGCTCTCCTGAATGGTTTCACGACTGCGAAGACTGAGTTTTTGCTTCCCTTGAATATAAAAGACCCCGATAAAGGTCATGAGCCCCAGACCACCAATCTGTATCAAGAGCATACAAATCAACTGCCCCCAGACATTATAGGTGGTAGCCACCGGCTGCGTAAAGAGACCCGTCACACAGACCATGGACACCGTCGTAAAGAGATGGTCAAAATAAATAGCCTGCGAACCACTTGCCTGGACAAAAGGCAAACTCAAAAGGAGAGAACCTATAAAAATAACTCCAGCAAAACTCAGAAAAATCCGACGAGCTGGCGAAAGTCCGCCCAAGGCTCTTTCAATTTTTTTCACAAATATTTTGAATAACATACATCCATTGTACCATAAAAAGAAGGGGAGTAGCTAGAACTGAGAGACTATCTCAAGACAGAGTTCCAAGGCCTTCTCGAAAGCTTCTGAACCCCAGTCACGACTGTCGTACTGGTCCAAGTCTGCTAAGGAATCAGCTGTGAACAGTAACTCTCCCCAGAGAACCCCACGCAGTTGGGCTACTGCCGCAAGCGCAGAACACTCCATCTCCACAACAGAACAGCCTTCTTCCTTGCGATAAGCCACCTTTTCAGCCGTTTCTCGGTAAAAACCGTCTGTCGTCCAGGTCATGACTTCTTCATAGGGAATCCCTCTGGCTTCCAAAACCTGCTCAATCGCAGTAATAGCCTCTGGCTGCATTTCCATATAACGAGAAGCTGCCACATAGTGATAACTAGCTCCTTCATCTCGCAGAGCCCGAACAGGTACTAGAAAGGCATTTTCCTCTATATCAGCTAGGACACCACAGGTCCCAGTCGAGATAATCTGCTCCACACCATAGCCAATCAACCAATCCATAAACTGGGCTGCTGGAGCTGAACCGACAGGAGACTGAGCCAGACAAATCTCCTCGCCCTTGTAATTGATAACATAGACTGGATAGGACTTAGTAGCAGAAACAAATTCGCCAACACAGTCCGCCCCTACTTCCCTTGCATAGCGGTCAATCTCCTCACCTAAAAAAGCATAGACACACTTCTTGGGCAAGTGCAAGTCCAGCCCCTCGTGATTAGGCATGATGACCGCCTGAGGGTTGTCATCAAACTCTAAAATAGGAATCGCATGTTTCTGAATCATAACCTACCTCCTCTAATTTTGTACTATTGTATCAAAAGCAGACAGAGTGTCAAGTAGGGGGCTGATAAACTGAGGAGAAAAAAGCATCCCAGTTTGAACTGCACCCCAAAAGTTAAATTTTTTCTGTCTAACTTTTGGGGTGCAGTTCACTTTTTAACCAGCTTTTTTACTTCACAACAAGCTCATAACGTGTCTTACTGGTGAAGGTTTGATCGGCTTTGAGAATGACTTGGTCTTTAAGGTCACTGTGAATAGCATCTGGTAAAGCTTGCGCTTCAAGGGCAATCCCATTGTGCTGTAGCATTGGCTGACCTCCTATGATGACACTTTCATCCACAAAGTTTGCTGTATAAACTACAAAACATGGAGCCTCTGTCTTGAAGAGCAGGAAGCGACCTGAGTTTTGGTCATAAAGGAAACCAGCATTGTCATGACCTGCAGGAAGGGCAAATGGATGATCCAAACCAGATACCAGTTGGATTTGCTCATCATCCTCTGCAAAGATGTCTTTCAACAAGGCACCATTGTAGATGTGTTTGACCACATCACGATTGGCGTCTGGAATTTTGGCAGGAACACCGTCGGGAGAGATTGGATAAATACCCTCTGTGTTTAGTTGGAAGACATGACGGTCAATCGTCTGCGTGAAATCACCAGACAAGTTGAAATAGCTGTGGTTGGTTGGATTGACCAGCGTATCCTGATCTGTCGTTACCTTGTAGCTGATTTCATAGGCACCAGTTTCTTCCAAGTGATAGCTGATCCAGATCTTGAGATTTCCAGGAAATCCTCCTGTTCCATCTGTACGCTCTGTGTAGAGGGTCAAGCCATGGTCGCTCACTTCAACTAGTTCAAACAAGCTGGAATCCCAACCTGTTGAACCACTGTGGTTACAGTTGCTAGCATTGTTGACTTCAAGGTCATAAGTCTTGCCATTAAGCTCAAAGGTCGCACCTGCGATACGGCCTGCCACAGGACCTACGCTGGCTCCATGCTTGGGACTATTACCTACATAGCTAGCAAAATCATCAAATCCCAAGATAACATTGGCAAAATTTCCAGCCTTGTCAGGTGTGACATAACGCAAGATGGTCGCACCATAAGTCATAACCTCAAGTTGATAGCCACCATCCGTCTCAAAACGATAGGCCAAGACATCTTGTCCCTCAACATTTCCAAATACACGCTCTGTGTATGCTTTCATTCTCTTCTCCTTTTACTATTTCTCTCAAGCAAACAAACCATAGAAAGCCTACTGACAATCTATGGTTTATCTGATAATTTACAAATCCTCTTGTCAAGAATTCATAAATATTGCCTTATACTCAATGAAAATCAAAGAGCAAACTAGGAAGCTAGCCGCAGGCTGTACTTGAGTACGGCAAGGCGAAGCTGACGTGGTTTGAATTTGATTTTCG
>JAWERV010000089.1:0-5080 GCA_032481955.1 Streptococcus mitis | reverse complement strand
GGTAAGTAATACTAAAGCCTCTTTGAGAGGCAAGTGACGAGTCAAGAGCAATAAGGCTTGAACAACGTGAAAGCCAGCGTCTTTAGGCGCTGGCTGGTAGTTTGGGCTTATAGCCCTGGTACAAACCACCCGTTTGACGGGGTGGTCATGATTCTTCTGGTTTTTCTTGATTTCCAGTACTTGTTGTAGATTCTGTTGTTTCCTTTTCTGAAGTTGATTCAGCAGGTTTAGAATCTCTTGTGTTGCTTGGTTTGCTTTCGTCGCTTGCAGTATCACTGTTAGATTTCGCAGTTGCTGATGTTTCAGTTTCGGTACTGGTCTTCTCAGTATTTGTTGCTGGAGTTGCTTCTTCACTCGCACTTGATTTTGACTTGATTTCTTGATTCAAGACCAAAATAGTTTTTGTCAATTCAAGTAAAGCAGCCTTATCTTTACTCTTAGCAGAAAGTTGGTCTAGTAGAGCATCTACCTTATCAAAGTCCGCATCAGAACCCTTATTGTTTTCTAAATAAGCATGAAGCGACATAAGAATATCGTAGAGTTTTTGATAGAGTACAAGCGTCTGAGGGTCTTGTTCAGCATTTTCCTTCTCTTGTTGAAGGGCGCTGGCAATACGAGTCAAGACGTCTTTCACCTGACTATTTACTTCATCAAAGTCTGCATCAGCCTTGTTTGTAGCAGCTTTGAGATTTTCTACTTCTTCTGCCAAGGATTGTCTGATTCCTTCTTCTTGAATTTGTTCCAAGAGTTGAGTTGCCTTGCTCAAAAGACTTTCAACTTGTTCCTTGCTAACATGATTGACATGCTCTTCAGGCATAAAGTCTCCATACAATTCTTTCAAGAAGCTATAAATAGCTGTCTTGGCACTTTGGTTATCTACTTTTTCAGTATCTAGAACTGTCTGACTTGATTTCGCAGTAGTTGGTTGAGCTTTCAAAGCTTCTTCCACTTCTTGTTTTGCTTGATAGATGCTTGGGAATAATTTGTTCAATTCTGCTGCCTTAAGGAAGGATTGAGATTGATACAATGTCCAAGTAAGCTGAGCGACCTTGTTTCGAAGTGCATCACTCAAACGCCCGTCATTGACGTGTTCGTAGAAATACTTTATGTATTCCACTGTTGTAACACCTGTTCGATCATTAAAATCTTGCAAGGCTTGAAGTTGTGATTCAACCGCTGCTAAAGCAGCCTCATCTTTTGCCAACTTAGCTTCTTGGAGTCGAACGAGAAGGTCTTTCTTAGGAAGTCCATAAGAATCTGTATCTAGTGTATTGATTTTATCAATCAAGGCTTGATATTTCTTATCTAGAGCGCTTGTTTTAACAGGCTTAACACTTTCATCAATATGGATATATTGCTTATCAAAGAGATCCAGTGTTGCAAGATAACCTGCTGTAGAGTTAGTTGCCAGTTTCTTCATGTTTTCAGTAAACTGACCTAAAGCTAACTCAATCTGTCTTTGTTCGATAGGCTTGTCTTTGTAGATACTTCTGCTATCAGCTAGAAGCTGATCTACTTTTGCCAAGACTGCCTTCTCGTCAAAAGCTCCAGGTTGATAGCTAGATTGCAGGGCTGGAATCTTGTTTTTTAAAGCCACTTCATAGCCCTTCGTTTGAACCTTGATGTAGTGATTGTGGTCACCATGAGGAATCACAAAACTACCATTTTCTACCTGCAAGCTATAAGGAGACACACCATCACGTAAGGCAGTAGTATAGAGTTCATTTAGGAAATCAAGTTCTGGATTGCCAGTTTGAAGAGGAATCCGAACGTGTTCCTTACGAACAGCATAGGGATGGATATGAGTTGGATCGTAGGCTTGGTCTGGATTTCCAAAGACAAAGAATCCGTTTGAAATTCTAATAGCTTCAAGTGGAACTCCATAAGTTTTAGAAATATAAGCAATCTTTTCTTCATCGCTAGCATCTCTTGAGAAAGACTCTACCGTTTTAGCAAGAGGTTTTACAGGCTCTGCATCATGATGTGCTTTCAAATGATCCTGAGCTGCCTTAATTTGCTCTGCTGTCAAATCTTTCTTGAAGAAGTAATGATTGTGGTCACCATGACTCATGACAAAGCCTTGCTCATCTTCACTGAGGACACGATTGGCATCAAATCCATGATCATGGTCTTCATCATGATGGTGTCCATGATGATCTTCATCGTGATCGTCATCATGAGCTGGATTTGGTGTTGCTGTATTTGCACCTTTCAAGTGGTCTTGCGCTGCCTTAATTTGTTCAGCTGTCAAATCTTTCTTAAAGAAGTAATGATTGTGGTCGCCGTGACTCATGATAAATCCTGCTTCATCTTCCGCAATAATACGATTGGCATCAAAAGCATGATCATGGTCTTCACCATGATGAGCGTCATGTTCTTCATGCTTAGGATTCTGACTTCCATGCTCACCGTCTTGCTCATGATGATGGTTTTGCTGAGTAGGTTTTTCTGCTGGTTTGCTTGGATTCTCCAATGGTGTTGGTTTCACACTGTCACTAGCTAGAGGAATCATTCTGGCAATCTTTTCTTCTAATGCAGAAAGCTTTGTATAGGGGATGAAATGATAGTGATTTCCATGAGGAATCGCTACACCACTTGGTGTTCTGCTTGAAATCTTAGCAGGGTCAAAAGTCAAACCATCTGATTCAGCATATCGTTGAGTACTTGGAAGAGCATAGAGCTGCTGTAATAGACTTTGAAGACTCTCGGCTTTATTACTTGGTATTTCAGTCTGTTGAATAGGCTTGGTAGTTTGACCAGTCCCATTTGTACTTGGACGATAGTCAGTCACACTCGGTTGTTTTCTAGTTCCAGAGAGATAGGCTTGAGCTGCAGCCAATTCACTAGCAGACAAATCACTTTTTGGAATGTAGTGATAGTGTCCTCCGTGAGGAACGATATAAGCATCACCCGTATCTTCAATAATATCAGCTGGATTAAAGACATAACCATCATCTGTCGTATAGCGTCCCTGAGACCTTGCTACAGTAACATCTGAGCTGACCTTCTCATTATCTTTGACGTGTTCTTGTTTTTGGCGATTGATTTCATCTTTTGTTCGAACATTATCAGCATGAGCTACATCTTTCAGATAAACATAATATTTTCCATCGACCTTGATGATATAGCCACCCTTGACCTCATTGACAATATCTCCATCCTTAAGTTGATAGTTTGGATCCTTCATCAGAAGCTCTTCACTAAAGAGGGCATCATAAGGAACTTTCCCGTTATAGTAATGATAGTGGTCACCGTGTGATGTCACATAGCCCTGATCTGTAATTTTGATGACAATTTGCTCAGCCTGAATTCCTTCTTTCTGGCTAACCTGATCTGGTGTCAGGTTTTCAGTTTTCTGACTTGACTGGCTACCATCCACATAAGAAACACGATTATTGTCCTTATTTTCTTGTGAGCGATGCTGGTTCAGTGCATAGGCGCAAAGACTTAAGGATACGATAACAGCTGAACCAGCTGCTATATATTTTTTACTGAATTTCATAAATCCCTCATTTCAATAAATGATGAAGCTTTTTCTTAACTTCTTTTTCTCGGTTAAACAGTTTTTTCATAAACTGGTTATTTAACCAATTAATTAACCAGTAAATAGTTTACCTTTTTTAAGCTTATCTGTCAAGATTTTTATTACATTTTAAAAAATAAAAGCCAGTATTGCTACTGACTCTTACATCATTTTGATTTATAGTATAAAGTTTATACTGCTGGTTTCGTCGTAACTGACTCACTACCTTTTAACAAAGCAAGTAATTTTTCTGCTTCTGTCATGATGCCATTATTATCCATGGTTTGGAGGCTCAAATTATTTCGTAAACCAGCTAGACTCTCTGCCACATTGTCTTTCAAACTAGCATCGGTTACTGTATCAAGTAGAGCTTCTACTTCTTTGAGTTTGGCTTCTACTTTTTCAGTCTCTACTTGAGGAACTTTAGCCTCATCTGTAGTGTCTTTAACTTCTTCCTCTGTCTCTTCCGTATCAGTGCTTGGTTTATAAAGATTATCTGCTGAAGGATTTAAACCTGCGTGATTCTCTTTTTCATCAGATTCAGGATGAGTTGGCTCACTTACTTCATCATGTTTCTTATCTTCATCAGGTTTACTGTCTTCTGGCTTATTTTTACGAACATGGTCGCTGGCATTTCCCCAACCATTATCTGAGTGAGGACGTTCGTTTGGATGTTCAACGTAATATTTTACAGTTGCAAAGAGATCCTCAAGGCTATAACCCTTAGGTGCCTCATAGAGTCCTTCGTCAAACCAACCAAATTTAATGTTATGGTAATGATCATAATGGGGAATAATCAAGCTTCCGTTTTTGACTTCAACAGTGTGTTGGAGATTGTAAGGCATGTGATCGAGTGGAACCTTCTTAGCTGCCTTCACTTTATTATAGATTGCTTCTACTCCTTTAACCTCAGTATTTCCTGACCCCTGATTATCTGTTGAAGGAGGCGTCAAACCTTTCTCTTTAGCATAAGCCTGAGCTGCTGCTCTTTCAGCTTCAGACAAACTTTCTTTCTTGATCCAATGACTATGAGTCATATGTGGAGCTACATAGGCATCGCCTTCATCGCTAGTTATATCACTAGGATTAAAGATATAACCATCTTCTGTTGTATACTTACCTGCTAATTTCGCTAATTTAATTTCATCGTCCGTATAAGCAATCTGAGAATTTGGCTTACCAAGACGTTCTGGATGGGTAATTGGTGCTAGGAATGCCAATAAATCATCTACTAATTTTACTTTATTAGAAGATTCATCATTCAATCGTTCTGCTAATTTGTCTAAAGCTTGGAAATCAGAAGTACGACCCCTATTTTCAGACAAGGCTTTATGAGCTTCGGTCAACAGATTATAAGCTTTATCATAAAACTCTTTGTCACGAGGTGCTACATTTTCTTTCTTCGCAACTAGAGCGTGTGTCTCTTGAGTTTTCTTAGACAAGAGATTTTCAATAGCATCAATCTTATCCTTGGCCAAATCTTTAGCAAGAACATAACGACTGACTCCCTTATCCTCGAAAACATAACCGTCGCCAACTTTTCTAACAACCTGGTTG
>JAWERV010000088.1:0-5454 GCA_032481955.1 Streptococcus mitis | reverse complement strand
CTTGGGTTGGTCAGAACTTGACCATAAACCTCTTTTAAAATGCCGACAGTGAGGGCAGTTGTCAAGGTTTTTCCGTTGGTTCCAGTGACCACGACAATCTCGTAGTTCTTAGCTAGGTTTTGTAAAATATCTTTATCAAATTGAAGGGCGAGTTTTCCTGGGAGCGTACTTCCACGTCCAAGACGGCTTAAAACGAAGTGGGAAGAACGCCCAGCAAGAAGGCCCAAAGTAGTTTTTAATTTCATGTTTCTATTATATCATAAAAGAGGGAAAAGACAGATTTGATACTCAATGAAAATCAAAGAGCAAACTAGGAAGCTAGCCGCAGGTTGCTCAAAGTACTGCTTTGAGGTTGTAGATAAGACTGACGAAGTCAGTCACATATATATACGGCAAGGTGAAGCTGACGTGGTTTGAAGAGATTTTCGAAGAGTATGAGATTTCGCAGAAATGAAAACAGCCCTCAGAGGGCTGTTCGATACGATTAAATCTCAACTTAAATCGCAAACAAGTCATTCAAGTTCTCAGCCAAGGTTGGGTGAGTGAAGATTTGTTTTGTGAAGTAAGTGTAAGGAATCTTGTTGTCCATAGCAACAGTGATGATGTTGATGATTTCTTGAGAACCTTCTGAGAAGATGCTTGCTCCAAGAATTTCTTTTGTTTCAGTATTAACCACAGCTTTGAAGGCTCCGCGAAGGTCTCCGTTTACGTGACCACGAGGCATTGCTGCAACAGGGATTTCCTTAACAGCGTATGGAAGTTTCAAATCAGCTGCTTGGCTTTCAGTCAAACCAACTTGTGAAAGTGCAGGTGTGATGAACATAGTGTTTGGTACATTGAGACGGTCTTCAAGAGTGTAGCTGCCATCTCCAGCAAGGTAGCTGTAAACAACACGGAAGTCATCAAGTGAAATGTAAGTAAATTGAAGGCCCCCGTTGACATCCCCAACTGCAAATACACCAGGAACGTTTGTTTGACAATGTTTGTCTACTTTAATAGCACCACGTTCAGTTAGTTCAATATCTGTATTTTTAAGTTGAAGGGGTTCTACATTTGGTTTACGTCCAGTTGCGTAGAGAAGGGCATCGAAACGGTAAGTTTCGTTTTCAGTTACGACAAGGACTTGGTCGCCGTCGTTTTTGATTTCAGTAGTACGGATGTTTTGAAGCAATTCAATGCCGTCTTCTTCCATGTATTGTTTAGCAAGAGCTGCGATGGAAGGTTCTGCACGAGGTAGGAAAGTATCCAAGGCATCTAGAACAGTGACCTTGCTTCCAAGTTTGCTGTAAAGGCCGGCAAATTCAAGACCGATATTTCCACCACCAAGGACTCCAAGGTTTTCAGGCAATTTGTCCAAGTTTTGGATACCTGTTGAGTCAAAGACGTTTTTGCTTGTAGCAAGTCCTGGAATTGGCAAGACGTTTGAAACAGCACCAGTGTTGATGACGATTGTTTCAGCAGTCAGTTCTTTCTTTTCATCACCAGCTTGGATTTCGATGACTTTATTTGAAAGGAAGTGAGCTTCCGCATCAAAGATATCCACGCCTGTACCAGCAACAGTCGCATAGTTTTTACCGTTGAGGCGACCAGTGATTGTATTTTTGGTAGCAATGACTTCTTCAAATGACAAGTCTTTTTCAGCAGCAACTAGCAAAGTTTTAGTTGGGATACAACCGATGTTTATACAAGTTCCACCGTACATAGCTTTGCTACGTTCAACGAGAGCAACTTTTTTGCCAGCTGAAGCCAATTTACCTGCTAGTGTTTTACCAGCTTTACCAAATCCGATAACGATTAAATCATAAGTTAACATTTAGAGTTCCTCCTATTCGAATTTCATTCTAGCACAAGAAAAAAACTTTTGCACAATTCTGCTACGCTTTAAAAAAGTTTATGAAAAAGTGGAAATTATAGCCTTACTTTCTTAGAAAAATCGTTTACATGACATTATATACGGATTGGGCTATCTTTTGCTTCTCTCTTGTGTTATACTAGATAGGTTGCAAAGGAAACAGTACTTTTCTTTTGTGGAAAAGAAGCAACACGATTTTGTATCCAGTATATGAAAATACGTCATAAAAAGAAAAGTATAAACTAAGCCCTATAGGGTGGCTTCGCACCACCTTTAGAAAGAAGAATAACGTGAAATTTAATGAATTAAACTTGTCTGCTGATTTGCTAGCAGAGATTGAAAAAGCTGGTTTTGTAGAAGCCAGTCCTATCCAAGAACAAACTATTCCCTTGGCCCTTGAAGGCAAGGATGTGATCGGTCAAGCTCAGACTGGTACAGGGAAAACTGCAGCCTTTGGCTTGCCTACCCTTGAAAAAATCCGTACAGAAGAAGCGACCATCCAAGCTTTGGTTATCGCTCCAACTCGTGAACTAGCTGTCCAAAGTCAAGAAGAACTCTTCCGCTTTGGTCGTAGTAAGGGAGTCAAAGTCCGTTCAGTATATGGCGGATCAAGTATTGAAAAACAAATTAAGGCTCTTAAATCTGGTGCCCATATTGTTGTAGGAACACCAGGACGTCTATTGGATTTAATTAAACGCAAGGCCTTGAAACTACAAGATATTGAAACTCTAATCCTTGATGAAGCGGATGAAATGCTCAACATGGGCTTCCTTGAAGACATCGAAGCTATCATCTCTCGTGTCCCTGAAAGTCGTCAAACCTTACTTTTCTCAGCAACTATGCCAGATGCCATCAAACGTATCGGTATTCAGTTTATGAAAGAACCTGAGCATGTGAAGATTGCGGCTAAGGAATTGACAACAGAATTGGTTGACCAATACTATATCCGAGTTAAGGAACAAGAAAAATTTGACACCATGACTCGTCTTATGGATGTAGAACAACCAGAACTTGCTATTGTATTTGGTCGTACCAAACGCCGTGTAGATGAATTGACTCGTGGTTTAAAAATCCGTGGCTTCCGTGCAGAAGGAATTCATGGCGACCTAGACCAAAACAAACGTCTTCGTGTCCTTCGTGACTTTAAAAATGGCAATCTTGATGTTTTGGTTGCGACAGACGTTGCAGCGCGTGGGTTGGATATCTCAGGTGTGACCCATGTCTATAACTACGATATTCCACAAGATCCTGAAAGTTATGTTCACCGTATCGGTCGTACAGGTCGTGCTGGTAAGTCAGGTCAGTCGATTACTTTCGTATCACCAAATGAAATGGGCTACCTCCAAATCATTGAGAATTTGACTAAGAAACGCATGAAAGGTCTCAAACCTGCAAGTGCAGAAGAAGCCTTCCAAGCAAAAAAACACGTAGCTCTCAAGAAAATCGAACGTGATTTTGCAGATGAGACTATCCGTGCCAACTTTGAGAAATTTGGTAAGGATGCTCGTAAGCTAGCTGCCGAATTTACTCCAGAAGAATTGGCAATGTATATCTTGAGTCTGACTGTTCAAGACCCGGATAGCCTTCCAGAAGTGGAGATTGCACGTGAAAAACCACTGCCATTTAAACCATCAGGTAATGGATTCGGTGGTAAAGTTAAGGGAGGTCGTGGAGACCGTGATCGCCGTGGCAATGGTCGTCGTGATGATTTCAAAAAAGGAAGTCGTGGAAATGATCGTTTTGATAAGGAAAAACGTTACCGTAAGGATAATAAAAAACCACGCACTACTTCAAGCGAAAAGAAAACAGGCTTTGTTATTCGAAACAAGGGCGATAAATAAGAAAAGCGGTTCAAATGAATCGCTTTTTTTATATAAGGAGACCGAATGGAAAAAGAAAGATATATAAAATAGCTATATTATCTTCTTGTAATGTTATAATACACAAAAATAGGGGGCTTGTCAATAGAAAAGAAGCAATTTAATTAAAAATATTCTTGTTTTTTCAAATTGCAATTAAATAAGCAATTTTCAGATAATAATTGAAAATTCAAGCTGTTTATGTTATAATGATAGCGATTAAATTCGAGGTGAAAAATGGCACATTTATTAGAAAAAACTAGAAAAATTACTTCTATCCTGAAGCGCTCAGAGGAGCAGCTGCAGGAAGAACTTCCATACAATGCGATTACCCGTCAATTGGCAGATATTATTGACTGTAACGCCTGTATCGTCAATAGCAAGGGACGTCTCCTTGGTTATTTTATGCGTTACAAAACCAATACAGATCGTGTAGAGCAATTCTTCCAAACTAAAATTTTCCCGGATGACTACATTCAAGGTGCGAACATGATTTACGATACAGAAGCCAATCTGACAGTTGATCATGATTTGAGTATTTTCCCTGTGGAAAGTCGTGCCGACTTTCCAGATGGTTTGACGACTATTGCACCGATTCATGTATCAGGGATTCGCCTTGGTTCTTTGATTATTTGGCGCAATGATAAAAAATTCGAAGACGAGGACTTGATCCTTGTTGAGATTGCGAGTACCGTTGTTGGGATTCAACTTCTCAACTTCCAGCGTGAGGAAGATGAGAAAAATATCCGTCGCCGTACTGCTGTCACCATGGCAGTCAACACTCTTTCTTATTCAGAACTCCGTGCTGTTTCAGCAATTTTAGGGGAATTAAATGGAAATGAAGGTCAGTTAACTGCGTCTGTTATTGCAGACCGTATCGGAATTACCCGTTCTGTGATTGTCAATGCCCTTCGTAAACTTGAGTCTGCGGGGATTATTGAAAGTCGCTCACTTGGAATGAAGGGAACCTATCTTAAGGTCTTGATTACAGATATTTTTGAAGAAGTGAAGAAAAGAGATTACTAATGACTAAGGCTTTAATTTCGATTGATTATACAGAAGATTTTGTGGCTGATAGTGGAAAATTGACAGCAGGTGCTCCAGCCCAGGCAATTTCAGATGCCATCAGCAAGGTAACTCGATTGGCTTTTGAACGTGGAGACTATATCTTCTTTACCATCGATGCTCACGAAGAAAACGATTGTTTCCATCCAGAAAGTAAATTATTTCCTCCTCACAATTTGATTGGGACTAGTGGACGCAATTTATACGGAGATTTGGGGACCTTTTATCAAGAGCATGGTTCAGACAGTCGAGTCTTTTGGATGGATAAACGCCATTACTCAGCATTTTCAGGGACTGATTTGGATATCCGTCTGAGAGAGCGTCGTGTTTCTACAGTTATCTTAACAGGTGTCTTGACGGATATCTGTGTCCTACATACAGCTATAGATGCTTATAATCTAGGATATGACATCGAGATTGTTAAACCAGCCGTTGCTTCCATCTGGCCTGAAAATCATCAATTTGCTCTAGGTCATTTCAAAAATACACTCGGGGCTAAGTTAGTAGATGAAAAGCTAAATGAACTTTCAGAGTAATTTATCTGAAAAAAATTGAAAAAAAGTGTTGACAAGCATCCTAAAAGTTGATATACTAGTAAAGTAATCGACGCGGGGATGGCGGAATTGGCAGACGCGCAGGACTAAGGATCCTGTGACCGCTTTAGGTCGTGAGGGTTCA
>JAWERV010000087.1:0-5532 GCA_032481955.1 Streptococcus mitis | reverse complement strand
CAAATGTTTATTTTTCAGTTTCAAATATCGTTGTTTTGGAGCGATAAAGAAGCTAATGAGAAAGAAACTAGCAGCTGTGAGCACGATACTAGAACCTGCTGCAACGTTAAAGCTATAGCCGATAAAGAGTCCCAAAACTGAAGCAGTAGCTCCAAAGGTTGAGGAAAGGAAAATCATGCTTTTCAGACTATTAGCATACAGATAAGCAGTTGCAGCTGGGGTAATCAGCATGGCTACAATCAGGATAGTTCCGACACTTTGCATGGCTGTCACAGACACGAGAGTCAGGAGTACCATGAGAAGGTAGTGATAGAAATTGACAGGCATTCCCATGGCTTTGGCCAAGAGTTCATCAAAGGAAGTTATCAAGAGTTGCTTGAAGAAAATCCAGATCAACAAGAGAATGGCTGCCCCCACACCCATAGTGATAAACATATCCGTATCTTGGACGGCTAGGATATTACCAAAAAGGATATGGAAAAGGTCAGTTGAACTTTTAGCGACACTAATCAAGATGATACCGAGGGCTAAGAAAGAAGAAAAGGTAATGCCGATGGCGGTATCGCTTTTGATAATCGAGTTCCCCTTGATGTAGGTAATGATGATAGCAGCTAGCAATCCAAAGACAATGGCTCCGATAAAGAAGTCAAGGCCCAAGATGAAGGAGAGGGCTACACCTGGCAAGACAGCATGTGAAATGGCATCTCCCATGAGTGACATCCCGCGTAGGATGATGAAACATCCCACAGCTCCAGCTACGACCCCGACGACAATAGCTGTTATCAAGGCATTTTGTAGGAAATGGAATTTTTGCAATCCATCGATAAATTCTGCAATCATAGGTCACCTCCATTGAAAAAGAGTCGATTACCGTAAGCTTCTTTGAGATTGGTTTCGGTAAAGGTTTCTTTGGTCGGACCAAAGGCGATCACTTCTCGATTGACAAGTAAGACTTGATCGAAGTAGTGGGGAACCTTGCTGAGGTCATGGTGGACGATGAGAACCGTCTTTCCAGCTTTTTTCAGATCTCTCAGCGTATTCATGATGATTTCCTCACTGACAGAATCAATCCCAACAAAAGGTTCATCCAAGAGGATATAGTCGGCTTCCTGCACCAAACATCTGGCAATCAAGACTCGCTGGAATTGACCTCCAGATAGTTGACTGATTTGACGTTCAGCGTAGTCAGCTAGGCCGACGATTTCAAGGGCTTCCTCTACCTTTTTCCAATGTTTAGCATTTAAACTGCGAAAGAGAGGAATAGAGGGAAATAGTCCTAGTGAGACACATTCCTTGACCTTGATGGGAAAGTTGTAGTCGATATTGATTTTTTGTTCGACATAGGCAATTCGATGTAAGGATTTTTTAACTTCCTTGTCATCGAGAAATGCCTGACCTTGATGAGGGATAATTCCCAGCATACCTTTTAATAATGTTGATTTTCCAGCACCGTTTGGACCAATGATACCAGTAATTGTTGGTCCTTGGAGCACTAGTGAAATATCCTTAAGTGCCAACGTTTCTTTGTAGGAGACACTGAGGTTTTCGATACGTATCATAAACTTATATTCCTCCTGACTCTTAATATACCTTAAAAAAAAAATTAAGTCAAGTTAATTTTCAAAAAAATTAAAATAATAACTGAAAAATGATGGAAAGAGAAAGTTCATTTTTAATTGCATTCCCAAGCAATTTTTGTTAAGCTAACAATAACTTAAAAAATGAAAGCGAGAACAAGATGACACGTTATCAAGATGATTTTTATGATGCAATCAATGGAGAATGGCAGAAGACGGCTGAAATCCCAGCAGATAAGTCTCAAACGGGAGGTTTTGTTGATTTAGACCAGGAAATCGAAGATCTGATGCTGGCGACAACAGACAAGTGGTTGGCAGGTGAAGAGGTGCCTGAGGATGCTATCTTGGAAAACTTTGTCAAATACCACCGCCTAGTTCGTGATTTTGATAAGAGAGAAGCTGACGGTATCGCACCTGTTTTGCCTCTCCTTAAAGAATTCCAAGAATTGGAGACTTTTGCAGATTTTACAGCTAAACTAGCAGAGTTTGAACTTGCAGGAAAACCTAACTTCCTTCCTTTTGGTGTATCGCCAGACTTTATGGATGCTAGAATCAACGTTTTATGGGCTAGCGCTCCAAGCACGATCCTGCCAGATACGACCTACTATGCAGAAGACCATCCTCAGCGTGAAGAGCTTTTGACTCTTTGGAAAGAAAGCAGCGTAAATCTTCTCAAGGCTTATGATTTCTCTGATGAAGAAATTGAAGACTTGCTAGAGAAAAGACTAGAATTGGACCGTCGCGTTGCAGCAGTGGTGCTTTCTAATGAAGAAAGTTCAGAATATGCCAAGCTCTACCATCCATATTCATATGAAGATTTCAAGAAATTTGCACCTGCCTTACCCCTGGATGGCTTCTTCCAAGCCGTTCTTGGACAAATACCAGACAAGGTTATCGTAGACGAGGAACGTTTCTGGCAAGCAGCAGATCAATTCTATAGTGAAGAGGCATGGCCTCTCCTCAAGGCAACCTTAATTTTAAGTGTTGTGAATCTTTCAACCAGCTATTTAACAGAAGAAATCCGTGTCTTGTCAGGTGCCTATAGCCGTGCGCTTTCAGGAGTCCCAGAAGCCAAAGACAAGGTCAAGGCAGCCTACCAGCTAGCACAAGGTCCTTTCAAACAAGCTTTGGGTCTCTGGTATGCCCATGAAAAATTCTCTCCAGAAGCCAAGGTGGATGTGGAGAAAAAAGTGGCAACCATGATTGATGTCTATAAGGAACGTTTGGCTAAAAATGACTGGCTGACTCCTGAAACTCGTGACAAGGCCATCGTCAAACTCAATGTCATCAAGCCTTACATCGGTTACCCAGAAGAATTGCCAGAACGCTATAAGGACAAGGTAGTGGATGAAAATGCTAGTCTTTTTGACAATGCTCTAGCCTTTGCGCGTGTGGAAATCAAGCACAATTGGAGCAAGTGGAACCAGCCTGTAGACTACAAGGAATGGGGCATGCCTGCTCATATGGTCAATGCTTACTACAATCCACAGAAGAACCTAATTGTCTTCCCAGCAGCTATTTTACAGGCCCCTTTTTATGACTTGCATCAGTCATCTTCTGCTAACTACGGTGGTATTGGGGCAGTTATTGCCCATGAAATTTCTCACGCCTTTGATACCAACGGAGCTTCCTTTGATGAAAATGGTAGCCTCAAGGATTGGTGGACAGAGAGTGACTATGCTGCCTTCAAGGAGAAAACACAAAAAGTTATTGACCAGTTTGATGGACAGGATTCTTATGGAGCAACCATCAACGGTAAATTGACTGTGTCAGAAAACGTGGCTGACTTGGGAGGAATCGCTGCAGCGCTTGAAGCAGCCAAGAGAGAACCAGACTTCTCAGCAGAAGAGTTCTTCTACAACTTCGGTCGCATCTGGCGCATGAAAGGTCGCCCAGAATTTATGAAACTTTTAGCTAGTGTCGATGTGCACGCGCCAGCTAAACTCCGTGTCAATGTACAAGTACCAAACTTCGATGATTTCTTTACAACCTATGATGTCAAAGAAGGAGACGGTATGTGGCGTTCACCAGAAGAGCGCGTGATTATTTGGTAATGGATTACCGTTACCAAATGAAGTGTTAAAATCTGCAAAGGAAGGGCTAAAGAGGTTAATATGAAGAAATTTTTAATGATGCTTTCAGCTATTCTTACTATTTTTATTTTAGCATCTTGTGGTGCAAACAAAAAAGATGAAAAAATAGAACCTTCGGCAACACAATCATCTTCGACCAAAGAGGAACATAAGGAAACCTCTACGAAGTCAGAGAGCCAAACTAGTAGGAGTTCTTCAATGGCAACGCCGTCAACAACAATGGAAAAGAAAAGTGAAACAGGAAAAGATTTGTACGAGGGAGTAATAGAGAGGTACAATCATTTTACAGACCTTTTAAAGCAAGGGAATAGAGAAGATTTATACGAGGAAAATAAACAACACAAGATTGCATCAGAAGAATATGGCATGATTTTCTCTCGAATGGATTATCAAAATGCACCAGTCTTTAAATATGCCCTTGTTGATTTGAATAAGGATGGTCAAGACGAGTTGCTTATTGGGGACGAAAAATTTGTTTCAGCCATTTATTATTTAGAAAATAAACAACCTAAGTTGCTTCACACAGCTTATGTAGCTTCTGCAGGTGGTTTTCGTTCCAGTTTAGTCATTTATGAAAATGGCCAAGTCATATATGCAGACTGGCAGTCAACACGACCAGAAATGAACTTAAGCCTTTATGCCTTTAATAAGGACGGAGTGCAGAAGATTAAAGAAGGGACTCTCCAAATTGGTGGGAATCAAAAGCCAGAGCAAGTCTTAGAGATTTCTTCTAATGAAGTTGATTTAGCTAAATTTGATTGGAAAGAACTCGAGCGGGTCAACTAGTACTTGATAAAATTTAAAACTAGGCTAGATTCTGACGTCATAAAATAGCAGTACACAAAAACCAAGGATAAAACATTCCTTGGTTTTTTGCGTACTAGAAGAAAGGATTGAAGGTCTTTTCTTATTTTAAAATTCATAGTAAAATATCCCTCTGTATCAAGATAACAGGAGGATTTTTATGTCTCAAAAGACTATCAACATAGGCTACGCCCGTGTATCTACTCATAAGCAAGATTTAGGATTGAAAATGCAAATCGAAGCTCTCAAACATTGCGATAAACTTTTTATAGAAAAGGAATCTGGTGCAAATAACACTCGTCCTGAACTTACAAAAGCTTTAAAACTGGCTTCTGACTTTTCGAAAGATGGCAAGCAGGTTACTTTCACTATCTATAAGTTAGATAGACTGACTCGATCTATGTTTAAGCTACTAGAACTTATTGAACTATTTAATGAATCTAATATTCACCTAGTCAGTTTGCATGAAAAACTAGAAACAGGCTCTCTTATTGGCAGGTTACTTTGCATCATTTTAGGTTTTGTGGCAGAAAATGAGCTGGAAAATCTGAGGTTTCGCACAAAAGAGGGACTTCGAAAAGCTAAGGAAAATGGTGTTAGATTAGGGGCTAAACGGATTTCAAAAGAAAAGGAGGAGCGGATACTTAACAAATATCTACATTCAAATATAAGCATACGTAATATTGCAAAAGCTGAACAAATTTCTACATCAACCCTATATAAAGTATTAGAACGTAATAAAGTGGCGAACAATCGTCAAAAAAAAAACGGAAAATCATTGCTAAAAATAGGGAAAAATGGTAGAATAAAGCCGTAAATTTGTTTCGATTAACGACCGTTTGATAAAACAGTCAAAACAACAATATGAATATTTTAAAAAATGCGAGTTTAACAGTGTTTTTAACCTGTATTAGACTGGCATTTTTTGTGTATCGTTTAACGGTCGTTACGCGATACAGTTATACTCAATGAAAATCAAAGAGCAAACTAGGAAGCTAGCCGCAGGCTGTACTTGAGTACGGCAAGGCGAAGCTGACGTGGTTTGAATTTGATTTTCG
>JAWERV010000086.1:0-5754 GCA_032481955.1 Streptococcus mitis | reverse complement strand
AGTCACAGTAGGAGCCGACGGAACAGCGACAGTGACAGATCCAACAACAGGCATCAGTCATACAATTCCAGGAACAGACCTAGTGAACCAAGACTTCGAATCAGTGAAACCAACCGAAAAAGTTCCAGTTAAAGACAAAGCGCACTTAACTCCAGAAGAGAAAAAACAAGTGGCAGACAAAGTCAAAGCTAAGAACCCAGGTAAAGAAGTAACGGTAGGAGACGACGGAACAGCAATGGTGACAGATCCAACAACAGGCATCAGTCATACAATTCCAGGAACAGACTTAGTCAACCAAGACTTCACCCCAGTGAAACCAACCGGAAAAGTTCCAGTCAAAGATTTGAATAATCTAAGCAAAGACGAACAAGATAAAGTTAAAGAATCAGTGGAAAAAGCAAATCCAGGTAAGACTGTAGTTGTTGAACCGACAGGTAAAGTAACAATCACTGATCCTAAGACAAATATCAGTCATAAGCTTTCTGGTGAAGAAGTAACAACGATTCTTCCGCCAGTACTAGAACTTCCAGAGTACACAGATCCAATCGGTACAACAGGAGTAGACGAAAATGGCAACTTAATTCTTCCACCAGTAGCTGAACATCCAACATTACTCATCACTAAATGGGTTGATGAAAATGGTAATGAATTGAAACCAGCGGATGCCAAAGCCCCAACGGTATTAGGTGAAGCCAATGAAGCATTTGAACATGGTGAAATTGAAGGTTATGTATTTGTAAGAACAGAAACTGAAGGTGATGTTGTAACTCACGTCTTCAGGAAAGTGAGTCCAGCTACACCATCTGACGATACAAATCGTAGACCGGATACTGTTATCTCTGATGAGGTACCAGCTACTCAACCGCAAGCAGTATTGCCAAATACTGGTACGAAAGCAGATCGTGCTACAGGTGCATTAGGAGCCCTCTCTCTTCTTGGTGCATTTGGTTTGCTATTTGCCAAAAAGAAAAAAGACGATGAAGAGGAAGCTTAAATAGATGATCTCATCTGATCCTTAGTAGCTTTCCCTGCATAAAGTCTTTGTAAATCAAAAAGAACTAGAAAAATCACTCATTTGTGAGAATTCTAGTTCTTTTTTCGTATTTCATAAAGATTTCATATTTGGATTTTATAATAGTCTTACAAATATGGAGGTGACAAATGAATCCAATCCAAAGAGCTTGGGCTTATGTCAGCAGAAAACGACTGAGAAGTTTTATTTTATTTCTGATTTTATTGGTCCTATTGGCTGGAATTTCAGCCTGTTTGACTCTGATGAAGTCCAACAAAACAGTTGAAACCAATCTTTACAAATCACTCAACACATCTTTTTCTATTAAGAAGATAGAAAATGGTCAGACCTTCAAGCTGTCGGACCTAGTATCTGTAAGCAAGATTGAGGGGCTGGAAAATATTTCTCCTGAACTGGAGACGATCGCAAAATTAAAAGACAAGGAAGCGGTGAGTGGCGAGCAGAGCGTGGAGCGTGATGATTTGTCAGATGCGGATAAGAACGTGGTCAGCTTAACGGCTCTTGAGGATTCATCAAAGGATGTGACCTTTACCAGTTCGGCTTTCAACTTAAAAGAAGGGCGACACCTTCAAAAAGGAGATTCAAAGAAAATCCTGATTCACGAAGAGTTGGCTAAGAAGAATGGTCTTTCGCTTCATGACAAGATTGGCTTGGATGCTGGACAGTCCGAATCTGGCAAAGGACAGACAGTTGAGTTTGAAATTGTCGGCATCTTTTCTGGTAAAAAACAAGAGAAATTCACAGGCTTGTCTTCTGACTTCAGTGAAAACCAAGTCTTTACAGACTATGAAAGTAGCCAAAGCCTTTTGGGTAATAGTGAAGCTAAGGTCAGTGTAGCTCGTTTCTATGTAGAAAATCCTAAGGAAATGGACGGACTCATGAAGCAGGTAGAAAACTTGGCTTTGGAAAATCAAGGCTATCAAGTTGAGAAGGAAAACAAGGCCTTTGAACAGATCAAAGACTCAGTTGCGACCTTCCAAACCTTTCTGACCATTTTCCTTTATGGGATGTTGATAGCAGGAGCTGGAGCCTTAATTTTGGTCTTGTCTCTCTGGTTGAGAGAAAGGGTCTACGAAGTAGGAATCCTTCTGGCACTTGGAAAAGGAAAGAGCTCGATCTTCCTACAATTCTGTTTAGAGGTGGTTTTGGTATCTCTTGGTGCTTTGCTTCCAGCATTTGTTGCAGGAAACGCCATTACATCTTATCTACTCCAAACTCTACTAGCAAGTGGAGATCAGGCAAGCTTACAAGATACACTAGCCAAAGCAAGTGGTTTATCAGCCAGCATCCTATCGTTTGCAGAATCCTATGTTTTTCTGTTGTTGATTAGTTGCTTATCTGTAGCCCTTTGTTTCCTATTCTTATTTAGAAAATCGCCGAAAGAAATTTTATCATCTATTAGTTAAGAAGGAGAAATCATGACTTTATTACAATTACAAGATGTTACCTACCGTTATAAGAACACTGCTGAAGCAGTCCTATATCAGATCAATTATAATTTTGAACCCGGGAAATTTTACAGTATTATTGGGGAATCAGGAGCGGGAAAATCCACTCTCTTGTCCCTGCTTGCTGGTCTAGATAGTCCTGTTGAAGGTTCTATCCTTTTCCAAGGAGAGGACATTCGTAAGAAGGGCTATTCTTACCATCGTATGCACCATATTTCCCTGGTCTTTCAAAATTATAATTTGATAGATTATCTTTCTCCACTGGAAAATATCCGCTTGGTCAATAAAAAGGCAAGCAAGGATACGCTGCTTGAGCTTGGTTTAGATGAAAGTCAGATCAAGCGGAATGTTCTCCAGTTATCAGGTGGTCAACAACAACGTGTTGCCATTGCTCGCAGTTTGGTATCAGAAGCTCCAGTTATTCTAGCTGATGAGCCAACAGGAAATTTGGATCCTAAGACTGCTGGAGATATTGTCGAACTGCTCAAATCACTTGCCCAGAAAACAGGTAAATGTGTCATTGTCGTAACCCACAGTAAAGAAGTGGCACAAGCGTCAGATATTACACTTGAGTTGAAGGATAAGAAACTAACTGAAACTCGAAATACTACGAAATAATACGAACTTTTTCTGTTATACTCTTCGAAAATCTCTTCAAACCACGTCAGCGTCGTCTTACCGTAGATATATGTAACTGACTTCGTCAGTTCTATCTGCAACCTCAAAACAGTGTTTTGAGCTGACTTCGTCAGTCTTATCTACAACCTCAAAGCAGTGCTTTGAGCAACCTACGGCTAGTTTGCTTTTTGATTTTCATTGAGTGTTAGAACTATAAAATAGAACAACATCTAGAAAGGGAAACTATGTTACACAACGCATTTGCCTATGTTACAAGGAAGTTTTTCAAATCGATTGTCATCTTCCTGATTATTCTCCTCATGGCGAGCTTGAGTTTGGTCGGCTTGTCAATCAAGGGAGCTACTGCCAAAGCTTCTCAGGAGACATTTAAAAATATCACCAACAGCTTCTCCATGCAAATCAATCGTCGCGTCAATCAAGGTACGCCACGTGGTGCTGGGAATATTAAGGGTGAGGACATCAAAAAAATCACTGAAAACAAGGCTATCGAGTCTTATGTTAAACGCATCAACGCTATCGGAGATTTGACTGGCTATGAACTCATCGAAACTCCAGATACCAAGAAAAATCTGACATCTGACCGTGCCAAACATTTTGGAAGTAGCTTGATGATTACAGGTGTCAATGACTCCTCTAAAGAAGACAAATTTGTATCTGGTTCCTATAAACTGGTCGAAGGTGAGCACCTAACAAACGACGACAAGGACAAGATCCTCCTGCACAAGGACTTGGCAGCCAAACACGGCTGGAAAGTTGGGGATAAGGTCAAATTGGACTCCAATATCTACGATGCAGATAATGAAAAAGGTGCCAAGGAAACAGTTGAAGTGACAATCAAGGGACTCTTTGATGGTCACAATAAGTCGGCAGTAACCTATTCACAAGAACTATACGAAAATACAGCTATTACAGACATTCACACTGCTGCAAAACTTTATGGATACACAGAAGACACAGCCATTTATGGGGACGCAACCTTCTTTGTAACAGCGGACAAGAACTTGGATGATGTTATGAAAGAGTTGAATGGTATCAGCGGTATCAACTGGAAGAGCTACACTCTCGTTAAGAGCTCATCTAACTACCCAGCTCTTGAGCAATCCATCTCTGGTATGTACAAGATGGCCAACCTCCTCTTCTGGGGTAGCTTGAGTTTCTCAGTTCTTCTCCTTGCCCTCTTGCTCAGCCTTTGGATCAATGCCCGTCGCAAGGAAGTGGGAATTCTCCTCTCTATCGGTCTCAAGCAGGCAAGTATCTTGGGTCAATTCATCACAGAATCCATCTTGATTGCCATCCCTGCTCTCGTTTCTGCTTACTTCCTAGCCAACTATACAGCTCGTGCAATCGGAAACACTGTTCTTGCCAATGTAACTTCTGGTGTTGCCAAGCAAGCTAGCAAGGCTGCTCAAGCCTCTAACCTTGGTGGTGGTGCAGAAGTAGATGGCTTTAGTAAGACCTTGTCGAGCCTAGACATTTCTATTCAGACATCGGACTTTATCATCGTCTTTGTCCTTGCCTTGGTTCTAGTGGTTCTCGTTATGGCACTTGCTTCAAGCAATCTCCTCAGAAAACAACCAAAAGAGCTCTTGCTGGATGGTGAATAAGTTTGAAAAAATGATTCTGGAAATAGAGAAAGCATCTTGTTTTTCTATTCAAGAAAGGTGGATAGAGAATGGATATTTAACAATTCAAAATAGAGTCGAAAGCAGTGGTAAAAATCATTGCTTTCAGTCGCTTTCTTTGTACTTTAGTACTTAAATATGATATACTAAAATCGTGGAATTTAGTGGAAGGACAATTTACAATTTCTATATTCAAATATGCATAAAAATTTATTCATAATTTGTTTTTAAATAAATAGAAAACTTGTAGATACCTATCCAGACTGAAAAGGTAAACGAACCTGCTGTGGCTGACTTTGCCTTTTACAAATATAAAATAGTGAGGAAAACAATGAGACAAACAAATGTTAGAGGGACATTATCCCTACGTGGCTTTAGAAAATTAAGAACTGGTGCAATTGTTGCAACGGGTGTGATTTTATTGGGACTGGGCTTTTTAGCTCCAACTGTCTCAGCTAATGAACAAGATGGTGTTTGGGTAGCCAGAACAGTTGCAGAAGTAAAAGCTGATATTCAAAATATAGACAATTTATCACACTACACAATTAAGTGGGGAGATACACTGAGTGCTATTAGTGGAGCAACAGGACTATCTGTTGATAGCTTGGTTGAGATAAATCGTATTGCAAATAGAGATTTGATTTTTGCTAATAATAAATTGTATTTTAGCGAAGAGTCTTTTCTAAAAGATGGAAATACAGAAGTAAAAAGACAGCGAGTGTCGATTGATAATTCTGGTAGCTGTCAAAGTTATGAAGTTGAAACAAAGATAGATACTGTAACTGGAGAGCAAACTACTACTGTTAAACAAACGACACCAGTAGTTGTGGAAACACCAGCAGTATCAGTACCGAAATCAGAAACCTCAGTCTCAGTTGCGCCAAAAGCAGACGAGTCAGCGACACCAGCGCTGAAAACGGAAGAACCATCAGCGCCAGCACCGAAAGTGGAAGAGCCAGTATCTCCAGCGCCAAAAGCAGAAGAGCCAGCGACACCGGCGCCAAAAGTTGAA
>JAWERV010000085.1:0-6327 GCA_032481955.1 Streptococcus mitis | reverse complement strand
GTGGAACTTACCCTGACACGGAATTCTACTGGTTTTTATGATTTTTATCAGACTAACTTCCACTTCTACTAGCGGTGGAAGTTAGTTTGGGAATTTACCGTCAAGTGAAAAGTTTGCCAGCCCTCCTTTGATAAGGTATAATAATAACAAGAAAATAATCGAAGGAGATCGCATGTTTTATACTTATTTACGTGGATTGGTTGTCTTGCTCCTATGGTCCATCAATGGCAATGCCCACTATCATAATACTGATAAAATTCCTAATCAAGATGAAAATTATATTCTGGTTGCCCCTCACCGTACTTGGTGGGATCCAGTATACATGGCCTTTGCGACCAAGCCAAAACAATTCATCTTTATGGCTAAAAAAGAACTCTTCACCAACCGTATCTTTGGCTGGTGGATTCGTATGTGTGGTGCCTTTCCTATTGACCGTGAAAATCCTAGCGCCTCAGCCATCAAATATCCTATCAATGTTCTCAAAAAAAGCGACCGCTCTCTCATCATGTTTCCAAGCGGGAGCCGTCACTCAAACGATGTCAAGGGTGGCGTAGCTCTGATTGCCAAAATGGCCAAGGTCCGTGTCATGCCGGTTACCTATATAGGTCCTATGACCTTGAAAGGCTTGGTTAGCCGTGAGCGTGTCGATATGAACTTTGGAAATCCAATCGATATCTCAGATATCAAGAAAATGAATGATGAAGGCATTGAAACAGTCGCCAATCGTATCCAAACAGAATTCCAACGTCTGGATCAAGAAACGAAACAATGGCACAATGATAAAAAACCAAATCCACTCTGGTGGTTTATCCGCATCCCTGCCCTCATCATTGCCATTATCCTCGCTATCCTAACTATCATCTTTAGCTTTATCGCGAGCTTCATCTGGAATCCAGATAAAAATAGAGAAAACCTTGGTTAAATAAATACAACAATCCCTTGGCAAAAGCCAAGGGATAATTCTTTTATTCTATTTTCCATTTTTGGGCCAACCAGCCAGAAAAGACTAAAAAGCGTTCAGCTAC
The DNA here is from genome assembly GCA_032481955.1 of Streptococcus mitis. Taxonomy (GTDB): domain Bacteria; phylum Bacillota; class Bacilli; order Lactobacillales; family Streptococcaceae; genus Streptococcus; species Streptococcus mitis_DQ. The sequence continues at coordinate 5,302 of JAWERV010000085.1, read as the reverse complement.
TTGTTCATGGTGTCCATAAGGATCAAAGACAAACTGACCGTTCGAATAGTGTTTCTGAAGACTGGTATGAATCTGCTCAGCATAGACTGGTGCTTGAGCCAAGCGATTAGTATGATTGACTCCTTCTGTTTGACCATTTTGTAAATACAGCAAACAGTTTAGATTTTTCACTGTCTCTTCCTTACAGTAAGCCACAAAATCAGGATACCAAAAAGAACCGCAGATAGAGAAAACACAGGAAACCCTGTCAAAGCTGAAAAGACTGTAGACTGCCGCCAAGCCGCCTAGTGAATAACCTCCATAAGCAAGGCGTGCTTCGTCCAGACGATAAAGCGACTGCAACATGTCTAAAAGACCTCCAAATAAATGATCATGATAGGCTTTTGCCTGACCACCAAAATCTGGAGCTCCCTCTCTCAGAGCCGATGCCTTCCATGGAGTGTAGTTGTCTAAACGATTTTTAGAGGTCAATCCCACTAAAATCATAGATTCGGAAAGGGACGATAGGAAATCCAAGTTTCCATCATTTAATAAAATAGCCGGATAGGTTTGATTGGGGTCGTAGTTAGAAGGAAGGCTGATTTTAACTTGAATTCCTTCCCAATCAAACTCATTATTTATTGATAAAGTCATTGATTTTCTCAAGGGAATCAATCACTGCTGGACCATAATCCATCAACTCATCGTAAGAGATGGTCATGATTTTTTGATTTTTAATTGCAGGAACGCTTTCCAAGACAGCATTTGCCTTCATCAACTCTACTGCTTTTTCATCCAATTTTTTATTGCGGTCACTGGTTACATAGATAATCAATTCAGGATCCATTGACACGAGATTTTCCAAGGTCAAGCCTGATGTCCCCGTAGCAACGTTTGTATAACCAAGTTGGTTCAGCAAACTCTCTTGCAAAGCAGACTTGTAGGCACCAAAGGTTTGATCATTATAAGCAACCATAATCAAAGCCTTTTTCTTTTCACCTTGGCTTGCTGGATTTGCTTTCTTAACAGCGTCAATTTTAGCTTGTAATTGAGCTGCGTATTCATTGGCCTTGTCCTGGACATTAAAAATCATTCCAAGATTTTTGACATCTTCTACGATATTTCCCAAATCTTGCTGAATTGTTGAGAGAGAAGCTTTTTGCGTATAAACTGGGATTTTGTTTTCATTCCAAGTGCTAACTGCCCCCAAGGATTTTTCAGAAAACATCATGTTTCGACCCATCACAGCATCTGGCTCATAAGAAAGAACTGTCTCTTGTGAGACTGTTTTTTTATCCCCAATTTGAGGAATCGTCGCAATCGCGTCCTTGTATTTGTCCGTCACAGCATTGTCTGGATTGAGCATGCCAACAATTTTATCCTTCAACCCCAACTCCAATAAGATTTCAGTGGTTGAAAGATTGTTGGTGATAACTTTTTCAGGTGCCTTGTCAAAGACTTGTTCGACTTCATTCCCTTTCGCGTCATAGGTTTTGACCGTTAGTGGATAAGTCGTCTCTGCGTTAGCCTTTTGACTTGTCTCTGCGCTAGATTGTGTGGTAACTTTTTCTGTAGTAGTATTGCCACAAGCTGCCATGGTTAGGGTAGCTACTGTTACGAGTAAAATGCTTAGTGTTTTTTTCATCTTGTTTTCCTTTTCATTCTTATAAATAGTGAATCATAGCTTGCTGATCCTCGGTCCAAGTCACCTGACTTTGAACTCCGTATACAGTTTGCAATGACTCAGGGGTGATGGTCTCCTTTGGAGTCCCTTGGTAAAGGATTTCTCCCTCTTTCATCAGATAGAGATAATCCGAATAGCGACAAGCAAGTTGAATATCATGCAGGACAGCTAGAACATTGATATTGAGCTCCTTCACAATGGCCAACAAGTCTAGCTGATACTTAATATCCAGATGATTGGTTGGTTCGTCCAGGAGCAAGAGAGTCGGTTCTTGCGCCAAGGCACGGGCTAACAAAACTCGCTGTTTCTCTCCCCCTGACAGAGACGAATAGAGACGAGTTTTCTTCTCAAGCATATCCACCTTAACGAGGGCATCTTGAACGAGGGCATAATCCCTTTCCTTTTCCTTCTGTAAAAAAGAGAGGTGGGGAGTTCTTCCCAGCAAGACGATTTCCTCAACTGTACAATCAAACTGCAATTGATTAAACTGGGTGACGACCGCCATTTGCTTGGCTGTTTCTTTGAGCGTCCATTGTTCCAGAGGCTTTCCATCTAGGCTTATCAAGCCTTTGTCCGTCTTTTCCTGACGATAGAGGAGTTTAAGTAGACTGGTTTTCCCGCTTCCATTTGGTCCTAATATCGTGTGAAATTGATGCCCTTCAACCTTAAGAGAGACTCCTTTGAGGATTTTTTTCTCTCCCAGTTCAAAGTGGACATCCTGACAAATCAAATCCATATCAGACCCTCACCTCCCTTCGCCTACCTCCAACAATGTAGATAAAGAAGGGAGCACCTACTAAGGCTGTGAAAATACCAATAGGAAGCTCTGCGTTTGGAATGATGATACGAGAGAGTACGTCTGCCCAGATGACAAAGAGGGCACCCAGTAAGGTTGCAACAGGAAAAAGCCTCTTGTAATTCGTTCCTACTAACCCTCGAGCTAAATGTGGAGTAATCAGACCGACAAATCCAATAATCCCACAGGTTGCCACTAAGACTGCTGTCAGCACAGCCACCATTGTCACATAAAGATACCAATAAAAGCGTAAGGGAATTCCCAAAGTTAAAGCAGCCTCATCTCCCATCATCATCGCATTAAAAACACGATACTGAGTAGAGAAAAATAGAAAGGCCATTCCTACTACTATAGTTGGCAGGACCAAGTCTGCCCAGGAAGTCCCAGCGAGCGAGCCCATGGTCCAAAACTTAATGGTCATCACACTGTCCGCATTAGCGCCAACTGAGATAATAAAGTTGGAAAAAGCCAGAAAGAGAGCGTTGACCACCGTTCCTGATAAGATTAAACTAGAAGTCGTCATCCTTCCCTGCATAGAGGCAATGATGAGGACAGCAATTGTTGCCAAGATAGCTCCAAGAAAAGCTCCAAGGCTAATCATCACTTTTAAACCAAGAATGATGCTCAAGGTTGCCCCTAGAGTTGCACCCGCAGATATTCCTAAGACATAGGGCTCAGCGATGGGATTGTTTACCGTGGACTGCATCACGCTACCACACATAGAAAGGCCTGCTCCTACTATTAGACCTAACAATATTCGAGGGAATCTCATGTTCCATACAATGGCAAGAGTGGACTTGGAAACCTCTCCTATCTCAAGAGGAAATCCTAACCTGCTCAAAATAATCCGATAGGTATCTCCTAGATCAATCGCAACAGATCCCATTGAAACTGCTAGAAAGAGAGAAATCCCTAAAATACCTAGCAAAATAACTAAAAGTAACACAAATTGCTGGTCTTGTCGGCTTCCAGAAAATTTGGAAAGCATGCAAACCTCCTTTGACAGAATATTAAAAATTTAGAAAATTCTCATGAAAAGTATACCATATTTTCAACAATGGAACAAGATGAGAAAAATAAATATAGTTGGTCTTACAGTACTAATAATCGTAACCGAAGATTATACTTGAGTATATCGAGGTAAGGTGCCAACGCAAAAAGCCCTCTGAAAATCAGAGAGCTGATTTGAGCTCGGGCTAGAATCCTAGTGAAACAAAAAAATCTACACGATCAGAAAAGTCTCTATCGTGCCATTTTCATACATGATGTATAGTCCAAGTAGAATGAATACTAAGGGCACAATGATTCGCTCGTATTTTTCAATTGTCTCGAATATTAACGGAATAGAGGATAACACCCGACTAATCTCGCATAAGATAATTATGCCGATTACAAACACAAGCAAGGCCACGAGGGTCTGTGACCAATCTAACGAAGCAAAATAAGGTATATAGATACCTAAATTATCTCCGCCAGACGCAATTGTTAGCAATGTAACTGTCCAAAACAGTTGATTTGCCTTGCTTTGTTCTAATCTTTCAATAATTTCTTCCTCTTCTTCCTCTTCTTCCTCACCTTCTCCAACAATTGCAAAGCGAATCCCTAAATAGATAGGGATTAAACCAAGCAATCCAACCATCCATTCTTCAGGCACGAAATTAACGACATAAGCAGCAACTAAACTCGCCCCTACAAGTAAGCCTGTGCCTAGATATTGCCCCGCATAAATATGCCATTTTTGTTTATTCTGTGATAGCTGTGCAAATAAAATAAATAAAATAATTAAATAATCGATACTGGTGGAAATATAAACACCAATAGCAGATATGATTGTCTGTCCCATAAAAAAACCTCCTGTATTAGTCAGTAATAAATCAGCAGATTTTAGGAGAGCACAGACACATTAATTTAGCTATCGCTAGTGGGTAATTTCGAACATAGGAAAGCATTTTACTCCTCCTCAAAACGTAGTTACAAAGTAATTTCTAACTGGAATTCAGTGACTACTTCCATGTAGAGTATAACATACTATACTTTACTTCGTAAAGTGTGGGCTCTACGAAGGGGCTTGCAGACAGCTACTCGGCTTTTCAAGCCGAGTAGCTGCGCACCCTTATGGTGTAATTAGCTGATACCATTTGAGGTTTTTGTAGTCTCCAAAATTGTGACCGATAAAACCTCAATAAAAAAGCCCTCTGAAGTCAGAGAGCTGATTTGAGCCTGGGCTAAAATCCTAGTGAAAAAGATGAAACTCCTTGTGTTCATCGAACACGGTGTCCTTTCCCTATTTTCATACGGATTTTTGACGCCCTTAGCATCATAATTCTTGCTGGATAAATCGTTTATAGACTAGGCGACGAGGCGAAGATCGTACGAAACGTTCAGTGAAACAAAAAAAAATCTCCCCGAAGAGAGAAGATCTGGTTTATTTTACCTTACAGTGCTAGGAACCGTAACCGAAGATTATACTTGAGTATATCGAGGTAAGGTGACAAAAGTAAAAAAGCTACCCAATTTAGAGTAGCTTCATTATCAAGATATGCTCAATTGAACACGGCCTAAGCACCTGGCAAAAAAGATAAAATTTCCTAGAAACTGAAGTTTCTTCGTCAATTTTCCTATTTTTGCTTTGTGCTTTTGACGGCCTTTGTATCTTGAATTAGCGACGAAGTCCAAGAGAGTTGATCAACTCACGGTAACGGTTAACGTCGTTTTTACGCAAGTATGCAAGCAAGTTACGACGACGACCGATTTTCTTCATCAATCCACGGTAAGTAGCGTGGTCTTTTTTGTGTTGTTTGATGTGTTCGTTAAGGTGGTTGATTTCCCAAGTAAGGACAGCA
>JAWERV010000084.1:0-6439 GCA_032481955.1 Streptococcus mitis | reverse complement strand
TTCGAAAATCAAATTCAAACCACGTCAGCGTCGCCTTACCGTACTCAAGTACAGCCTGCGGCTAGCTTCCTAGTTTGCTCTTTGATTTTCATTGAGTATTAGGTGTAGTAACTTTTTACATTCAGTCAAATCTGTAAACAAAGGGCTAGGAAAATTCCTGCCCTTTTTATCCGATTAAATTTGTCACCCAGATTTGTTTGAGCCAACTGGTTGTTACCGGTATGCTCTGGATGATGTGTTTTGCGACGATACTCTTTTCAAGAGGATTTTGTATAGCTGCCATGGGGATGGTCGCCAAGATGGTCAAGGCCATTTGCAAGACAAATAAGGTCACCAACATGGACAAGATACCTGCTGAAACTTGGAACAACTTGCCACCCAGTTTTTTACTAGGAATCAAGTGCAAGAGGAGACCAAGCAAACGACCGATGCTATAGACAAGCCCAAATACAAGCAAATAGCCGATCCCTGCGTAAAAGACCTTATCCAACTGAAAGAGTTGATCCGATGGGAAAAAGAAAGTTCCCTGACCTGCCTGCGGATTTGCATAAGGGAGCAATAAATGGAATTGTTCTCCAAGTCCCTTGTAAAACTGGCCAGCCACAAAAGCAGATGCCATGGCTGAAATCAGGTAATAAACTTGTAAGAGCAAGCCTCTCCGATAGCCGATATAAAATCCCCAAGCCAAGACCAATAGAAGAAGGAGTGAAATCATAAGGAATCCTCAATCTTGCTCTGTTCTTGCTTACAAGTCACAAGCTTGTGACGGAGTTCTTCTAATTCTTGCTCCTTATCATCAAATTCAATCTCACGGCTGAGCTGAGTTGATAAACAGTTAACTGCCAACAAAAGAGCGATTGTTTCATCGTCTGCGCTAGGCATTTGTTCTTTAATTGCTTGGTATTTTTCTGTTGCAACCTTGGCGATTTCCTCCATAAAGAGATTATCATGCTCGCTTGTCAAGGTTAATGATTTTTTCCCGAATGTAAATTTGAATCGATTTAGATTTGCCATAAAATTCACCTCACGATATTATACCAAAATTCGCTAACTTTGTCAGTTTTTACAAATTTGCCTGCTTTTATGGTACAATAGAAACTATGGCAAGTATAACACTCACACCAAGTGAAAAGGAGATTCAGGCTTTTCTTGAACACTATCAAACCAGTCTGGCTCCCAGTAAAACCCCCTATGTTCGCTACTTTTTGAAACTGCATCAAGCAACCGTTTCTATCTATACTTCTGGAAAGGTCTTGCTTCAGGGTGAAGGAGCTGAGAAATACGCCAGTTTCTTTGGCTATCAAGTTGTAGAGGAAACCAGCGGACAAAATCTCCCTTTGATTGGGACAGATGAGGTAGGGAATGGTTCCTACTTTGGTGGACTTGCAGTTGTGGCTTCCTTTGTCACACCTGACCAGCACGACTTCTTGCGAAAACTCGGTGTGGGAGATTCTAAAACTCTGACCGACCAAAAGATTCGTCAGATTGCCCCTATCCTCAAAGAAAAAATCCAGCACCAGGCACTGCTTCTCTCACCAAGCAAGTACAACGAGGTCATCGGAGACCGCTACAATGCTGTTTCTGTTAAAGTAGCCCTCCATAACCAGGCTATCTATCTCCTCCTTCAGAAAGGTGTTCAGCCTGAGAAAATTGTGATTGATGCCTTTACCAGCGCTAAAAATTATGACAAGTACTTGGCACAAGAGGCCAATCGTTTCAGCAATCCTATCAGCTTAGAAGAAAAGGCTGAGGGCAAATACTTGGCTGTCGCAGTTTCTTCCATCATTGCGCGTGACCTCTTTCTGGAAAATCTTGAAAATCTAGGACGAGAACTGGGCTATCAACTTCCAAGTGGAGCTGGAACGGCTTCTGATAAGGTAGCTAGCCAGATTTTGCAAGCCTATGGTATGCAGGGACTCAATTTCTGCGCCAAACTGCACTTTAAAAATACTGAAAAAGCAAAAAAACGCTTAGAAAGGTAAGTTATGAATTCATTTAAACATTTCCTAAAAGAGTGGGGTTTGTTCCTCCTGATTCTGTCATTACTAGCTTTAAGTCGTATCTTTTTTTGGAGTAATGTCCGCGTAGAAGGACATTCCATGGATCCTACCCTAGCGGATGGCGAAATCCTCTTTGTCGTTAAGCACCTCCCTATTGACCGTTTTGATATCGTGGTGGCCCATGAGGAAGATGGTAATAAGGACATCGTCAAGCGTGTCATCGGAATGCCTGGCGACACCATCCGTTACGAAAATGATAAACTTTACATCAATGACAAAGAGACAGACGAACCTTACCTAGCTGACTACATCAAACGTTTCAAGGATGACAAACTCCAAAGCACTTACTCAGGCAAGGGCTTTGAAGGAAATAAAGGAACTTTCTTTAGAAGTATCGCTCAAAAAGCCCAAGCCTTCACAGTCGATGTCAACTACAATACCAACTTTAGCTTTACTGTCCCAGAAGGAGAATACCTTCTCCTCGGAGACGACCGCTTGGTTTCGAGCGACAGCCGTCACGTAGGTACATTTAAAGCAAAAGATATCACAGGGGAAGCTAAGTTCCGCTTCTGGCCAATTACCCGTATCGGAACATTTTAAGAAATCGAAGAGGCCGAGAATCAAGAATCTCAGCCTCTTCTTCTATCGTGAGAAGATGATTATTCACTACCCAGTCTAACTAGGATAGAAACAACCCCAGCTCTCACCTATTTATACAAAGGAATTTTATGGAAGTTTATTTTTCAGGAACCATTGAACGGATTATTTTTGAAAATCCCAGCAATTTTTATCGCATCCTCCTCCTAGAAATCGAAGATACGGACGCAGAAGATTTTGATGATTTTGAAATCATTGTCACGGGCACTATGGCTGACGTGATTGAGGGAGAAGACTATACTTTTTGGGGGCAAATTGTCCAGCACTCCAAGTATGGGGAACAACTGCAAATCAGTCGTTATGAACGCGCAAAACCAACTAGCAAGGGCTTGGTTAAGTACTTTTCAAGTAGCCATTTCAAGGGAATTGGTCTCAAGACAGCTCAGAAAATCGTGGATACCTATGGCGACAATACCATTGACGAAATTTTGCAACACCCAGAAAAGTTAGAAGGCATCGCAGGACTCTCTGCCAAAAATCGCGAGGCTTTCGTCTCTACTCTCCGCCTCAACTACGGAACCGAGATGGTTTTGGCTAAACTTGCCAACTACGGCATTCCCAATAAATTAGCCTTTCAGATTCAAGACTTTTACAAGGAAGAAACCCTTGATGTGGTTGAAAATTATCCCTACCAACTAGTTGAGGATATCAAGGGTTTGGGCTTTACTATTGCTGACCAATTAGCGGAGGAACTAGGCATCGAAAGTCAGGCTCCTGAACGCTTCCGTGCCGGTCTAGTTCACAGTCTTTTTCAGGCCTGTATGGAAACAGGGGACACCTATGTTGAAGCTCGGGATTTGCTAGAACAAACCCTTACTCTCCTTGAATCTTCCCGCCCCGTGGAACTGGACCCCAGTCAAGTGGCTCAAGAACTCTCCTACCTGATCGAAGAAGACAAGGTTCAGCAGATTGATACCAAAATCTTTGATAACAGCCTCTTTTTCGCTGAGGAAGGCATCCGCAGTCACTTGGTTCGTATCCTTGAAAAAGGAAAACAGAAGAGTCTGGATTTAGAAACCATTCAAAAACATATCGCTACTGTCGAGGAAGATCTGGAGATTGAGTATGATAGCATTCAAAAACAAGCTATCTGTGATGCTATCCAGAACAAGGTCTTTATCCTAACAGGTGGACCTGGTACTGGTAAGACAACTGTTATCAATGGTATCATCGCTGTTTATGCCCTTTTAGAAGGACTTGACCTCAGGAAAAAAAGTAACTTACCTATTCTTCTTGCTGCTCCAACTGGTCGAGCTGCTCGACGCATGAATGAATTGACAGACTTGCCTAGCGCGACCATACACCGTCATTTAGGAATGACAGGTGACGATGATACCAGCCATCTGGAAGATTATCTGGATGCTGACTTTATCATCGTAGATGAATTTTCTATGGTGGATACTTGGCTGGCCAATCAACTCTTCTCCAACATCTCTTCTAACAGTAAAATTCTCATCGTGGGAGATAGCGACCAGCTGCCTTCTGTCAGTCCTGGACAGGTTCTAGCGGATCTGCTTCATATTCCCTTGATTCCTCAGACTCGCTTGGAAAAAATTTACCGACAAAGCGAAGAATCAACCATCGTCACCCTAGCTAGTCAGATTCGACAGGGTATCTTGCCAGCTGATTTCACCCAGAAAAAAGCTGACCGTTCCTACTTTGAAATTGCTAGCGGCCATATTCCTGCTACCATTGAAAAGATTTTAGGCGCTGCCCTCAGAAGTGGCATTCCTGCCCGTGATATTCAGGTTCTAGCTCCCATGTACCGAGGGACGGCAGGGATTGATGCCATCAACCAGCTCATGCAAGACCTGCTCAACCCACCACAAAAAGATCAAGTCAGTTTTGAAGCTCCCCAGTGCCACTATCGTAAGGGAGACAAGGTCATTCATTTGGTTAACGATGCTGAAATCAATGTCTTTAATGGAGATTTAGGAGCTATCACAGACCTGATTCCTGGTAAATATACCGAATCGAAGCAAGACGAGATTGTCATTGATTTTGATGGCAATGAGGTCTCTTACCCACATAACGAATGGTACAAGATTCGCTTGGCCTATGCCATGAGTATCCATAAGTCTCAGGGAAGTGAGTTTCCTGTTGTCATCCTACCTATCACCAGTGCTAGTAGGCGTATGCTGGAGCGCAATCTCATCTATACAGCCATTACACGCGCCAAAAGCAAACTTATCTTACTAGGTGAATTACAGGCCTTCGACTATGCTACCCAACACATCGGAACTGCCCGAAAAACCTATCTGATTGAACGCTTCAGTGATCTACTGGAGAATATTGAAGAAAAGCAACAAGCATTCTCTGAAACAGCCACATCAAATACCTCTGAACAATCCTACATCTTAACCGAAGAAAACTGGGACAGCATCCCAGCCATGATTGGGATTACAGACGCAGACCTCAAAGAGATTTTTGGAAAATAGTGCATCAGAAAACCCACCTAATCAGGTGGGATTTTTGTCTATTAAGATTATTTAACTGTTGCTGTGCTTGTAATCAATTCAACAGCTTTTTTAATTGTGATGTCGTGTTTCAACATATCAGCTGAAAGCAAGCTTTGTACTTGTGCAACTTCCATGTTGTAATCTGCAGCCAATTGCTCGATTTCTTTTTGGATTTCTTCGTCAGTAGCGTCAAATCCTTCAGCTTTCGCAACTGCTTCGATAACAAGGTTAGTCTTAGTACGTGACTCAGCTTCTCCCTCGTATTGTTTGTGAAGGTCTTCTTGAGTAGTTCCAGTGATTTGGAAGTACATGTCAGGGTTGATGCCTTGACGTTGCAAGTTTCCAAGGAATTCGTTTACTGAGCGGTGAACTTCTTCATGAATCATTTCTTCTGGAAGTTCTACGATTTCAGCGTTCTCTACAGCTTTATCAATTGCTGCACCTTCTACTGCATCTTTGTAAGCTTCTTCTTTAGCAGCAGCCAATTCCTTGCGGTATTTTTCTTTCAATTCAGCAAGTGTTTCAACTTCTTCATCAATGTCTTTTGCAAGCTCATCGTCAAGAGCTGGAACTTCTTTAGTTTTTACTTCGTGGATAGTTGTTACGAATTTAGCTTCTTTACCTGCAAGATCTTCTGCTTGGTAGTCTTCTGGGAATGTTACGATAACGTCAACAGTTTCACCAGCTGAGTGACCTACCAATTGGTCTTCGAAACCAGGTATGAATTGACCTGAACCAAGTCCAAGTGAGAAGTTTTCACCTTTTCCACCGTCAAATTCAACACCGTCGATAGAACCAACGAAGTCGATGACAACAGTGTCTCCGTTTTCAGCAGCAGCTTCTTTGATAACCAATTCAGCCAAGTTGTTGCGTTCGCGTTCGATACGCTCTTCAACGTCAGCATCAGTTACTTCTTTTTCTAGATCAACTGATACTTCAAGGTTTTTGTAGTCACCCAATTTTACTTCAGGTTTTGTAACAACTTCAGCTGTGATAACCCAGTCCTGACCTTTTTCCATTGAAGTTACATCAATTTTTGGTTGAGCAACGACTTCAAGACCTGCTTCTTTTACTGCAGCTTCATAAGCGTTTGGCAAAAGAGCGTTCATAACGTCTTGGTAAAGTGACTCTTCCCCAAATTTTTTGTCGAAGATAGGGCGTGGAAGGTGACCTTTACGGAAACCTGGAACATTAAGAGATTTCTTCACTGAGTTGAAGACACGGTCCAATTCTGGTTTGATTTGGTCTTGAGAGATAGTGAAAGTCAAGACACCACGGTTTGTTTCTTTGTTTTCAAATGATACAGACATTCTGTCATTTCTC
>JAWERV010000083.1:0-6444 GCA_032481955.1 Streptococcus mitis | reverse complement strand
ACTCTTCAAGAAACACGCAAACGTGAATTCTATGAAAAACCTTCTGTAAAACGTAAACGTAAATCAGAAGCAGCTCGTAAACGTAAAAAATTCTAATTAGAAATGAAAGGCTGGAGAGATCTAGTCCTTTTTCTTTTAATACTCTTCGAAAATCTCTTCAAACCACGTCAACGTCGCCTTGCCGTAGATATGGTTACTGACTTCGTCAGTTTCATCTACAACCTCAAAGCAGTGCTTTGAGCTGACTTCGTCAGTTCCATCTACAACCTCAAAACGGTGTTTTGAGCAACCTGCGGCTAGTTTCCTAGTTTGCTCTTTGATTTTCATTGAGTATAAATAAATACTCCAAAGCCTGCAAAAATCTGAAACTTCCTCCCACAATTTGATATAATAGTAAAAAGAACTCGATTGAAGGAGGAAATGATGTCGGTTTTAGTAAAAGAAGTCATTGAAAAGCTTAGACTAGACATTGTCTATGGCGAACCAGAATTGCTTGAAAAGGAAATCAATACAGCGGATATTACGCGACCTGGTCTTGAAATGACAGGTTATTTTGACTACTACACGCCAGAGCGGATTCAACTTTTGGGAATGAAGGAGTGGTCCTATCTTGTTTCGATGTCCTCTCACAACCGTTACCAAGTCTTGAAAAAAATGTTTCTACCTGAGACACCTGCGGTTATTGTTGCCCGTGGTTTGGTAGTTCCAGAGGAAATGTTAAAGGCAGCTAGAGAGTGTAAGATTGCCATTTTAACTAGTCGTACAGCAACCAGTCGTTTGTCTGGAGAGTTATCTAGTTATCTGGATTCTCGTTTGGCAGAACGGACCAGTGTGCACGGTGTCTTGATGGATATCTATGGAATGGGTGTCTTGATTCAGGGAGATAGTGGAATCGGTAAGAGTGAGACAGGTTTAGAGCTTGTCAAACGTGGTCACCGCTTGGTAGCTGATGACCGTGTCGATATCTTTGCCAAGGATGAGATTACTCTTTGGGGTGAACCAGCTGAAATCTTGAGACACCTGATTGAAATTCGTGGGGTTGGGATTATCGATGTCATGAGCCTCTACGGTGCCAGTGCTGTCAAGGACTCTTCACAAGTCCAGCTGGCTGTTTATTTGGAAAATTACGATACGCATAAGACTTTTGATCGTCTTGGGAACAATGCAGAGGAATTAGAAATTTCTGGCGTAGCCATTCCTCGTATCCGTATCCCAGTTAAAACAGGTCGTAATATCTCTGTTGTGATTGAGGCAGCTGCCATGAATTATCGTGCTAAGGAAATGGGCTTTGATGCGACGCGTTTGTTCGAAGAACGCTTGACAAATCTTATTGCTCAAAATGAGGTGCCTAATGCTTGATCCAATTGCTATTCATCTAGGCCCTCTAGCCATTCGTTGGTATGCCTTATGTATTGTGACAGGCTTGATTCTGGCGGTTTATTTGACCATGAAAGAAGCGCCTAGAAAGAAGATCATACCAGACGATATTTTAGATTTTATCTTAGTAGCCTTTCCCTTGGCTATTTTAGGAGCTCGTCTCTACTATGTCATTTTCCGTTTTGATTACTATAGTCAGAACTTGGGAGAGATTTTTGCCATTTGGAATGGTGGTTTGGCTATTTACGGAGGTTTGATTACTGGGGCTCTTGTACTCTATATCTTTGCTGATCGTAAACTCATTAATACTTGGGATTTTCTAGACATTGCGGCGCCTAGCGTCATGATTGCCCAAAGTCTGGGACGCTGGGGCAATTTCTTTAACCAAGAAGCCTACGGTGTAGCAGTGGATAATCTGGATTATCTACCTGGCTTTATCCGTGACCAGATGTATATTGAGGGGAGCTACCGTCAGCCGACCTTTCTTTATGAGTCTTTATGGAATCTGCTTGGCTTTGCCTTGATTCTGATTTTCAGACGAAAATGGAAGAGTCTCAGACGAGGTCATATCACTGCTTTCTACTTAATTTGGTATGGTTTCGGTCGCATGGTCATCGAAGGCATGCGGACAGATAGCCTCATGTTCTTTGGTCTTCGAGTGTCTCAATGGCTATCAGTTGTCCTTATCGGTCTCGGTATTTTTATCATTCTATATCAAAATCGAAAGAAGGCCCCTTTCTATATTACAGAGGAGGAAAACTAAATGTTAGAAGTTGCATATATTCTTGTAGCCCTTGCTTTGATTGTCTTTTTAGTGTATCTAATTATTACTGTACAAAAGCTTGGACGTGTTATCGATGAAACAGAAAAGACGATTAAAACCTTGACTTCAGATGTGGATGTGACCTTGCATCATACCAATGAATTGCTGGCTAAGGTCAATGTCTTGGCAGATGATATTAATGTCAAGGTGGCAACGATTGATCCACTCTTTAGTGCAGTTGCAGATTTGTCTCTATCTGTTTCAGACCTTAATGACCATGCGCGTGTCTTGAGCAAGAAAGCTTCATCAGCTGGTTCAAAAACACTCAAGACTGGTGCAAGTTTGTCAGCTCTTCGTCTTGCAAGTAAATTTTTCAAAAAATAAAAAAGGAGAATCCTTATGGGTAAACTATCCTCAATCCTTTTAGGAACCGTTTCAGGTGCGGCTCTTGCCTTGTTTTTAACAAGCGACAAGGGCAGACAAGTTTGCAGTCAGGCTCAAGATTTTCTAGATGATTTGAGAGAAGATCCTGAGTATGCTAAGGAGCAGGTCTGTGAAAAACTGACAGAAGTTAAGGAGCAGGCTACAGATTTTGTTCTTAAAACCAAAGAACAGGTTGAGTCAGGGGAAATCACTGTGGACAGTGTACTTGCTCAAGCCAAATCCTATGCTTTTCAAGCGACAGAAGCATCAAAAAATCGATTCAATAATCTCAAGGAACAATGGCAAGAAAAAGCCGAAACTCTTGATGAATCAGAAGAGATTGTGATTGATATCAAAGAAGAAAAAATCTAGATTTGAGAGAGAGGGAGACCTCTCTTTTTCATCTAAAACAATATAACATATTAACATTTTATGAATAATTAAAAATTTCCAACTTTTATTGACGGAAGAAGCTTGTTTTTGTTGTGTAAATATATTAAAAATGGTATAATTGAGCTGTGATAGCTGTGATAGCTGTGATAGCTGTGATAGCTGTGATAGCTGTGATAGCTGTGATAGCTGTGATAGCTGTGATGTGTAAAATGCTCATCATAGTGATTTTTTATGGTTATATTCCTACTTGGGATTAGCTATAAGAATTGCTTTTTAATTTGATTTTGTGTTTTGACATAAGGAGGAAAAATGGAAAACAAATCGAATTCACTAAGTAGAGTAAAGCGTCACCAACGAGAAAAGGTTCTACGCTTCTCTATTCGTAAATATAGCTTTGGTGCGGCTTCAGTAGCTGTTGCAGCACTGATGTTTTTGGGTGCGCGCGTTGCTAGTGCGGATAGTGTGATTGAAAATAATTCACAAAATACCACAGATGTGGTTAAACAGAAAGATAAGGATAAATCACTTGCAGAGATTCAACAACCTACCGATAACAAAGTAGAGGCTGCACAGAATCCTTCGGAAAAGGAAATGGCAACTAATATTGAAAGCGTTGTCAAATCGGTTGATAAAGCGAATTTAAGAAAAGTAGTTGAAGAGTTAAATGCTACTCTTTCATCGAAATCAAATCTTGACAACTCAGTTATTTCTCCGATTAAGGACAGAGTTCAAAAAGGACAAGCCTTACTAGATAGTGATACTGCAACACAGAAGGATGTAAATGACCTACTTTCCCTTTTAGAAAATGATTTAACTGTTTTATCAAATGCTACTAAAGAATCAAGCAAGGTTCAAGAAACTACAACTGAGAATAAGACTGAAATCAGAGATAATAAAACTGCTTCTGAACTAAGTGAAGCTGATAAAACTATTTCAGATAAGAAAGAATCACTAAAATTGTCTGCTGAACAATTACAAGCAGCGGTTCTTGAGCTTCCTGAACATGAATCAACTAAAGAAGTATTTGAAAAAGCTAACGAACTCTTGGTATTAGCTCAAGGCGTTCTTCAGAATACTACAGTCTCTCTAACCGATGTTGAACAAATGAACAAACTTGTGAAGAGAATGTTTATTTCTGTTAAAAATGCTACAACACGTTTGAGTTCAGGTTCTCATGACCCTCGTAATGGTAAGAGAATGAGGCAAGGCACTGGCGAAAGAGCCGCAACTGTATCTCAAACTTGGACTTCTGAAAGAAATATTTTAAGTTACCAACGCTTTCGTGTTTCTGATTTTAATGGGAATCTCCAAAACGGAAATAGACAACTAGCGGAAAACAAAGTTGATATGACAGCTCGTTTCGAAACCATTAATGGAAGTAAATATGTCGTTTATGATGTGTTCTTTAATAATGACGGGCGTGTGATGGGTGGAAGTACTCATGAAGTGTTTTATAAATTGATTTTGCAGCCTGAAATTTTAGATTTAAACCCTAATGGAACCTACAAAAGTGATACATTAAGGGACTTGAAATTTGAAATATATCAAAAAATGGGAATAGCGGAACTTTATCTCAAAATCCAGGGAATTTTTCTAAAAAGCAAACAGTAAATTTTGATTTCTTAAAAGATAGTGTAACTAGGGAAGGATTAACATATAAAAATACCTTAGACATTCGTCACACTAATGACTCTTATGGATTAGATATGAAAGATACTTTTAAAAGTAACAGAAATGATCCGTTTTTAGCAATGGCTGTATCAAGAAATAGTGTGTACGGCAGATGGTCATATGGTTTCGGTGTGACAACTCTTAACGATAGAGATGCTGTGCATATGCAAGTAAAGGCTAAGTTAAAGCAAGGTGTAACAGAAGAAAAGGTAAAAGAAGCTTATACATTAGCAGTGGCTGGAACTCAGAGACCAACAACAAACCAATCTTATGTATTTGTATCGGGAAAAAATGCTAGTGAGAACTATACAAATGTACCAGATAGACCAGTAGTGCCAACCGTTCAACAAAGTGAAGAATATCCGATTAAAGGTAAAGAAGTCACAAAAACAGTTGGGGAAACTATTGAGAATGTAAGTAATCCTGTATCATCAGGTTTTGTAGTTCGAAATGATGATAGTAAAAAATTCCCTGACGGCATGAGCTGGAATTGGACAAATGGACAACAACCGAATACAAATACTGCAGGAATATTTAAGTATGATGTTACTGCACACTATTATGATAATTCATCAAATTCGACAAAGGTAACACTAAAAGTTAAACCTAAAACACCTGTAATTCAGCAAAGTTCAGTCAATGAAAAAGCAGGAAAAACAGGACAAAATGTGGTAGTGACTGTACACGATGGAGTTCCTAACGATTCTGTAGTGACATTATATAGTGGTAATAAAGTTATTGGAACAGGAAGAACAAGAGGTCAAATAGCTACTATTAATGTGCCTGAAGCATTACCATTAACGGAGATTACAGCTAGAACAAGTGTTCAAAACAGTTATGGTAAAGTGGAGTCAGAGCTTAGTGCACCTGTAAGACCAACAGAAGTTCCTGATAATGTAGCACCAAAAGTATTATTTAATGGAAAAGAATTAACACAAAATGCAGATAATACTCGTTTTATTATATATCGTGGAGCAAATTTCAATCCTACATTTAAGGTGCAAGATGACAAGAATAATGTCACTTTATCCATTACAGGTCTTCCTACAGGTGTTGCAGATGTTTCGAAAAGTGGAAAAAAGGAGTTTGATTATACAATTCCAGATAATGCTGTAGCAACTGATGCTCCGTTTGGAGAAAGAATTGCAACTGTGACTGCTACGGATGGTCATAATACAGCAATATATAAATTTAAATATCGTATTGTAGATATTCAAGCGAAAAATAGTACGACAGAAAATCGTGCTGTTGGAAGTGAATTAGGAAATGCTCGTAATTACTTCAAAGTAGCAGAAAGTAATACTGCAGAGAATGATCAGTACTATCCAAATGATATACAGTTTAAATGGACAGAATTGGATCCTAGAACATTCCGACCTACAGATGTTCCAAACACTACAAAATTAAATGAATTAGGAACTATTACTAAATACATTCCTACAGCAGTATTCCCTAATACTGTATATACAAAACGAATTAATAATGTAGATTATACAATCTATGCACCTGCTAAAAAAATAGTACCAAAAACTTTTAATGTGACGGATAATGTTAAACCAATAGTTAAGTTAGTACAAAATAACCAAGATACAACACTTTCAGAATCGACAACAACAAACGCATTACCAAAAGTAACTGTATATCGTGGTGAAAAAGCCGAAATCACTGTAAAAGCTTCAGATAATACAGGAAAACTATCAAGATTCGCTACATCAGGGTTACCAAGTGGAGTAACAGAAACTGGAGCAAGTTCAAGTGATAGTGCAACAGATGCAGCACCTTTAGCTCATACATTATCTGGTAAAGTGGCAACGAAT
>JAWERV010000082.1:0-6474 GCA_032481955.1 Streptococcus mitis | reverse complement strand
GGCAACCCCACCCGTGTGGAAGGTACGCATTGTAAGCTGTGTACCAGGTTCCCCGATAGATTGGGCAGCGATTGTACCAACTGCTTCACCAACTTCAACTGCATCACCAGTCGCCAAGTTGATACCGTAACAGTGACGGCAAACACCATGACGAGTGTTACATGTAAATACGGAGCGGATAGTGACTTCTTCCACACCAGCATTGACAATTTCACGCGCCTTGTCTTCTGTAATCAACTCATTTGGACCAATGATAACTGCACCAGTTTCTGGATGTTTAACAGTTTTCTTAGTGTAACGACCATTGAGACGTTCTTCTAGAGACTCGATCATCTCTTTTCCTTCTGCAATAGAACGGATCAAGAGGCCACGGTCTGTTCCACAGTCGTCCTCACGGATGATAACGTCTTGGGCAACGTCAACCAAACGACGAGTCAAGTAACCTGAGTCGGCTGTCTTAAGGGCCGTATCGGTCATACCTTTACGGGCACCGTGAGTTGAGAAGAACATTTCGAGTACTGACAAACCTTCGCGGAAGTTTGAAAGGATTGGCAATTCCATGATACGTCCGTTTGGAGCCGCCATCAGACCACGCATACCGGCAAGCTGTGAGAAGTTTGAGATGTTCCCACGGGCTCCAGAGTCCATCATCATAACGATTGGGTTCTTAGGATCTTGGTTGGCAATCAAACGTTTCTCAAGTTTTTCACGAGCAGCACGCCATTCAGCTGTAACGGCATTGTAACGCTCGTCGTCTGTAATCATACCACGACGGAATTGTTTTGTGATTTGTTCTACACGTTTGTGTGATTCTTCAATGATTTCAGCCTTGTCATCAACGACTGGGATATCGGCAATACCCACTGTCAATCCTGCAAGAGTTGAGTGGTGGTAACCGAGGTTCTTCATACGGTCAAGTAGAGCAGAAGTTTCTGTCGTACGGAAACGTTTGAAGATTTCAGCGATGATATTTCCAAGGTTTTTCTTCTTGAATGGAGGATTGAGTTCAAGTTTGCTGATTGCTTCCTTGATATTTCCACCAAGTGGCAAGAAGTATTTAGCTGGAACGCCTTCTGTCAAGTTGGCATTGTTTGGTTCTTGCAAGTATGGTAGACCCTCTGGCATGATGTCATTGAAGAGGATTTTACCAACTGTTGTAAGCAAGATCTTGTGTTTTTGCTCTTCTGTCCAAGGCTTGTTGAGGCTGTCTGTTGCGATACCAACACGTGAGTGAAGGTGAACATAACCATTACGGTAAGCCATAACCGCTTCGTCACGGTCCTTGAAGACCATTCCTTCACCTTCACGACCAGCTTCCTCCATGGTCAAGTAGTAGTTACCCAAAACCATGTCCTGAGATGGAGTAACAACTGGTTTACCATCTTTCGGGTTCAAGATGTGCTCAGCAGCTAGCATGAGGATACGAGCTTCTGCTTGGGCTTCTTCTGAAAGCGGTACGTGGATGGCCATTTGGTCTCCGTCAAAGTCGGCATTGTAGGCTTCACAGACAAGTGGGTGCAAGCGAAGGGCCTTACCATCAATCAAGACTGGCTCGAAGGCTTGGATACCCAAACGGTGAAGGGTCGGTGCGCGGTTAAGAAGTACTGGGTGTTCTTTGATCACTTCTTCAAGGATATC
Source organism: Streptococcus mitis (assembly GCA_032481955.1). Lineage (GTDB taxonomy): Bacteria > Bacillota > Bacilli > Lactobacillales > Streptococcaceae > Streptococcus > Streptococcus mitis_DQ. The sequence goes on along the minus strand of JAWERV010000082.1, from coordinate 4,836 downwards.
CCAGATACGCTCATCTCCGCGTTCCACCAAGCGTTTAGCTGCTTTGACGTTTTGCACGATATCACGGGCAACGATTTCACGCATCACGAATGGTTTAAAGAGCTCGATCGCCATTTCACGTGGCACACCACATTGGTACATCTTAAGCGTTGGACCAACGGCGATAACAGAACGTCCTGAGAAGTCAACACGTTTACCGAGCAAGTTTTGACGGAAGCGTCCTTGTTTTCCTTTAAGCATGTGGCTCAATGATTTCAATGGACGGCTACCTGGTCCTGTGATTGGACGACCACGACGACCATTGTCAATCAAAGCGTCAACTGCTTCTTGAAGCATACGCTTTTCATTTTGAACGATGATACCTGGTGCATTCAACTCAAGCAAACGAGCCAAACGGTTGTTACGGTTGATAACACGACGGTAAAGGTCATTCAAGTCAGATGAGGCAAAACGACCACCATCCAACTGCAACATTGGACGAAGATCTGGTGGGATAACTGGAAGGATGTTGAGAATCATCCATTCAGGTTTGTTTCCAGACTTGAAAAAGGCATCCAACACATCCAAACGACGGATGGCTTTTACACGTTTTTGTCCAGTCGCTGTTTTCAACTCTTCTTTGAGTTCAGCAATTTCTTTTTCAAGGTCTACTTGTTTTAAAAGGTCTTGGATGGCTTCGGCACCCATCTTGGCAACGAATGATCCATAACCATATTCACGCAAGCGCTCACGGTATTCGCGCTCAGTCATGATAGACTTGTGCTCAAGTGGTGTATCCTTAGGATCAATCACCACATAAGCCGCAAAGTAGATAACTTCCTCGAGAGCACGAGGGCTCATATCAAGGGTCAAGCCCATACGGCTTGGAATCCCCTTGAAGTACCAGATGTGAGATACAGGAGCTTTCAATTCGATATGTCCCATACGCTCACGACGAACTTTTGTACGCGTTACTTCAACCCCACAACGGTCACAAACAATTCCTCTGTAACGAATGCGTTTGTACTTACCACAAGCACATTCCCAGTCTTTTGTAGGACCAAAGATAACTTCATCAAAGAGTCCTTCACGTTCTGGTTTCAAGGTACGGTAATTGATTGTTTCAGGTTTTTTGACTTCTCCATAAGACCACGAACGGACTTTGCTTGGAGAAGCTAGGGTGATTTGCATACTTTTAAAACGATTTACATCAACCACTATTTCTTCCCTTTCTATTCTAAGTGAACTGCTTATTCTTGTTCAGCAGCTTCTTCTGTTGCTTCCGCTTTTGTTGCTTTTTCAGCTTCTTCAGCTTCAAAGGCTGCTTTAGCCTCTTGTGCTGCTTTTTCGCGGGCTTTTTCAAGGTCATCTACGTGGATGACATCTTCGTCCATTCCTTCATCCAAGTCGCGAAGTTCCACTTCTTGGTCATCTTCGTCTAGGACACGCATGTCAAGACCAAGAGATTGCAATTCTTTGACAAGAACTCGGAAGGATTCTGGAACACCTGGTTTTGGAATTGGTTTTCCTTTTGTAATGGCTTCATAAGCTTTCAAACGTCCGTTGATATCGTCAGACTTGTAAGTCAAGATTTCTTGAAGGACATTTGATGCACCGTAGGCTTCAAGAGCCCAAACCTCCATCTCACCGAAACGTTGTCCACCAAACTGAGCTTTACCTCCGAGTGGTTGTTGGGTAACAGTTGAGTAAGGTCCAACTGAACGCGCGTGCAATTTATCGTCAACCATGTGGTGTAGTTTGATCATGTACATGACTCCGACAGAAACACGGTTATCAAACGGTTCCCCAGTACGTCCATCGTAAAGGATTGTTTTGGCATCGCTATCCATACCAGCTTCTTTAACAGTTGACCAAAGGTCTTCAGAACTTGCTCCGTCAAAGACTGGTGTTGCTATGTGAATATCAAGAGTACGAGCAGCCATACCAAGGTGAAGCTCCATAACCTGACCGATATTCATACGTGATGGCACCCCAAGTGGGTTCAACATGATGTCGACTGGAGTTCCATCTGGAAGGTAAGGCATGTCTTCTACAGGAACGATACGAGAGACAACCCCTTTATTTCCGTGACGTCCGGCCATCTTATCTCCGACCTTGATCTTACGTTTTTGAGCGATGTAGACGCGAACCAGCATATTGACACCTGATTGCAACTCATCTCCATTTGCACGTGTAAAGATCTTAACATCACGAACGACACCATCGGCACCGTGTGGTACACGAAGAGAAGTATCACGCACTTCACGAGATTTATCTCCGAAGATAGCGTGCAAGAGACGTTCTTCAGCTGAAAGGTCTTTCTCACCCTTAGGTGTTACTTTACCTACAAGGATGTCACCTTCTTTAACCTCAGCACCGATACGGATAATACCCATTTCGTCAAGGTCTTTAAGGGCATCTTCCCCAACGTTTGGAATTTCACGAGTGATTTCTTCAGGCCCAAGCTTTGTATCGCGCGTTTCTGATTCGTATTCTTCAAGGTGGACAGATGTATAAACATCGTCTTTCACCAAGCGTTCGCTCATGATAACGGCATCCTCGAAGTTGTAACCTTCCCAAGTCATGTAGGCAACGATTGGGTTTTGTCCAAGTGCCATTTCCCCATTTTCCATAGAAGGTCCGTCAGCGATAAAATCGCCTTTTTCAACGACATCGCCAACTTTTACAAGCGTACGTTGGTTATAAGCAGTACCTGAGTTTGAACGACGGAATTTTTGAATGTGGTAAACGTCCAATGAACCATCTTCACGGCGTACTTCTACCTTGTCAGCATCTGCGTAAGTAACTTTACCGTCATACTGAGCAATCACAGCCGCTCCTGAATCGTGGGCTGCTTGGTATTCCATACCAGTACCAACGTAAGGTGCTTTAGGATTAATCAATGGCACGGCCTGACGTTGCATGTTGGCTCCCATGAGGGCACGGTTGGAGTCATCGTTTTCCAAGAAAGGAATACATGCTGTCGCAACGGCAACTACCTGTTTTGGTGATACGTCCATATAGTCAACAACATTAGCTGGATACTCTTGGTTGACCCCTTGGTGACGTCCCATGACAACTTTCTCAGCAAAGGTTCCATCTTCGTTAAGACGAGAGTTAGCCTGTGCTACAGTAAATTCATCTTCTTCATCGGCTGTCAACCAAACGATTTCGTTTGTGACAACACCTGTTTCACGGTCAACCTTACGGTATGGTGTTTGAACAAAACCATACTTGTTCAAGTGTCCGTAAGATGACAAGTTATTAATCAAACCGATGTTAGGTCCTTCAGGTGTCTCGATTGGACACATACGACCGTAGTGAGTGTAGTGCACGTCACGTACTTCATATCCAGCACGGTCACGTGTCAAACCACCAGGTCCTAAGGCTGACAAACGGCGTTTGTGAGACAACTCAGAAAGCGGATTGTGTTGGTCCATGAACTGTGACAACTGTGATGAACCAAAGAATTCTTTCACCGCAGCTGTTACAGGACGGATATTGATGATTTGTTGTGGTGTCAAGACTTCGTTGTCCTGAACAGACATACGTTCACGGACATTACGTTCCATACGAGAAAGTCCAAGGCGTACTTGGTTAGCAAGCAATTCACCAACCGCACGGATACGACGGTTCCCAAGGTGGTCGATATCATCTACACGGCCAAGTCCTTCAGCCAAGTTGAGGAAGTAGCTCATCTCAGCAAGAATATCTGCAGGAGTGACGATACGAACCTTGTCATCTGGATTAGCATTACCGATGATCGTTACGACACGGTCTGGATCAGTTGGTGCAACAACCTTGAATTTTTGAAGAACAACTGGCTCAGTCACTACAGCAGCATCATTTGGAATGTAGACAATCTTGTTCAAGTCGCCATCCAAATGGCTTTCAATGCTTTCAATCACACTACGAGTCATGATTGTACCAGCTTCTACCAAGATTTCTCCTGTTTCAGGGTCTACCAATGGCTCTGCAATGGTTTGGTTGAGCAAACGTGTTTTAACATTGAGTTTTTTATTGATCTTATAACGACCAACTGCTGCCAAGTCATAGCGACGTGGGTCAAAGAAACGAGCCACAAGCAAGCTACGTGAGCTTTCAGCAGTCTTAGGCTCACCTGGACGAAGACGTTCGTAAATTTCTTTCAAAGCTTCGTCTGTACGAGAGTCCATTGGGTTCTTGTGGATATCTTTTTCAACAGTGTTGCGAACCAATTCGCTGTCACCAAAGATATCAAAGATTTCATCATCACCTGAGAAACCAAGCGCACGAACCAAGGTTGTAAATGGAATCTTACGAGTACGGTCGATACGAGTATAGGCAATATCTTTTGAGTCGCTTTCAAGCTCCAACCAAGCTCCACGGTTAGGGATAACAGTTGAACCGTAACCCACTTTACCGTTCTTATCTACTTTGTCGTTAAAGTAAACACCTGGTGAGCGGACCAACTGAGATACGATGATACGTTCACCACCATTGATGATAAAAGTACCCATTTCTGTCATGATTGGGAAATCACCAAAGAAAACTTCTTGAGTCTTGATTTCGCCTGTTTCTTTATTGATCAAGCGGAAGGTTACAAAAATTGGTGCTGAGTAGCTAGCATCATGGATACGAGCTTCTTCTAGCGTGTATTTTGGTTCCTTGATTTCATATCCAACGAATTCCAACTCCATGGTGTCTGTGAAGTTTGAAATTGGCAATACATCTTCAAATACTTCCTTAAGACCGTGGTCTAGGAAAGCTTTGAATGAGTCAGTTTGAATTTCAATCAAATTTGGTAAGTCAAGAACTTCTTTGATTCTTGAAAAACTACGACGGGTACGATGTTTCCCGTATTGAACGTCATGTCCT
>JAWERV010000081.1:0-6522 GCA_032481955.1 Streptococcus mitis | reverse complement strand
AACATAACGACTGACTCCCTTATCCTCGAAAACATAACCGTCGCCAACTTTTCTAACAACCTGGTTGACATCAAATTCAGTCGGTTTATTTTCCGCTGGTGCTTGAGGTTTGGTAGTAGGAGCTTGCTTCAGAGGAGTAACACTTGGCAAGACACTGCCATTTTGTCCCTTAACAGCTATCATACGAGCCAATTTTTCTTCCAAAGGTGACATTTGTGAATAAGGAATAAAGTGATAATGGTCTCCGTGAGGCACTGCGACACCATTAGCTGTACGTTTGATGATTTGAGCAGGATCAAAGACGAGTCCATCAGATTCCACATGGCGTTCTGATAAAGGTTTGGCATACAATTCACGTAAAAGTGCTGGAATATCTTCCCCTTGATCCTGATGATAAGTTGGAGTGACAGTCAAATTAGGAGTCTCTGTCAAACTTGGTTGGGCTGGTTTTGTATCATTGCTATTTGGTTTACTTGAGCTTGTAGAAGAATGAGAACCCTGTTTACCATTCCAATAAGCTTGAGCGGCAGCCAATTCTCCTGCAGACAAATCACTCTTAGGGATATAGTGGAAATGATTGCCGTGCGGTACAACAAAAGCGTCACCTGTATCTTCAATCACATCTGTCGGACTAAAGACATACCCATCATCCGTTGTATAGGCGCCTCCAGTTGCTCTATTCGGTGCCGGCTTATTGAGATTAAAGTTTGGTTTAATGGTTGAGCTTGGTGTTGAACTTGGTTTCTCAGGACTACTTGGTTTCGGATTGTCAGAATGACTTTGAACTGGCTGGCCTCCAATTGGTAGATTTCGAGCCAATTTTTCTTCCAAGGCAGACATTTGCGAATAAGGAATGAAATGGAAATGATCCCCGTGAGGTACTGCCACACCATTGGCAGTACGTTTTGTAATCTGTGCTGGGTCAAATACCAATCCATCAGACTCCACATGACGTTGGCTAAGTGGCAAGGAGTACAATTCTTGAAGGAGACTAGCTAAATCCTCACTTTGACTTTCAGAATTTGTTGCAGGATTTTGAGGTGTCTCAGATTGACTCGTTCTCACACTAGATCTTGCTTCTCCTCTGCTTGAACGATATTCAACCGTACTCAACTGGCCACCTTTTCCAGATAAGAAGGCTTGGGCAGCAGCTAATTCACTGGCAGACAAATCGCTCTTAGGAATATAGTGGAAGTGATTGCCGTGAGGGACAATATAGGCATCGCCCGTGTCCTCAATGATATCAGATGCATTAAAGATATAACCATCATCCGTTGTATAGCGTCCTTGGGCTCTCGCTGCAGCAACAGCATTATCTGTGCTTGCATTATGATTATGGCTATGTTCCTGCTTCTGACGCTTAATCTCTTCTTTTGTCCGAATATTGTCCGCATGAGCCGCATCTTTAAGGTAAACATAGTATTTACCATCTACCTTAATGACATAGCCACCCTTGATTTCATTGACAATGTCGGAATCCTTCAACTGATAATTCGGATCTTTCATTAGCAATTCTTCACTGATGATTGCATCATAAGGAACCTTGCCATTATAGTAATGATAATGGTCTCCATGAGAGGTCACATAACCTTGATCAGTAATCTTGATAACGATTTGTTCTGCGTTGATTCCCTCTCTCTTACTAACTTCATCTGGTGTCAAATTTTCTGCCTTTTGGCCAGCCTGAACACCATCTATATAAGCAACTCGATTCGAATCTTTCTTAACTTGACCAGCTTGGTAGCGTCCAAGCTCATAGGAACAAATACTTAGGGCAAGGACTACCACTGAACCTGCTACATATTTTTTATTGATTTTCATTCTTGCCTCACTTTAATTCTTCAGCTAATACACTCATATTTTCTTCAAGATTTTCTAAATAAGTCTTGTCATTTTGTGGGTCTGCCTCTAAAGGATTCAGAGTTTTAAGACCCACACCTGTTGATTTGACAAGAGTTTCAGCTACTTTTGAAGAAGCATTACTTTCTGTAAAAATTGTTTTAACCTTATAGGTTTTAACAAATTCCTGAATTTCTGTAAGTTGTCGTGGACTTGGTTCTTGTTCTGGAGAGATACCTGCAATACCAAGTTGTTTAAGTCCAAATCTCTTCGCTAGATAAGAAAAGGCTGTATGTTGTGTTACAAATGTTTTCTGACTCGCTTTTTCAAATTTAGGCTGGAATTTCTTAGTCAATTCTTGAGCTTTTTTGATAAAGGCTTGCGCATTTTTCTGGTAAGTTTCTTTATGCTCACTATCCACCTCTGAAAGTTTATCAGCGATAATCTGAGCTTCTTCGCCAGCTTTTTCAGGATCTAGCCAAGTGTGAGGGTCATAGAGCGTTTTTTCATCAACTCCATCCCCTGCTTCCACATCTTCTAGCCCTGGGACGCGGTCTAAAGTCATTCCCTCTGAAGCCTCTAAAACCTTCACTTTAGATTTTTTTAGATTGGGGTCCAGACTTCCCGCCCAAGATTCGAGCGTATGAGAATGGTAAACAAAGACATCTGCATCATAGATGGCCGCGATGTCATTTGCCGAAGGTTCAAAAGAGTGAATCCCACTACTTGACTGAATCATTCGAACATCATTCAAGCCACCAGATACTTCCTTGACCATAGCGTAAATAGGATAAAAACTGGTCACAATCTTCATCCCTTTACCTGTCTGACTTTCCTTTTGACCACAAGCCCCTAAACACAAAAGAAAGACACTTAACAATACTAAAAATAAACTTTGTTTTTTCATGGATAACCCCTTAACTATTTAATTAACTGGTAAATAGTCTACTCCTAAAAATTTAATCTGTCAAGCTATTTTAAGAAAAAAATTGAAATTTCTTTCACATATAAAAATCTGCTGAGTTTCAACAACTCAACAGATTCTCACTTTATATACTCAATGAAAATCAAAGAGCAAATTAGGAAGCTAGCCGCAGGTTGCTCAAAGCACGACTTTAAGGTTGCAGATAGAACTGACGAAGTCAGTAACATCTATACGGCAAGGCGAAGCTGACGTGGTTTGAAGAGATTTTCGAAGAGTATTATTCTTCTATGGTAGAATGCTTATAGCCATAAGTGAAGTAAATAATACTTCCTACTAACAACGCAACTAGGAAAGCAATCCAAGTTTCCACATTATACTGCAACATGAAGGACAAACAAATGATGATTGATAAAATTGGTAATAATGGTACCAGTGGTGTTTTAAATTCTCCAGCTTTGGGCATCCCCTTTTCTCTCCGTAAGCGAATCAGGCCGTATGCTAGCATGATCAAGTAGGCCAAAGTACAAATATTTAAAAAGGCTGCAATACTAGCTAATGGAAACATTCCTGCAGCTACCGCTGAAGCTAGACCTGTCAAGATAGTAGCATTCTTTGGTACCTTACTTGTCTTCGTCAGTTCCTTAAAGGCGGAAGGCATTAACCCATCACGCGCTAAACTGTAAATCATACGCGATAGGGCATAGGTCATCGAAATACAAACTGTAATCAAGGTTAAGATAGCCACTAATGACACATAGTTAGCTGCCCAACCAATCCCAACGCTACGAAGAGCAAAGGCAACGGCATCATCGACATTTAGATGACTATAGTGAACTACACCAGTCAAGACAAGCGTTACCAAGGCATAAAGAATGGTTACGATAGAAAGCGATAAGACAATCCCTCTCGGAATATTTTTTTGAGGAGTCTTGACTTCATCTACAGCCATAGAGATGGATTCGAAGCCTAAAAATCCAAAGAACATTAAGGATGCACCAGCCATAATACCAGTACTAGCTCCATAGATTTGTCCAAAACCATAAGGAGCAAAATTACTCCAATTATCAAGTTTGATATGCCAAATTCCTACTAAAACAAAGAGAGCTAAAGCGGAAAATTTCAAAATAACTAGAATCGAATTAAAGCGTAAGGCAGCCTTGGCATTAAGTAAAACAAGCGAAGTCACTAAGGCCAATACAAGAATAGGTAATAAATCAACAAAGGTCCCTGCTTGAGGATTAAAGGTACCATTTAAAGCCTGAGGAAGGGCTATCCCGTATTGAGAGAGCAAGCCTTTAAAATAAGCTGCCCAACCCGAAGCTACGCCTGATATGGCTGTCATGAACTCCATCATAGTTAACCAACCAGCCAACCAAGCTGGAAATTCTCCTAAAATAGCATATAGATAACTATAGGCACCACCCGTAGCAGGTACTCGTGAAGCGAATTCTGCAAAAAAGAGGGCTGATAATCCCACACACAAGGCAGAAATAACGATTGAAATCACTAGGGCTGGACCAGCAAGTGTTGCAGCTGCAGTACCTGTGATTGTAAAGACACCTGTCCCTACCATGGCTCCAATACCCAGCAAAATCAAATCCCATAACTTCAAATGCCTGTGCATCTCCGTTTTATCCAAACTTACATTCTTTGTTCTAAATATATTCATCTTTCACTCCAAAATAAAATGATGATTCTATTTTACCATAAATATAGGATATTTGTGAATATTTATAAAATGTTTTCTAAAAAAATCTGACTACATATTGTAATCAGATTTTTATCTATCTAGTTCATTTCTTTAAATGCTGCTTCTGCATCCGCGTTGCTGATGACACCAAATTGAATCTTTCCAATCTTTCCTTGGCTATCAATTAGGTATTCTGTAGGAATGCTTCGAATTTGATAAGCTTGGAAGGTTGTAGCCTTGGTATCATAAAGAACTGGGATATCCTTATAACCTTGATCTTGGAACCATTGTGGGAATTGCTCGACAGTTTTTTCACCTTGAATTCCTGGTGCAATGACACTAAGAATTTCAAAATCACGATCTGGTTTCGCAGCTAATTCCATCAACTCAGGCATACTTTTCTTACATGGACCACACCATGAAGCCCAAAACTTCAAATAGACTTTTTTACCCTTATAATCAGATAACTTGACTTCTTTGCCATCCATAGATTGCAAGGTGAAGTCTGGAGCTTCTTTTCCAACAGCAATTTGTTGTACAGGCGTTTGTTGCTGTTGTTTTGGGGCTTGTTGTGGTTCTTGAGTCTTTTTAGTTTCTTTCTCACCACAGGCCATCAATACGACTACTGACAAGAGGCTTAAACCAGCAAACATTATTTTTTTCATCTTTTTCTCCTTTATTCAAAAATTCCAGCTAGAACATTTACTTGTCCTAATAGTAACAAAATTCCCATTAAAATAATAAGGAAACCACCAATTTTCTTCAGAAGCATCATATGACGCTTGAGTTTACTAAAATAAGGCATCACTATTCCTGAAGCTAGTGCCAAGACCAAGAAAGGAATGGCCATCCCCAGAGTGTAAATAAGAGTATAGATAGCTCCTTGCCAAGCACCATTGCCTCCAGAAGCCGCAAGCGCTAAAACAGAACTCAAAACTGGACCAATACAAGGCGTCCAACCAAAGCTAAAGGTAATACCAAGTAAAAATGCTGACCAATAACGATTGGTTGCTGATTTCTTGAAAGTAAAGCTTTTTTGAATCTCTAATTTCTTAAAATGAAAAATTTCCATCTGGTGAAGTCCCAGAATGATAATAATTGTTCCCATAACATATCGAAACCAATTTGCATAGAGAATATTACCAAAGTAACCTGCACCAAAGCCTAGAATAAAGAAAATGAGAGAGATACCTGCGATAAAGCAAAGTGTGCGAATCAAACCTGACCAGAGAACCTTTCTCCCAAACAAAGAAAAGCTTTTTGCACTTTCCTGATCATCCAGCAAAATTCCAGTATAAACAGGTAACAGAGGAAAAATGCAAGGGGAAAAGAAGGACAAGATCCCTGCTAAAAAAACGGAGATTGAAAATACTATCGTTTCCAATAAAGAACCAACTTTCTTAATAATTCATATCCTATTGTACTATAATCAAGTTTATTTGTATGATTTCTGCTACGCAAATTAAATCAGCCTGTATTTAAAAGATCTTTTCTGTCACCAGCTAATTCAGATTTTGCCCCCTATACACAAAAAAAGCCTGTCACACAAGCTCAAATGCTTGATATGATAGGCTTTTTAAATGCTGATTATTTAACAGCGTCTTTAAGAGCTTTACCAGCTTTGAATGCTGGAACTTTAGAAGCTGCAATTGTGATTTCTTTACCTGTTTGTGGGTTGCGACCTTTACGTGCAGCACGCTCACGAACTTCAAAGTTACCAAAACCGATCAATTGAACTTTTTCACCAGCTGCAAGGTAGTCAGCTACTGCTGCGAATACAGCTTCAACTGCTGCTGCTGAGTCTTTCTTAGTCAATTCTGTAGCTTCTGCTACTTTAGCGATCAAATCTTGTTTGTTTGCCATGTTAATGATTCCTCCAAATTAATTTCTAATTAACAAATATAATCATATCCTAAAATTCCTTATAGGTCAAGTTAAAAACGCTATTTATTCGCATTTTCTTTATTTTGCTAACTTCTCAAAGTAACTTCCACTTGCCCAACCGAAGTGGAAATTAGTCTAAAACGGATTTTTATGGTGGAATTAAGTATGAGACGTTTGAGTTAGA
>JAWERV010000080.1:0-6585 GCA_032481955.1 Streptococcus mitis | reverse complement strand
TCTAACTCAAACGTCTCATACTTAATTCCACCATAAAAATCCGTTTTAGACTAATTTCCACTTCGGTTGGGCAAGTGGAAGTTACTTTGAGAAGTTAGCGAGTCAAAAGAAGGCAATTTCCTTTAACATTTTTCTTCTATAAAATTGATAAAAATGGTACAATAATAATTTGAGGTAATAAAAATGAGATTAGACAAATATTTAAAAGTATCAAGAATTATCAAGCGTCGTACAGTCGCAAAGGAAGTAGCTGATAAAGGTAGAATCAAGGTGAATGGAATCTTGGCCAAAAGTTCAACGGATTTGAAAGTTAATGATCAAGTTGAAATTCGTTTTGGCAATAAGTTGCTACTTGTCAAAGTACTAGAGATGAAAGATAGTACAAAAAAAGAAGATGCAGCAGGTATGTATGAAATTATCAGTGAAACACGGGTAGAAGAAAATGTCTAAAAATATCGTACAATTGAATAATTCTTTTATTCAAAATGAGCACCAACGTCGTCGCTATCTGATGAAAGAACGACAAAAACGTAATCGTTTCATGGGTTGGGTTCTGATTTTGATGATTTTGTTGTTCATTTTACCAACTTATAACCTTGCTCAAAGCTATCACCAATTACTCCAAAGACGTCAACAGTTATCAGACTTGCAAACTCAGTATCAAACCTTGAGTGATGAAAAGGAGAAGGAGACAGCTTTTGCCACAAAGTTGAAAGATGAAGATTACGCTGCTAAATATATGCGTGCAAAATATTATTATTCTAAGAATCGGGAAGCTGTTTATACGATTCCTGACTTGCTTCCAAGGTGATAAAATGGAAAATTTCTTAGATGTAATTGAGCAATTTTTGAGTCTATCGGATGAAAAGCTGGAAGAGCTAGCTGATAAAAATCAATTATTGCGTTTACAAGAAGAAAAGGAAAGGAAGAATGCGTAAATTCTTAATTATTTTGTTGCTACCGAGTTTTTTGACCATTTCAAAAGTTGTTAGCACAGAAAAAGAAGTCGTCTATACTTCGAAAGAAATTTATTACCTTTCACAATCTGACTTTGGTATTTATTTTAGAGAAAAGCTAAGTACTCCTATGGTTTATGGAGAAGTTCCTGTCTATGCAAATGAAGATTTAGTAGTGGAATCTGGAAAATTAACTCCTAAAACAAGTTTCCAAATAACCGAGTGGCGCTTAAATAAACAGGGAATTCCAGTATTTAAGTTATCCAACCATCAATTTATAGCTGCGGACAAACGATTTTTATATGATCAGTCAGAGGTAACTACAACAATAAAAAAAGTATGGTTAGAATCAGGTTTTAAACTGTATAATAGCCCTTATGATTTAAAAGAAGTGAAAACATCATTATCAGCTTATTCGCAAGTATCAATCGACAAGACCATGTTTGTAGAAGGAAAAGAATTTCTAAATATTGATCAAGCTGGATGGGTAGATAAGGAATCAACTTCTGAAGAAGATAATCGGATAAGTAAAGTCCAAGAAATGTTATCTGAAAAATATCAGAAGGATTCATTTTCTATTTATGTTAAGCAACTGACTACTGGAAAAGAAGCTGGTATCAATCAAGATGAAAAGATGTATGCAGCTAGTGTTTTAAAACTCCCTTATCTCTACTATACGCAAGAAAAAATAAATGATGGTCTGTATCAGTTAGATTCGACTGTAAAATACGTATCAGCAGTCAATAATTTTCCAGGTTCTTATAAACCAGAGGGAAGTGGTAGTCTTCCTAAAAAAGAGGATAATAAAGAGTATTCTCTAAAGGATTTAATTACAAAAGTATCAAAAGAATCGGATAATGTAGCTCATAATCTATTGGGATATTACATTTCAAACCAATCTGATGCTACATTCAAATCCAAGATGTCTGCTATTATGGGAGATGATTGGGATACGAAAGAAAAATTGATTTCTTCTAAAATGGCTGGGAAAGTCATGGAAGCTATTTATAATCAAAATGGATTTATATTGGAGTCCTTGACCAAAACAGATTTTGATAATGAGCGAATTGCCAAAGGTGTTTCTGTGAAGGTAGCTCATAAAATTGGGGATGCGGACGAATTTGAGCATGATACGGGTGTTGTCTATGCAGATTCTCCATTTGTTCTTTCTATTTTCACTAAGAATTCTGATTATGATACGATTTCTCAGATAGCTAAAGATGTTTATGAGGTTCTAAAATGAGGGAACAAGATTTTTTAAATCATTTTCTCAAGAGAGGATATTTTAAAAAACATGCTAAGGTGATGCTAGCTCTTTCTGGTGGATTAGATTCTATGTTTCTATTTAAGGTATTATCTACGTATCAAAAAGAGTTAGAAATTGAACTGATTCTAGCTCATGTGAATCATAAGCAGAGAGTAGAATCAGATTGGGAAGAACAGGAATTAAGGAAGTTGGCTGCTGAAGCAGAGCTTCCTATTTATATCAGCAATTTTTCAGGAGAATTTTCAGAAGAGCGTGCACGAAATTTTCGCTATGATTTTTTTCAAGAGGTCATGAAAAAGACAGGTGCGACAGCCTTAGTCACTGCCCACCATGCTGATGACCAGGTGGAAACGATTTTAATACGTTTGATTCGAGGCACTCGTTTGCGCTATCTATCAGGGATTAAGGAGAAGCAAGTAGTCGGAGCTATAGAAATCATTCGGCCCTTCTTGCATTTTCAAAAAAAAGACTTTCCATCAATTTTTCACTTTGAAGATGCATCAAATAAGGAAAATCATTATTTTCGAAATCGTATTCGAAACTCTTACTTACCAGAATTGGAAAAAGAAAATCCTCGATTTAGGGATGCAATCTTAAGCATCAGTAATGAAATTTCAGATTATGATTTAGCAATAGCTGAATTATCAAAGAATATTGATGTAGAAAATTTAGAGCAGTTATTTTCTTATTCTGAGTCTACACAAAGAGTTTTACTACAAACTTATCTGAATAGTTTTCCAGATTTGAACCTTACAAAAGCTCAGTTTGAAGAAGTTCGGCAGATTTTAAAAACTAAAAGCCAGTATCGTCATCTGCTTAAAAATGGCTATGAATTGGTAAAAGAGTACCAACAGTTTCAGATTTGTAAAATCAGTCCGCAGGCTGATGAAAAGGAAGATGAATTTGTGTTACACTATCAAAATCAGGTATCTTATCAAGGATATTTATTTTCCTTTGGGATTCCATTAGAAGGTGAATCAATTCAACAAATACCTGTTTCACGCGAAACATCCATACACATTCGTCATCGAAAACCAGGAGATGTTTTGATTCAAAATGGGCATAGAAAAAAACTCAGACGTCTATTTATTGATTTGAAAATCCCTATGGAAAAGCGAAAATCTGCTCTTATTATTGAGCAATTTGGTGGAATTGTCTCAATTTTGGGAATTGCGACCAGTAATTTGAGTAAAAACACGAAAAATGATATAATGAACACTGTACTTTATATAGAAAAAATAGATAGGTAAAAAAATGTTAGAAAACGATATTAAAAAAATCCTCGTTTCACACGATGAAATTACAGAAGCTGCTAAAAAATTAGGTACTCAACTTACTAAAGACTATGCAGGAAAAAATCCAATCTTAGTCGGTATTTTAAAAGGATCTATTCCTTTTATGGCTGAATTGGTCAAACATATCGACACACATATTGAAATGGACTTCATGATGGTTTCTAGCTACCATGGTGGAACAGCAAGTAGCGGTGTGATCAATATTAAACAAGATGTGACTCAAGATATCAAAGGAAGACATGTTCTATTTGTAGAAGATATCATTGATACAGGACAAACTTTGAAGAATTTGCGAGATATGTTTATTGAAAGAGAAGCAGCTTCTGTTAACATTGCAACCTTGTTGGATAAACCAGAAGGACGTGTTGTAGAAATTGAGGCAGACTATACCTGCTTTACTATCCCAAATGAGTTTGTAGTAGGTTATGGTTTAGACTACAAAGAAAATTATCGTAACCTTCCTTATGTTGGAGTATTGAAAGAAGAAGTGTATTCAAATTAGAAAGAACAATTTTTAATGAAAAAACAAAATAATGGTTTAATTAAAAATCCTTTTCTATGGTTATTACTTATTTTTCTCCTAGTTACAGGTTATCAGTATTTTAGTACAGGTAGTGTTGCAGGGAAAAGTGAGCAAATTAATTATACAGAATTGGTAAAAGAAATTACCGATGACAATGTAAAAGAATTGACTTACCAACCAAATGGCAGTGTTATCGAAGTTTCAGGTGTTTATAAAAATCCTAAAACAAGTAAAGAAGAAACAGGTATCCAGTTCTTTTCTCCTGCTGCTACAACAGTAGAGAAATTTTCAAGTATTATTCTTCCTTCAGATACTACAGTATCAGAATTGCAAAAACTTGCTTCTGACCATAAGGCGGAAGTAACTGTTAAGCATGAAAGTTCAAGTGGTATGTGGATTAATATTCTTGTATCCATTGTGCCATTCGGTATTCTTTTCTTCTTCCTATTCTCTATGATGGGAAATATGGGAGGAAATAATGGCCGTAACCCAATGAGTTTTGGACGTAGTAAGGCTAAAGCTGCAAATAAAGAAGATATTAAAGTAAGATTTTCAGATGTGGCTGGAGCTGAGGAAGAAAAACAAGAACTAGTTGAAGTTGTTGAATTTTTAAAAGATCCAAAACGATTTACAAAACTTGGAGCTCGGATTCCAGCAGGTGTTCTTTTGGAGGGACCTCCGGGAACAGGTAAGACTTTGCTTGCTAAGGCAGTTGCCGGAGAAGCAGGTGTTCCATTCTTTAGTATTTCAGGTTCTGACTTTGTAGAAATGTTTGTCGGGGTTGGTGCAAGTCGTGTTCGTTCTCTTTTTGAAGATGCCAAAAAAGCAGCACCAGCTATCATCTTTATCGATGAAATTGATGCTGTTGGACGTCAACGTGGAGTCGGTCTTGGCGGAGGTAATGACGAACGTGAACAAACCTTGAACCAACTTTTGATTGAGATGGATGGTTTTGAGGGAAATGAAGGGATTATCGTCATCGCTGCGACAAACCGTTCAGATGTACTTGATCCTGCCCTTTTGCGTCCAGGACGTTTTGATAGAAAAGTATTGGTTGGTCGCCCTGATGTTAAAGGTCGCGAAGCAATCTTGAAAGTTCATGCTAAGAATAAGCCTTTAGCAGAAGATGTTGATTTGAAATTAGTGGCTCAGCAAACTCCAGGTTTTGTTGGTGCTGATTTAGAGAATGTCTTGAATGAAGCAGCTTTAGTTGCTGCTCGTCGTAATAAATCGATAATTGATGCTTCAGATATTGATGAAGCAGAAGATAGAGTTATTGCTGGTCCTTCTAAGAAAGATAAGACAGTTTCACAAAAAGAACGTGAATTGGTTGCCTACCATGAGGCTGGACATACCATTGTTGGTTTAGTCTTGTCGAATGCCCGTGTTGTTCATAAAGTTACTATCGTACCACGTGGACGTGCAGGTGGTTATATGATTGCACTTCCTAAAGAAGACCAAATGCTTCTATCTAAAGAAGATATGAAAGAGCAATTGGCTGGCTTAATGGGTGGACGTGTAGCTGAAGAAATTATCTTTAATGTCCAAACTACAGGAGCTTCAAACGACTTTGAACAAGCGACACAAATGGCGCGTGCAATGGTTACAGAGTACGGTATGAGTGAAAAACTTGGCCCAGTACAATATGAAGGAAACCATGCTATGTTTGGTGCACAGAGTCCTCAAAAATCAATTTCAGAACAAACAGCTTATGAAATTGACGAAGAGGTTCGTTCATTATTAAATGAAGCACGAAATAAAGCTGCTGAAATTATTCAGTCAAATCGTGAAACTCACAAGTTGATTGCAGAAGCATTATTGAAATACGAAACATTGGATAGTACACAAATTAAATCTCTTTTTGAAACAGGAAAGATGCCTGAAACAGTAGAAGAGGAATCACATGCATTATCTTATGATGAAATTAAGTCAAAAATGAATGACGAAAAATAACCCTGAGAGAGGCGTGTCCTCTCTTTTTTGTGCAGTTGAGACGGTGAAGAGAACAGAATGGAGGAAACGAACCTAATTATCTTCTTTATTTGTTAAACTGTATCTAGAAAGGGGAAGATTATGCTTAAAGAATTGTATGAAGAAGTTCAAGGTATTGTGTACAAGTGTAGAAATGAATATTACTTACATTTATGGGAGTTATCGGATTGGGACCAAGAGGGAATGATTTGCTTGCATGAATTGATCAGTAGAGAAGAAGGAATAGTAGAAGATATTCCTCGTTTAAGGAAATACTTCAAAACTAAGTTTCGGAATCGGATTTTAGATTATATCCGTAAGCAAGAAAGTCAAAAACGAAGATATGATAAAGAACCCTATGAAGAAGTAGGTGAGATTAGTCATCGTATAAGTGAGAAAGGTCTCTGGCTAGATGACTATTATCTCTTTCATGAAACCCTAAGAGATTATAGAAACAAACAAAGTGAAGAGCAACAAGAAGAGTTAGAACGCGTCTTAAGAGATGAACGCTTCCGAGGGCGTCAAAGAGTGCTAAAGGACTTACGTATTGTGTTTAAAGAGTTTGACATCCGT
>JAWERV010000079.1:0-7030 GCA_032481955.1 Streptococcus mitis | reverse complement strand
ACTAAGTGAAAAGGGGCATCTCTATGCCTTTGACCAGGACCAGAATGCCATTGATAATGCGCAAAAACGTCTGGCGCCTTATATCGAAAAAGGAATGGTTACCTTCATCAAGGACAACTTCCGTCATTTGCAGGCACGTTTGCAGGAAGCAGGTGTAGAAGAGATTGATGGTATTTGTTATGACTTGGGAGTGTCTAGTCCTCAATTGGACCAGCGTGAGCGTGGTTTTTCTTATAAAAAGGATGCGCCACTGGACATGCGGATGAATCAGGATGCTAGTCTGACAGCTTATGAAGTGGTGAACGACTATGACTATCATGACTTGGTTCGTATTTTCTTCAAGTATGGCGAGGATAAGTTTTCTAAACAGATTGCCCGTAAGATTGAACAAGCACGTGAAGTGAAGCTAATCGAGACAACGACTGAGCTGGCAGAGATTATCAAGTCGGCCAAACCTACCAAGGAACTCAAGAAAAAGGGCCATCCTGCCAAGCAGATTTTCCAGGCTATTCGAATCGAAGTCAATGATGAACTGGGAGCAGCAGATGAATCTATCCAGCAGGCTATGGAGATGTTGGCTCTGGATGGTAGAATTTCAGTGATTACCTTTCATTCCTTGGAAGACCGCTTGACAAAGCAATTGTTCAAGGAGGCTTCAACGGTTGAAGTTCCCAAAGGTTTGCCTTTCATCCCGGATGATCTCAAGCCCAAGATGGAATTGGTATCCCGTAAGCCAATCTTGCCAAGTGCAGAAGAATTAGAAGCCAATAACCGCTCGCATTCAGCTAAGTTGCGCGTGGCTAGAAAAATTCACAAGTAAGAGGAAAAAATGGTAGATAAGAAAGAAACAACCAGTCAATTCTTGCAGAATCGTATAAAAAAATTCTCACGTGTGGAGAAGGCTTTTTATCTTTCCATCGCTTTTACGGCTCTCGTTTTGGCAGTGAGCATTATCTTTATGCAGACACGACTCTTGCAAGTGCAAAGTGATTTGACAAAAATCAATGCCCAGATAGAGGAGAAGAAGACAGAACTGGACGATGCCAAGCAGGAAGTGAATGAATTGATTCGTTCAGAGCGCTTGAAAGAAATTGCAGATAAAAAAGATTTGAAATTGAATAATGAAAATATCCGAACAGCGGAGTAAGATATGAAATGGACAGAAAAAATAACCCGATTTGCGGTAAAAAATCGTAAATCTCCGGCAGAAAACCGTAGAATAGTCGGCAAGTACATCAGTTTGTTAGCTGTCGTACTTTTCGCTATCTTTTTGGTCAATTTTGCTGTTATTATCGGGAGTGGTAGTAAATTTGGTACTGACTTGGTAAAAGAAGCTAAGAAGGTTCACCAAACAACTCGCACAGTCCCTGCTAAGCGTGGGACTATCTATGACCGAAATGGAGTGCCTATCGCTGAAGATGCGACCTCTTATAACGTATATGCTGTTATTAATAAAAAATACAAGTCGGCAACGGGGAAAATTCTTTATGTAGAGGATTCGCAGTTTAATAAGGTAGCTGAAGTCTTCCATAAGTATTTGGATATGGATGAAGCTTATGTGAAAGAGCAACTGGCTCAACCAAATCTGACTCAGGTTTCCTTTGGTACAAAAGGAAATGGGATTACTTATGCCAATATGATGGCGATTAAAAAAGAATTAAAAGAGGCTAGTGTTGAAGGGATTGACTTTACAACTAGTCCTAACAGAAGCTATCCAAATGGGCAATTTGCTTCTAGTTTTATTGGTTTAGCCCAACTTCATGAAAATGAGGATGGTAGCAAGAGTTTGTTAGGAACCTCTGGTCTAGAGAGTTCGTTAAATACCATTCTTGCGGGGACAGACGGTATTATTACCTATGAAAAAGACCGTGTAGGAAATATCGTACCAGGTACAGAACTGGTATCGCAACAAACTGTGGATGGCAAGGATGTTTATACAACATTGTCTAGTCCGCTCCAATCTTTCATGGAAACTCAGATGGATGCCTTTCTAGAAAAAGTAAAAGGTAAGTACATGACCGCGACCTTGGTCAGTGCAAAGACCGGTGAAATCCTCGCTACCACCCAACGACCTACCTTTAATGCAGATACTAAAGAAGGAATCACTGAGGACTTTGTTTGGCGTGATATTCTTTATCAAAGTAACTATGAACCAGGATCAGCCATGAAGGTTATGACGTTAGCTTCTTCTATTGATAATAATACCTTCCCAAGTGGAGAATACTTCAATAGCAGTGAATTAAAAATAGCGGATGTGACGATTCGAGATTGGGATGTTAATGATGGTTTGACTACTGGTGGGATGATGACTTTCTTACAAGGTTTCGCTCACTCCAGTAATGTTGGAATGAGTCTACTTGAACAAAAAATGGGAGATACTACTTGGTTGGATTATCTAAACCGCTTTAAATTTGGGGTCCCAACTCGCTTTGGCTTGACAGATGAATACGCTGGTCAACTTCCAGCTGATAATATTGTCAATATTGCCATGAGTGCATTTGGTCAGGGGATTTCTGTAACGCAGACGCAAATGATTCGTGCCTTTACAGCCATTGCCAATGATGGCGTCATGCTGGAACCTAAATTTATTACGGCCTTGTATGATCCAAATGATCAAACCGTTCGTAAATCTCAAAAAGAGATTGTAGGAAATCCTGTTTCCAAAGATGCAGCTAGCCAAACTCGGACTCACATGGTCTTGGTAGGAACGGATCCTAGATATGGAACCATGTATAACCATAGTACAGGCAAAGCAACTGTCAATGTTCCAGGTCAAAATGTAGCCCTTAAGTCTGGTACGGCTCAAATCGCAGACGAAAAAAACGGAGGCTACTTGGTTGGCTCTACCAATTATATTTTTTCAGTTGTAGCCATGAACCCTGCTGAAAATCCTGACTTTATCTTGTATGTAACGGTTCAACAGCCTGAACATTATTCAGGTATCCAGTTGGGAGAATTTGCCAATCCTATCTTGGAGCGGGCGTCAGCTATGAAAGACTCTCTCAATCTTCAATCATCAGCTAAGAATTTAGATCAAGTGACGACAGAGTCTCCTTATGCAATGCCTAGCATCAAGGATATTTCACCTGGTGATTTGGCGGAAGCCTTACGCCGAAATATTGTGCAACCAATCGTTGTAGGTACTGGAACAAAGATTAAAGAATCATCTGTGGAAGAAGGGACCAATCTTGCACCAAATCAACAAGTTCTCCTTTTATCTGATAAGGTAGAGGAAATTCCAGACATGTATGGTTGGAAAAAAGAGACTGCTGAGACCTTTGCCAAATGGTTAGATATTAAATTGGAATTTGAAGGCTCAGGTTCCGTTGTTCAGAAGCAAGATGTTCGGACCAATACAGCTATCAAAAACATTAAAAAAATTACATTAACTTTAGGAGACTAATATGTTTATTTCCATCAGTGCTGGGATTGTGACATTTTTACTAACTTTAGTAGGAATTCCGGCCTTTATCCAATTTTATAGAAAGGCGCAAATTACAGGCCAGCAGATGCATGAGGATGTCAAACAGCATCAGGCAAAGGCTGGAACTCCCACAATGGGCGGTTTGGTTTTCTTAATTGCTTCTGTTTTGGTTACTTTCTTTTTTGCCCTATTTAGTAGCCAATTCAGCAATAATGTAGGAATGATTTTGTTCATCTTGGTCCTTTATGGACTTGTCGGATTTTTAGATGACTTTCTCAAGGTCTTCCGCAAAATCAATGAAGGTCTCAATCCTAAGCAAAAATTGGCTCTTCAACTTCTAGGTGGCGTCATTTTCTATCTTTTCTATGAGCGAGGTGGCGATATGCTTTCAATCTTTGGCTACCAAGTGCATCTAGGGATTTTCTATATTGTCTTTGCTCTTTTCTGGCTAGTTGGTTTTTCAAATGCAGTCAACTTGACAGACGGTATTGACGGTTTAGCTAGTATTTCCGTTGTGATTAGTCTATCTGCTTATGGAGTTATTGCTTATGTGCAAGGTCAGATGGATATCCTTCTGGTGATTCTGGCTATGATCGGTGGTTTACTTGGTTTCTTCGTCTTTAACCATAAGCCTGCCAAGGTCTTTATGGGGGATGTGGGAAGTTTGGCCCTAGGTGGAATGCTGGCAGCTATCTCTATGGCCCTCCACCAAGAATGGACTCTCTTGATTATCGGAATTGTTTATGTCTTTGAAACAACTTCGGTTATGATGCAAGTCAGCTATTTCAAAATGACTGGTGGCAAACGTATTTTCCGTATGACGCCTGTGCATCACCATTTTGAACTTGGAGGATTGTCTGGTAAAGGAAATCCTTGGAGCGAGTGGAAGGTTGACTTCTTCTTTTGGGGAGTAGGGCTTCTAGCAAGTTTCTTGACGCTAGCAATTTTGTATTTGATATAAGAATTGCACCCTGATGTTTCAGGGTGTTTTTGCTTTTTAAAAAATATTAGTCAATTAAAGTCAAATCCCTTGACCTTTTTTGACTAATGTAGTATATTATGAACGTAAGGTAAATGAAAACCTTACGTAAACACTTATGCTCAATGAAAATCAAGGCAAACTAGGAAGCTAGTCGCAGGTTATCAAAACATTGTTTTGAGGTTGCAGATAGAGCTGACGTGGTTTAAAGAGATTTTCGGAGAGTATTATTTAAAGTAAAATAGAAAGAGGTGGGTCTATGTTTAATCTAGAAATCTTCAGAAGTAAAGATAGTCTACTCCTGCTTGAAAAAGAAAAACTAGAAATAGTACGTAGAGTAGCAATCTAGCTAGTCTAAATTTTTTAACAAAAAGGTCAAAGATAGTCAATATCAGTAATAATAAATAACAAAAAGAGGTAAAGAATATGAATAACAACTTTAATAATTTTAACAACATGGATGATTTATTTAACCAATTGATGGGTGGTATGCGAGGATATAGTTCTGAAAACCGTCGTTACTTGATTAATGGACGCGAAGTCACACCAGAGGAATTTGCTCACTATCGTGCAACTGGTCAATTGCCAGGAAATGCAGAAGCTGATGGACAAATGCAACAACAGACGTCAGGTATGAAACAAGACTGTGTCCTTGCAAAACTAGGTCGAAACTTGACAGCAGAAGCGCGTGAGGGCAAGCTGGATCTTGTTATCGGACGAAACAAGGAAATTCAAGAAACATCTGAAATCCTTTCACGTCGTACCAAGAATAATCCTGTTTTGGTTGGAGACGCAGGTGTTGGTAAGACAGCCGTTGTCGAAGGTTTGGCACAAGCCATTGTGAACGGAGATGTCCCAGCTGCCATTAAGAATAAGGAAATCATTTCCATTGATATCTCAGGTCTTGAGGCTGGTACTCAATATCGTGGTAGCTTTGAAGAAAACGTTCAAAACTTAGTCAATGAAGTGAAAGAAGCAGGGAATATTATCCTCTTCTTTGATGAAATTCATCAAATTCTCGGTGCTGGTAGCACTGGTGGAGACAGTGGTTCTAAAGGGCTTGCGGATATTCTCAAGCCAGCCCTCTCTCGTGGAGAATTGACAGTGATTGGGGCAACGACTCAAGACGAATATCGTAATACTATCTTGAAGAATGCTGCTCTTGCTCGTCGTTTCAACGAAGTCAAGGTCAATGCTCCTTCAGCAGAGGATACTTTTAAAATCCTTCAAGGAATTCGTGATCTCTATCAACAACACCACAATGTCATTTTGCCAGACGAAGTTTTGAAAGCAGCGGTGGATTATTCTGTTCAGTATATTCCTCAACGTAGTTTGCCAGATAAGGCTATCGACCTTGTCGATGTAACGGCAGCTCACTTGGCAGCTCAGCATCCTGTAACAGATGTGCATGCTGTTGAACGTGAAATTGAAGCAGAAAAAGACAAGCAAGAAAAAGCAGTTGAGGCAGAAGATTTTGAAGCAGCTCTAAACTATAAAACACGCATTGCAGAATTGGAAAAGAAAATCGAAAACCACACAGAAGATATGAAAGTGACTGCCACTGTCAACGATGTAGCCGAATCTGTGGAACGAATGACCGGTATTCCAGTATCTCAAATGGGAGCATCAGACATCGAGCGTTTGAAAGATATGGCTCATCGCTTGGAACACAAGGTAATCGGACAAGACAAGGCGGTTGAAGCTGTAGCCCGTGCCATCCGTCGTAACCGTGCTGGTTTTGATGAAGGTAATCGCCCAATCGGTAGCTTCCTCTTTGTAGGTCCAACTGGGGTTGGTAAGACAGAACTTGCTAAACAATTGGCGCTGGATATGTTTGGAACCAAGGACGCAATCATTCGTTTGGATATGTCTGAATACAGTGACCGCACAGCCGTTTCTAAGCTAATTGGTACAACAGCAGGCTATGTGGGTTATGATGACAATAGAAATACCTTGACAGAACGTGTTCGTCGCAATCCTTACTCTATCATTCTCTTGGATGAAATTGAAAAGGCTGATCCTCAAGTCATTACCCTTCTCCTCCAAGTTCTAGATGATGGTCGTTTGACAGATGGTCAAGGAAATACAGTAAACTTTAAAAACACTGTCATTATTGCAACATCAAATGCTGGATTTGGCTATGAAGCCAACTTGACAGAAGATGCGGATAAACCAGAATTGATGGACCGTTTGAAACCCTTCTTCCGTCCAGAGTTCCTCAACCGCTTTAACGCAGTCATTGAGTTCTCACACTTGACTAAGGAAGATCTTTCTAAGATTGTAGATTTAATGTTGGCTGAAGTCAACCAAACCATGGCTAAGAAAGACATTGATTTGGTAGTCAGTCAAGCAGCTAAGGACTATATCACAGAAGAAGGTTATGACGAAGTCATGGGTGTTCGCCCGCTCCGTCGCGTGGTTGAACAAGAAATTCGTGATAAGGTAACGGACTTCCACTTGGATCATTTAGATGCCAAACACTTAGAAGCAGATATGGAAGATGGTGTTTTAGTCATTCGTGAAAAAGCCTAATACTCTTCGAAAATCAAATTCAAACTGCGTCAACGTCGCCTTGCCGTACTCAAGTACAGCCTGCGGCTAGTTTCCTAGTTTGCTCTTTGATTTTC
>JAWERV010000078.1:0-7110 GCA_032481955.1 Streptococcus mitis | reverse complement strand
GAAAATCAAAGAGCAAACTAGGAAGCTAGCCGCAGGCTGTACTTGAGTACGGCAAGGTGAAGCTGACGTGGTTTGAATTTGATTTTCGAAGAGTATTAGGAGGAGAATCCAATGAAACATATGATTATTCAGACACAGAAAACAGTCTATAAAGTAAACGTCGACGATGTCTACTATATCCAAACACATCCAACTAAAGCCCATACTGTACAGATTGTTACAGAAGAAGCTAGTTTTAATATGGTTCAAAATTTAAGTAATCTTGAGAACCAATATGGGGAAACCTTGATGAGATGTCATCGAAATTGTTTGGTCAATCTTGATAAAGTAAAATCGATTGATTTTCAAGAAAGAATCCTTTTTCTTGGAGAAGAAGGTCAATACGCTGTCAAGTATGCCAGACGTCGCTATAGAGAAATTCGTCAAAAATGGTTGAAAGAAGGAGAGTAAGAAGATGAGAATATTTATTTTAGAAGATGATTTTTCCCAACAAGCTAGAATTGAAACGACCATTGAGAAACTTTTGAAAGCACATCATATCATTCCTAGCTCTTTTGAGGTATTTGGTAAGCCAGATCAATTGCTAGCAGAGGTGCATGAGAAGGGTGCGCATCAGCTATTCTTTTTGGATATTGAGATTCGAAATGAGGAGATGAAGGGTCTGGAAGTGGCTAGAAAGATTCGGGATCGGGATCCTTATGCTCTCATCGTCTTTGTGACGACTCACTCAGAGTTTATGCCCCTGTCTTTTCGCTACCAAGTGTCTGCTCTGGACTACATTGATAAGGCCTTGTCGGCAGAGGAGTTTGAATCTCGTATCGAGACAGCCCTCCTCTATGCCAATGGTCAAGACAGTAAAAGTCTAGCTGAAGATTGCTTTTATTTTAAATCAAAATTTGCCCAATTCCAGTATCCTTTTAAAGAGGTTTACTATCTCGAAACGTCCCCAAAATCTCATCATGTTATTCTCTATACCGAGACGGACAGACTGGAATTTACAGCGAGTTTAGAGGAGATTCTCAAGCAGGAGCCTCGTCTCCTGCAGTGCCATCGCTCTTTTCTTATCAATCCAGCCAATGTGATACATTTGGATAAGAAAGAAAAACTGCTTTTCTTTCCCAATGGGAGAAGCTGTCTAATCGCGCGTTATAAGGTCAGGAAAGTGTCTGAAGCTATCAATAACTTGCACTAAGTGAGGTAATGTAATGGAAATAGTTTGGAAGATAGTATATACATTTTTGATAGTTGGATTGGAATTGTTTATATTTTTTAAGGTGGATGGAATTGTTCTAACTCTGGAGAGATTTTTTAAAGCTATTCTTTTTAAGTTACTTTTAGCAGTCGTTTTTGTAACGATTAACTATATAGTAGGAAATACTTACCTATCTTATTTTACGGAACCCTTGTACGGTATAGGCTTGTCTTTCTTATTGTTAAGAGGGCTTCCTAAAAAACTCCTTTTCTTTTATGGTTTCTTTCCAATGATATTGGTGAATCTCTTTTATAGAGGTATTTCTTATTTTGTGCTTCCATTTTTGGGACAAGGGCAAGTACATGATGATTACTCTTTGATTTGGTTGTGTATAATAATTTTCAATTTCTTCATTTCTCTAGCCTTTTTGAAATGGTTAGACTATGATTTCACTAACTTGAGAAGGGAGATTCTAGATAAAGCTTTTCAAAAGTCCCTGACTAAAATTAACTGGATAATGGGGGCTTACTTTCTTGTCATGGAAAGTCTGTCTTACTTTGAATATGCATACGATATCCAATCAACGACTGTTCGCCATCTCATCCTAGTCTTTTACCTGTTCTTTTTTATGGGAATTATTAAGAAATTGGATACCTATTTGAAGGACAAACTCCATGAGAGACTGAACCAAGAACAGGCCTTGCGCTACAGAGATATGGAGCGATATAGTCGGCATATAGAGGAACTTTACAAGGAAGTTCGGAGTTTTCGCCATGACTACACCAATCTTTTGACCAGCTTACGTCTGGGCATTGAAGAGGAGGATATGGAACAGATAAAAGAGGTTTACGACTCGGTCTTAAAGGATTCTAGTGAAAAATTGCAGGACAATAAATATGACCTGGGCCGATTGGTGAATATTCGTGATAAAGCCCTCAAAAGTCTCCTAGCAGGGAAATTTCTAAAAGCCAGAGATAAAAAGATTGTATTTAATGTCGAAGTTCCTGAGGAGATTCAGGTTGAGGGGATGAGACTGCTTGATTTTCTAACCATTGTGTCTATCCTTGGTGACAATGCTATTGAAGCCAGTGTAGAGGCTAGTCAACCTCATGTTTCAATTGCTTTTTTAAAAAATGGAGCACAGGAAACCTTTATCATTGAAAATTCCATCAAAGAAGAGAGTATAGATATTTCTGAGATTTTCTCCTTTGGAGCAAGTTCTAAAGGGGAAGAGAGGGGAGTTGGTCTCTATACCGTTATGAAGATTGTGGAAAGCTATCCCAATACCAGTCTAAATACCACCTGCCAAAATCAAGTCTTTCGTCAGGTATTAACAGTTCACTCGATGTCAGTTGATGATTAGAAGATTTGTGGAAAGAAGTACCGCCTGTAGTCATCAATTAAAATGCCATAGTATATGAGGTACCCTATATGAATAAGAAATCCTTTTTTATTATCTGTTCTACGTTGATCATAGCATCGAATCTTCTCATGATTTCCGTGGTGAACAAGGGAGAAGAAACAGGGAGCAATCTGTTTGTGATTGCTATAGCCTGTGTTTTGCTGCCAGCCTTTTTATATGCGGTTGAAAACAGACTTACTTCAATGGTAAGAGTAGAATCAATACTCCTGATTCAGTTGACAGTTATATCCCTACTCCGTCTTATCAACAGAATAGGGAGTACGCCTGAAATCCTCAACATTATCATTACCCTTATCGCTTTGGCAAGTGGGACAGCTGCTATCCTTGTTGCGATTATGAGAATATATGAGAACATACGGAAGTGAGGGTAAGTAGTTTTCTATTTTGTATTTTCACATTGTCAAGTTCCCCCAGGGCAAGTATGTTTTCATGCTTGCTTTTTAAATTTTTTAACAATTCAAGATGTTTTGATGACCATTTATGATTTGGATGGAAAATTTTAAAAAATAGTAGTATACTAACCTTATTAAGGTTGCAATAGGACGAAAGTAAAAAGAGGAATTCCTCGTGAATGCAAAAACAATGTTACAATTGGCTATTATGCTTGCTTAAAGGCTTGAGCTTGTATGTAGAGGAGCTGTACTTGGAGGTAATTATGGATTTCAAAAGTTTTCTTATTGCTTTTGTTGTTAGTATGTTTGTTTCTTTTATTACTTATTTAATTAGGAAAAAATTTTTAAAATCTCCAAAGAAGAATAAAGATAGATCTAATTAGATAAAGAGATTTTTTATCGCTAGTTTAATCTACAGTGGAGTTTCTTTAATATTGTTTCGCCTGTTAAAATGATATGTGATAGCAGGATAAAAAATCTACAAATTAAGTTGGTATCAATATGGTGTAAAGGGCAAGTATGTTTTTCATGCTTGCTTTTTTAAATTTTTTACAATTCAAGATGTTTTGATGACCATTTGTGATTTGAGTGATCCAAGGTCAAAATGAGTGCTATACTGGCAGTGTAAAGGTTCTTGCTCAACTAATACTCTTCGAAAATCTCTTCAAACCACGTCAGCTTCGCCTTGCCGTACTCCAGTACTGTCTGCGGCTAGCTTCCTAGTTTGATTTTTGATTTTCATTGAGTATAAGATAAAGCATACATTTAGGAGGAAATCTTATGAAGAAAAAAATACTGATTATTTTCGTTCTGTATCTGATCATGTCTACCCTTCTTTATCCGCTTAGGGAGAGTATTTGGTATCATCTATTTTATACCATAGCCTATATGATTGCGGTTATAATCTATCTTGCTTTAACTAAAAAGAAAGGAGCAAAGAAATGAAAACTTTTCTTGCTAAAAAACGGAACATCTTCCTTGCGAGGTTGTTCCTAGGTCAGTTGCCCTTACTTGTCTCCACTTATCTATTTTTATCTCGTCAGTTTTTAAATTTTTCCTTGGTTTTCCAATTTCTTTTAGTGGTTATTAACTTGGCTTCTATTTTGGTCACTGTTTACCTCACTAGAGAAATGAGGATAAGAAAGTTTGAAGATGATGATTTGGTTAGTCCTAGAACCAATCAACTCATGTTCATCGGCTTGACAGGTTTTATGTCTATTATTTGTTTGTATAGAGGGATCACAGCAGGAGAATTCTATCAGCAATTAATTGCCTATATTGGCGCTATTCTCTGCTTGATCATCATGCTTCTACTCATTTGGGGCTTGAAGTATTATAAAAAGTAGGGGCTAATGAAGTTTTTGTTATGAATACAAAAACGATGTCACAATTTGAAATGATGGATACTGAGATGCTTGCGAAGGTTGAAGGAGGTTTCGGAGGTTGGGGAGATATGATTGCTGGTTTATTGGGTGGGCTATCACCTTCTCCAATTTTGGATCAATTAAATGGTAAGTGGCCTATTATACATTTTTCAAAAACATGTGGTCCTTATGGTATAGGGGGAACTCCAAACTCATGTAATGGTATTTAAAAAGGATTGAAGCTATGAAGGCAAAATATGGGAATCAAATTGTTGATGTTTGGGAAATTGGTCAAGCAACTCCTAAACCAAGTTGGGTAGAGGAAGCTTTTCAAAAAAATTATATGGTTTGGTTGGATAATCATGTGCGCATTCTAATGGCAGGTCTTAACACTTCTCTCGAAACGAATATCAAGTTTGGTCTAGTTGGAACAGTTGGAGGAGGATTTGCTGGTTATGGAATGTATGTTCTTGGTTATCCAGGTGATTATATAGATATCACCAATCATAGAGTTGTTTCTGCTAAAACATTTCACAAGAGTTATCAAATTTTAGAAAATGATTAGATGTCATTTAATTGTAATGGAGAAAGCTATGAAAAAAATATTTTTTAAAAAACGGAACATCTTCCTTGCGAGATTGTTCCTAGGTCAGTTGCCCTTGCTTGTCTCTACTTATCTATTTCTATCTCGTCAGTTTTTAAATTTTTCCGTAGTCATCCAATTTCTTTTAGTGGTTATAAACTTGGCTTCTATTTTGGTCACTGTTTACCTCACTAGGGAGATGAGGATAAGAGAGTTTGAAGATGATGATTTGGTTAGTCCTAGAACCAATCAACTCATGTTCATTGGTTTGACAGGTTTTATGTCTATTATCTGTTTGTATAGAGGTATCACAGCAGGAGAATCTTACCAACAATTAATTGCTTATATTGGCGCTGTTCTCTGCTTGCT
This sequence comes from Streptococcus mitis, assembly GCA_032481955.1. GTDB lineage: Bacteria > Bacillota > Bacilli > Lactobacillales > Streptococcaceae > Streptococcus > Streptococcus mitis_DQ. The sequence goes on along the minus strand of JAWERV010000078.1, from coordinate 1,787 downwards.
TATCATGCTTTTGCTCATTTGGGGTTTGAAGTATTATAAAAAGTAGCTTTCTTTCCTCTTTTATCAGGATATTTTAGTAGAAGGCTCTATTAAATTGTTAGTGAAATAAATGAATGGAGGTATTTAATATGAAATACAGATTATTTCTAGTTATTTTCTTGAGTAGTATGTTGAATATTCTTTTAGGGACATTTTTACAAATCTCTAATGTATCGATTGGGTGGCTTGTTCTCTACAGTGGCTTGTTTGAAGCAGGAGTTTTCCTTTTTACTAATAAAGGTTTGGCGGTAAAGATCAAGGAAGCAGACATTCAAAACCGCTTTAAATTTATTTTTGGAAAAACGGTATGGTTTCAAATTCTTTTGCTCATCTTTTTGATGGTCAAACTTTATCTTGGTTTGGATGCGAGGTTGATTTTATTCTATGGACATATTTTCATTGTCTTTAATGCCTTAATGTATCTATTATCTAGTAGTCAGGTTAGCCTTAAAAAGAACAAACTGTCTTCTTAATCTTGCAGCAGTAGAGCTTGACAGGGGAGGTCATCATGTATAAACACTTATTTTTCCTAGATTCAAAAACCTTAGACTGGTTGACACCTTATATTCTAGTCTTGGCTTCTGACACCATTGCCTTTAATGTTTTTGTGCTAACCTTTGTATCTGTTGTGATTTTTTATTTTCTGAATCCCATGCTAGCTTTTATGGCTATATTCATAGGGGCTGGCTATGTTGTCGGATTTTGGCTACTAAAATGGTTTGTTTTGGAAAGATTAGAGCTCAAGGATGACTTGTAGGGAAGTTTGTTTGTTGAGGAGGATAATTTTATGGAGTTTTTTGATAAATTTCATGCCTTTTGTTTTGGATTTTTAGTACTACTAATCGTCATTACAGTTCCTTATACGATTAACCACGGGGATTTTTTTCAAAATGAATCTGCATTGATTATTGTAAGTCTTCTAGTAACCTCTCTGAGTGTTGCTTATGCTAGAAAGTTTGAAATGATTTCTTTTGGGATGTTAAGCAAGAAAGAACTTTTGCTTTTCATTGCAATCTTTCTTCTAAGTGTGCTTGAGACGCTGGTTTATATTCATTTCTTTGCTGTTTCTTCTGGCGCAGGAGTTCAACACTTGGCGGAAGTCAGCAGAGGAATTTCCCTGTCTTTGATTTTGACTTCCTCAGTTTTTGGCCCCATCCAGGAGGAACTCATTTTCAGAGGACTTCTTCAAGGTGCGGTTTTTGACAATTCTTGGTTAGGGCTTGTGCTAACTTCCTCACTATTTTCTTTCATGCATGGACCTTCTAATGTCCCTTCGTTTATTTTTTATCTACTTGGGGGCTTGTTACTGGGCTTTGCTTATAAAAAGAGCCAAAACCTATGGGTTTCTACTCTAGTTCACATGTTTTACAATGCTTGGCCACTCTTAACTTATATTCAATGAAAATCAAAGAGCAAACTAGGAAACTAGCCGCAGGTTACCCAAAACAGTGTGTTGAGGTTGTGGATAGAACTGACGAAGTCAGCTCAAAACATGGTTTTGAGGTTGTAGATGAAACTGACGAAGTCAGTCACATATATAATTCAAGGCGACGTTGACGTGCTTTGAAGAGTATAAAATGGTTTGTTTTGGAAAGACTAGAGCTAAAGGATGACGCGTAGGAAGTCTGTTTGGTGAGGAGGATAATTTGATGGAGTTTTTTGATAAATTTCATGCCTTTTGTTTTGGATTTTTAGTACTAATAATCGTCATTACAGTTCCTTATACGATTAACCATGGGGATTTTTTT
>JAWERV010000077.1:0-7166 GCA_032481955.1 Streptococcus mitis | reverse complement strand
ATTCCAATGCTAATCACACACAAGAGGGCTGTAAATCGTAGGCTGTCAAAGAAGGCAAAGAAACTAGCAATAGCAGTGAGGAAGATTGGAATTGCCAAGGTGTAGTAATAGTTGAACTGAAATTTATAACATAACACAAAGATAGTTATATATATTTCAAATATTGCTTATCTCTATAGAAAATAGTAAAATATATACAGGGAATTTATCTTTTATATGGAAATAGTTGTCAGGAGAGTAAACAAATGGATATAAAAATAGAAGTAGGTAAAAGAATCCGAATGTTGCGAGAGATGAAACATATCACTCGTGAAACTCTTTGTGATGATGAAACTGAGATAACGGTGCGCCAATTAGCACGGATTGAATCAGGTCAGTCTTCCCCGAGTTTATCCAAGGTAGAGTATATAGCTTATAAACTAGGCTGTCCAATTTCACATATAGTAGATATGGATCATATGATTTTACCCTCCGAGTACTTGATATTAAAGGATAAACTCATTAAGTTTCAAACTTATGGAGATGATGATAGAATCCAAGTTAAGGAAGAGTTGTTTGAAAGAGTTTACGAACACTATTATGACAGTCTACCTGAGGATGAGCAGATTGCAGTTAGTGCCTTACAAGCTAGTTTTGATGTCTTTGTAAGTGAAGATGCAGGTTTTGGCGATGCTTTGCTGGATGAATATTTTGAACAAGTAAAGATAAGGAAAAACTATTCTGTGAATGATTTGCTTCTTATAAAATTGTACTTTGGTTCATGTTTGGCAAGACCGACTGAGTATCATCATGAACTATTTTGGATACTTTCTAAAAAACTTATAAGAGAAACAAATTCATCCGATTTAGAGACAGCTTATATGTTAAAGAGAACGGTGCTTGATTCTTTAGCTGTTCAATGGATGGAAAAATCTTACTCTACTTTTGAGCCTTATGTTAAGGCGATGAACAGGCTGATGATTTTATCGCAGGATTTTCAAAACAAGCCAATTGTTGATATGCTTGAAGCTATGTGTACCTTATTTCATAAACGGGATAAGGAAAAAGCCATCCGCTTATACGATAGAGCTATTATTTGTGCTCAAGCATTTGGGGACTCAGTATTAGAAGCGCGTATATTGGGAGAAAAAGAAAAAGATATAAAAACTTTTGAGGAAATGGAGAGCTAACATGACATTTTTGTCATGTTTTTTTATTTTTGAAAGCGCTATACTTTAATCATAAAGAACAAGAGATAAGGAGGAAAGAAAAATGTTTGGATTTGAAGTATTCTTAAGTCTTAGTTTTTGGTTTTATGGATAGGAGATAGAAATGGAAGATTTTAGTATCTCGCTAGAGACGTTTACACAAACTCGCCACAGTTTGCTGTTTCGAAATAACACGGCGGAGCAAAAGTTGGTACAAATAGAGTTGAATAAGGAACCATTCCGTTTAGCTATTTTAGATGCAGGCGAAGAGCGAGTTTTAATCTTACCAGAAGAATTATCTATTATCGAAAGTTTTAAAATTTCAGAAGTGGAGGACGATCCATGATGTCAAAAAAACATGTTGTAGAGACAATGGTTCTTCTTGTGATAGCAACTTTATTTTTAGCAGGATTTTACTATCAAAACCAGGAATCTCATCATCAAGAAGAGACAGCGCAAGAGCTCCTTTTAAAAAAAGAGAAGGAGATAGAACAATATATTTCAAAAACAAAAAATACAACATTCAAGAATGCATTGTTAACCTCCAATGAGGGAGCACAGGTTCAACTATCAGATTATAAGTTTAGACCAAAGGTTGTGGTATTCTGGGCTAGTTGGTGTCCTGATTGCCAAAAAGAGCTCCCAATCATTCAGCACCTTTATGATAAATACCAAGATAAAGTTGATTTCTTTATGGTGGATATAGTTGATGGGGAACGTGAAACACTTGAAACCTCTCATAAATTTTTAAGGAATCAGGGTTTTACCTTTCCAGTTTATATAGATCAAGATTTACAAGTTTTTAAGTTTTTTGATGTAAAAGCTATTCCAACAATATTTATAGTGGATAAAGATGGGATAGTGAAACAAATTTATGTAGAACAAGGAAGCGAAGAAATCTTGTCTAAAGATTTAAAACAGTTAATAAATGACTGAAATGAGGATCTCATTTAGTTATTATAAAAAAATTTTTAAAAGGAGGGTTTTCTAATGAGAAAACTAACTGGACGTGTCAAAAGACACATTGTAGCAGGTCGCTTTTGTATTATAGGTCTCCCATACGGAATAGGTCTATTTTGCTGGGATTAAATAGGAGGATGAAGTAGTGAGAAAACTAAGTAACAAAAATAAACAACACATTGTAGCAGGTCGCTTTTGTATTATAGGTCTCCCATATGGAATAGGTCTACTTTGTTGGGATTAAAAGGAGAGTTAAGTGATGAAAAGATTAAGTAATAAACATAAAAAACACATTGTGGCAGGGCAATTTTGTGCTGTTTCACCACTCGGTATTTATGGAATGATTGCAGGTATTGGATTCTTCTGCTGGAGTTAACGTAAGCTAAAAATCTCTGGCAGGGTTCATTCCTTGTCAGAGACTTTTTAATATAATGAACGGAGAGAAACTATGAATCGTGTGATTTTAAGTCTTAAAAATATTGATAAAACATATGGGAAAGAACAGGTTCTACATAATATTTCCTTTGATATTGAGCAAGGGGAAATATGTGGTCTTATCGGAGAGAATGGTGCTGGAAAGACAACATTAATGAGAATTCTCCTAGGACTCATTCGAGCTGATAAGGGAGAAATCAAGAGTGTTTCTCAGCATAAGATTGGCAGTATTATCGAATCACCTGCCCTTTATCCAAACTTGACTGGACGTCAACACTTGCAATATTATAAAACAAGATTTGGTTTAAAGACAGATACCATAAAAATGTTGGAATTGGTTCGCCTACCCCAAACATCATGGGACAGAAAAGTAAAAAACTATTCTCTTGGAATGAAGCAAAGATTATCGATAGCAATTGCTCTTTTGGATAATCCAGAGCTTATTATCTTAGATGAACCAGTGAATGGTTTAGATCCTCAAGGGATTTCAGATTTAAGAAAAATGATTTTGAATTTAAGGGATCAGTTGGGAGTTACCTTTTTGATTTCAAGCCATATCCTATCGGAGTTGGAGTTTATAACAGATAAGTATATCATTATGAAAAAGGGGAAAATTCTAAATGTGATGAGTTCAAAAGAGCTAGCAAATGATTTGTCGGAAAAGCTATTTCTTAAGACGAGTGCTAATCAGATTCTAAAAACGTTTTTAAAAGAAGAGGGAATTGTTCATTTTGAGCAGGAGGACTATCTGGTTGTGCCAGAAAAGGAAAAATTAATGGTTATCTTGGAATATAGTGTTGCTTCAAATCTAGTGATACAGGATATATATATTAAGAAGGAACGCTTTGAGGACTACTATTTGAGTAATATTATCTGATGATTTAAGAAAGGAGGAGAATCATGAGTTCTCTTAAAGCAGATATGTATAAATTTTACTGGGAAAAAAGAGGAGTGCTTCCTAGTTTGTTGATAGGATTATTGATTTTGTTATTCTCCTTATTTTTTAAGTCATCGAATGGAGATGAACCAGAATTTCGAGTATTGATTTCAAATGTAAGTGGTTTTATTCCTTTGCTTTTCATCTCTACTAATTTATTTTTCTGGGGGGAAGATTATAGTTTTCGTACGATTAATATTCTACTCACAAAAGAAAACCAACGATGGAAGTTATTTTTATATAAAACTTTGGGAGCCTTTTGTTTGTCTTTCCTATATGTAACTATTTTTTATGGTTTAACAGCTCTTGTCTATTTGGAGGGAGACTTGGTGTTGATTGTTTCAACATTTTTACACCAATTACCATACTATTTGGTTATTATCAGTATTTCGTTATTGATTTTTCAAATATTTGATAAGGTTTATGAATCATGTATGATTTATACACTCTACATTTTACTATTTGATAACCTATTGGCTTATGTCCTTCCAAACTCTGGTGAGAGTGTGAGAGACTATTTACTAATGACTTTAAATTTGAAAACTTCCCCTGGAGTAAGTCAATTTACTCTTACGAATGTAGGCTATCCTATATTGGTAAGTATAGCAGTGATTGTACTTGCGTTTGTTGTATTCAGTAAAAAAGAATTTAAGTAGGAGTACTAATGATGAAAAAAATAGGAATTGTAATTGGGCTGTTGTTACTAGTTGTAGTGGCTGGAATTTTATTAACCTTAAAACGAGGAGAGACGACAATCAGTGTAAAACAATCGTGGGCTCTTTCTTCTAAAAGTATTAAAACGTTAGAGTTTTATGGTTCAAAGCAAGCAATTGATGTTAAAGTTGTCAAGAGTGAATCAGATGAAACAAGTGTTCAAATAGAAGGAAAAGTTTCCGAAGAATCAGTGAATAACATAACTAAAAACGTTAAAATGAGTTCAGATAGTCTATATATTCCATTTTCACAACATGGCTTTAATTTGGCTTTGAGTTCACAAGGGAAAGATAAGTTATATGTAACCATTTCCTTAGGGAAAAATGCGACTTTCGAAAAAATATTTATAGATACTCTTGTTGGTGATGTATCTATTACAGTTCCTGAAGACTTTGATGGAATCTATACTTTACATACAAATAATACAGGAGAAGTTTTAAGGGTTCCTACGACAAATCAAACTTCGAATAGCGTCATTGAAGTTGATGGTTATAGTAAGATAAGTGTTGAAAAAGGAGAAAATAATGGTTAGCCACTATAAACAAGCAACTTTGCTGGATTGTGGAATGGCTTGTGTAAAGACAATCATTTCTTACTATTTCCCAAAATTAGAACATTTAGATAGTCTACAATTTGATAACAATAACCACCAAGGACTGTCTTTGTTTGATATAGAAGATATACTAAAAAGCTATGGTATTGATGCGGACTCTTATCAAATTGAGACTCCTAGTTTGTTAAACAATGTATCATTTCCTTATTTACTGGTAGTAGAAAGAGCTAGCTTGCCTCATTATATCGTCGTGTTGGATGGAGACAGTAGTTCATTGATTGTTTCTGATCCTGCAAATGAGGAAATTGAGAAAATTTCAAGATTAGAACTTTTTAGTCAGAGTGTAGGAATTGTTTTAATTCCTCAAAAGAATGAGAATGTTAATTCAGAAGATAGAAAAGATATTGTTACGATAAGCTATGCAGATAAGTTATATCATAGATTTCTAGCTTCACTTGGTTGGAAGAGAAAGTTTGCAATCTTTTTCTTGGGATTAGCTAAAATTAGTTTACCTATTGCTGTTGCTTTTTTACTACAAATAACAATATCTGGTCTACTTAACATTCAGTTTAGTATTCAACTATTTACCCTAGCTTCAATAATATTAGCTTCATATTTGTATTGGCAGTTCTCTATATTAGAAACGAGATTAAAAGGAAAGATTGAGAATAATTTTTTAAATGATATTCTGTCCTCTTTTTATAAGAACCAATTAAATGATTTTTCCTTAACTAAGAATTATGAGTATGTTAGTAGTTATTTTTGGAATTTGTTGTTATCAGCAACAGGTATTATGCAAAAATTTTACTTAAAGGTACAGCTTTTAGTGTTCTGTTTGCTACTGTTATTGCTATTAAAATTGAATATTATTATTTTCGCAGTTACATGCGTATCTATAGCTATTCTTGGTTTCTATGTCAATTTTGAGATACGAAAAGTTGTAAAAAATCAGCGAGAATTTATTGCTAATAGTTCTAACTTTAGTTCTCTTGTAGAAAATACAATTTATGGTTTGCAAGATATTATAAGTTTCCAAAAATCTAGCGACTTCATCAAAGAATTTGATGAAAGACTCAATGAACTGTTGGGAACGAAACTAGATAGTACACATATTACCAATAGATTATTAGCTTCTACGCAGATATTTATTGGTTTAACTGGTTCATTTTTGCTTGCTACTGTGAATATTATTAGAGATTACGCACATATATCAGAGTATGCAAATAGTATTTTGATTCTATTACTGTTATCCAGCATTTTAAATTCTTTAATTACATCTTGGGTAGCATTGAAAAAAAGTCAATATTCCTTTGAGTTTATTGGACTAGAGGAAGTAGGGATGGAAAGTAATCTTGCTACCATTCCAGTATCTAAAATTGAACAATTGTCATGTCGGAATTTATGTAAAAAATGGGATGAAAGATTGGTGTTTAATAAATTAGATTTCGAGTTTAATAGTGGTGAATTAACCGTTATTACAGGCGGCAATGGAACTGGGAAATCATCCCTTTTGAATATTATTCAGGGATTATCTTCTCCAACAGAGGGTGATATTGTACTGAATGGAATGGAAAGTTTTTCTACTTTAGAGGAAACTAATATTTTGGATTATTTAAGCGTGTATTCATCTGAATTTCATGTATTTCCTGGAAGTGTTTCAAAAAATATTAATTTCACCCTATTTAATAAGGAAAACTATGAATCAAATAATCTTGATAGTCTGAATCTCAATATAGCTCTGAGTCATCAGATTGATGGGAAAGCCACCAATATTTCGCAAGGTCAGAAACAAAAAATTCTACTCATGAGGAGTTTATCGCAAGAAAAGGACATCTATCTATTTGACGAGCCTACAGGAAATTTGGACAGAAACTCAACTGAATTATTTCTAAATGAGGTTGAGAAATTAGTGAACGAGGAAAAGATTGTTATTGTCGTGACTCATGATAAGGATGTTATTGCTAGAGCAAGTAAAGTTATTAATATGGACGAATTTCATTAAAAGTTAAAAAATGGAGATTGGTGGTTTCTAATCTTAATTTTACATATAACTAGTTTGCATAATATTTGGAATAACGAACTTCATAGCAACGTTATCATACTACTGAACTATAGAAATAAAACCCATCCTAGGACAAGATTTTAAAACATTAGCACAAGAAGAGTAAAGCAGAAGCAGGTCAATTGACTTGCTTTTTGGCATATAAAAAATCCTGCTGTGAAAGACAGGATTAAAGTTTAAAGAAAGGCCAAGATACGAAGATAATCTCCAATCAGTGCGACTTCAGCTACAAAGAAGAGGAGGATAATGACTCCGTTCACAAGGACAGACAAGAATAATTGATAGAAGGAGTCGGTTTCACTTGATTGACTAGGTCTC
>JAWERV010000076.1:0-7298 GCA_032481955.1 Streptococcus mitis | reverse complement strand
GCGCCTCGGGAGTTTCCAAAGTGCCTTGTGACTTGTGAAATTCTACTAGCATATCAACGATTTTTGGGTCTAATTCGTTGACATAATCAGGATTTGACCATTTCGGCACGTTGCTTGCAGGTGCTTGCTTTTTGCCGCCTTTTTTGGGCGTTTTGGCTTGTTGTTCAGCTTTCTGACTATAGTTGACCTCGTGGAATTTTCATATTATGCGTTTTGTAATGAATTAAAAATTCGTTAGTCTTTTCTAAAATTCAGATCTTTCAAACTCTGCACACTAGCATTAATCACCGCGCCGACAATCAAAATCTTAGCAATGAGAATAAACCAGAACATCATGACTACCACGACGATGGAACTAAAAAAACGGACGTCCACGATGTGATTGACATAATTGTTAACATAGACTGAAAAGATATTAAGTAGTAAGACCAGAGTCAGCATGACAAAGACACTACCTGGCAATACAGAGCGAATCCGTCGGACTGTAACATTGGGCAGGAAATAATAAATCATGACCAAGATAGCAAAAATCAAGGCATAAACCAAGGGGCCTGTCAGGTCTTGCAGATAATCAAAGAGAGGATTATCTGATTTCCAGTAGCTTTTGATAAGGTTGAGAAGCATACGGCCAAAGACACTGAGAAATAGAGCTAAGGCAAAGAGAATCTGCAAGCCAAAACTGACAAACAAACTCATGAGCTGATGGGAAATCAGTCCACGATTTTTTGCTACTCCGTAAGCTTTATTAAAGGCTTTCTGTAGGAAATTCATGGATTTTGAAAAAGTCCAGAGGGCTGACAAAACCGCAAAACTCAATAAGCCCGTTGACGGTTGGGTCAGCACTTCTGTAATAATATTTGCGACCACATCATAAATGGTTTCGGGCAAAAATTCATTGACAACCTTTAAAAAATTGGAAACTGGAATTTGAAAATAAGGGAGGATATTGACCACCACCAAAAGCAGGGGAAAAATCGAAATCAACCAATAGTAGGCTACTGCGACACTGGTCAACTCACTATCTGATGCTTGATAATAATGCAAAAAAGCTTTTAATAAAGGCTTGTCTATCAGCTCTTTCCACCACTTCTTCATATCATACTCCTTCACTTATAATCTTGATTAATTTCTTCTTACCAATTCCACCATATCATAAGGCAGGGTATTAGCAGCTTCCTTCAAGGAATAGTTCTCTAAGTTATTCACATTTTGTCGTAACTTCTTGGCATACTTGGTTGTAATCAATCGTTTCTCTTCATATTCGAAAATCAACTTGCGCTCCAGATAATAGCCTCTCAGCATTTCATCGATATTGTTGGGCTTGACACGGTTGATAACCCGTTCGACAAAGGCACCACTGGTGATAATAGCTGTTTCTCTGAGACGAGAATCCTGCATGAAGCTAATCAAAGAACTCTTATAAACCCCTTTTAGGTTCTCCAAACTTTCGATAATCATCTCTGTATTTTCTAGATAGAGCTCTGCAATTTGGTCATAGTCAAGGGCTCGGAGTTTCTGTGATTCTTCATTTTTCCAACTGCGGAAGGTCTTGCCTAAGGTAAAGACTTCGTGAAGGAGAAAACGTAAAATCCGCAAGGAAACAAGGAAATAATAGGTCAATCGTGAAGCAAACTTGCGATTGATGCTTTGTTCCATATTTTTCAGATAACGCTGGTAGACTCGATAGGCACGCTCACTCATCTTGTCCTCTTCATAAGCCTGTTCTAAACCATCACTTTCAATACTGAGGATGAGAAGTTTCAAGGCCTCCCAGTCTTCTTGAGCTCCCTTATTTTCTTGACTCAGGATGAGATTTTCAATACGTCCATGATAATTGTCAATGGCTGCATAGAGAGGGAGCTTATTTCTGGTATCTTCCAACTCTTTTTCCAACTCTAGCGTTACCTCATTCAAAATAGCGATATGCATGAGATAATCCTTGCTTTCTTCCTGTTCATCCGAAAGATGAGGCAGGATCAAGAGACCTGTTAAAAAGCTTACCAGCGTCACACCTGCGACGAGGAAAAGCAAGAGAGGATACTCCTGCTCTAGATTACTTGGTATCAGAAGGATTGTAGCAATCGACACCGTTCCCTTGACACCTGAGAAGGTCAAGAGAAGCATATCCTTCATATACTTATTTAGCTTTTTCTTGAGTCGTCTGATTCTATAGGTATAATAGCCATAAATCATGACAAAACGAATAGCAAAGAGGACAAAGGTAAGGGCTATAAGAGATACCAATAACAGTAAGGGATTATAGATTGGATTGGTCAAGATAGGCTCTGCTATCATTTCCAGCTCCATCCCTAAAATCACAAAGACAGAACCGTTGAGCATAAAGTTCACTGTATGCCAGACCGTCTCGGTCACCGTATCCACTTGGGCTTCGAGAAGCGTAATTTTCTTAAAGCGACTTGCCTTTAAAATCCCCGCAACTACAACGGCAATAATCCCTGAAACATGGACTTCTTCTGCCAGGAAGAAGGTCACCAGGGGCAAACTCAATTCTAATAAAAGTTCGCTGGCAATATCCGTTGCTCTCACACTTAGCAAGAAGCTATGAAGGAAACGGTTGATCATGGCTGTTAAAAAGCCAATCAAAAAACCGCCTAGAATTGAAAAGATGAGCGAACTACTAGCTTGCCCAAGGGAAAAGGCTCCAGTTGTCCAAGCTGTCAAGGTTACCTGAAAGGCCACCAAACCTGATGCATCATTCAAAAGTCCTTCACCCTTAAGGATATTAGACACGCGCTTAGGAAAGCTAAAACGCTCCGAAAGAGAGGCAAAAGCAACCAAGTCCGTAGGGCCAAGTGCCGCTCCAACAGCCAAACAAGCTGCCAAGGGAAGACTGAGCCAAAGAAGATGGGCCAAGCCACCTAAACTCAGGGTCGAGATGAAAATCACTGGAAATATGAGATAAACAATGATTCGCCAGTGTTTTAAAATAGCTGTAATATCCGCTTCTTCCGACTCTCGGAAAAGCAAGGGCCCAATAACCAGTGCCAAAAATAACTCTGTATTGAGGTGAAAGTCAGTATTGGGTAAAAAGAGACCAATCACAATTCCCAAAAGAATCTGCACCAAAGGGAGAGGCAAAAAGGGTAGGAGCTTATTGGTTGTACTTGAGACAATCAAAACCAGTAAAAATAAGATTAGGTAAATCAGTAATTCCACGCACTTCCTCCTTAATCTTTTTTACAACAGGATTCAAATATCTCCTTCTGCTCTTTGATTTTTTGATCAATCTTGGAACAGTCTTTGTGCTCAATTTTTCTCTGGCACCGTTCCATTTCAAGAGCAACTAATTTTTTCTTAATTTTAAGCATTTTTTTGCTCATATACGCTTGGTCTAGCACACCCACCGCTCGTTCGTGGTGGGTTGATTCAACAAAATTCTGGCGCATAGCATCCAGCTTTTCACGTAGGTATTGTTTATCCATGTCTATATCTCTCTAATTTTTCAATCATCACTAAAAATGGTGGGTTATTGACTTGATTCAGGGTTCGGTAAATGACAGCTGTGTACTCTTGTTGGCTCAATTGGCTCACAAAATCCAAGACAGCATCCCTCTCGAGGTCGCCTCCTTCATGCCCATAGTAGATCATAATAGCAATCCGTCCACCTTTGACAAGCAAATGACACAGCTTTTCTAATGCTTCAATAGTGGTCTGTGGTCGGGTAATGACTGACTTATCAGCTGACGGTAGATAGCCCAGATTAAAAATCCCTGCCTTGGCTTCTGTTACAAACTGGTCCAGTGTTTCATGGCCTTGTAAAATCAACTGGGCATTTGTCATTCCAGCTTGGTTCAAACGCTCTTGGGTCTTTTCCAAGGCTTGTTCCTGAATATCAAAGGCATAGACTTTCTTGGCTAGCTTGGCTAGAAAAAGGGTATCATGACCATTTCCCATGGTCGCATCCACTACGATATCCTCTTTTGTCACTACCTCAGACAAAAAATCATGTGCCATCTCAAGTGGTCTTTTCATTTTCAAACTCCTGTTTTACAGCCTTACATCCTTGCACACTTCCACGACGTCGCATTTCAGTTTCAATAGCATTTAGCACTTCCCACTTATTGAGGCTCCACATAGGCCCAATCAGCATATCCCTAGGTGCATCTCCTGTGATTCGATGGATGACGATATGCTTGGGGATGATTTCCAGTTGGTCACAGATGACCTTAACATATTCGTCCTGACTCATCAACTGCAAACGCCCCTCGTGATAATCCCGTTGCATACGTGTATTGGTCATCAGGTGAAGCAAGTGCAGTTTAATCCCTTGAATATCGTTATCCGTGACACAGCGGCGGACATTTTCAATCATCATCTCATGGGTTTCACCAGGCAAGCCATTAATAAGATGGGAAACAATCTCAATCTTTGGATACTTTCTCAAACGCTTGACCGTTTCCACGTACAATTCATAAGAGTGGGCGCGATTAATCAGGTCAGAGGTTGTTTCATAAGTCGTCTGCAAGCCCAACTCTACCGTCACATGCATGCGCTCCGATAATTCAGCCAAATATTCGATAGTTTCGTCTGGTAAACAGTCTGGCCGTGTTCCGATATTGATTCCTACTACACCTGGCTCGTTGATAGCCTGCTCATAGCGTTCTCGAATGACTTCAACCTTTTCATGGGTGTTGGTAAAATTTTGAAAATAAACCAGATACTTCTGAACATCTGGCCACTTACGGTGCATAAAGTCAATTTCCTTATAAAATTGCTCACGGATAGGCGCGTTCGGTGCTACAATAGCATCTCCAGAACCTGAAACCGTACAAAAAGTACAGCCTCCATGAGCCACAGTTCCATCACGATTGGGACAGTCAAACCCCGCATCAATAGGGACTTTAAAGGTCTTTTCTCCAAAGAGTTTTCGATAATAATCATTCAAGGTATTATAAGATTTCATAACCTCCATTATAACAAAAAACACCCACAATCTCAAAAGCCTGACTTTCCTATGAATTCCTCTGTTTCTCGTTTCCTTTAGCGATTTTTTATGATACAATATGGATATGATTTTAATGAAATTAGCATCTATTTTATTATTGATACTGACCTTAGTAGTCTGCATTATCATAACCAAACTGTTTAGATTAAAAAAACTAGGACGAAACTTTGCAGATTTGGCTTTTCCAGTTTTGGTATTTGAGTATTACCTGATTACAGCTAAAACCTTTACCCATAATTTCCTCCCTAGACTGGGCCTAGCCCTCTCCCTCCTAGCCATTATTCTCGTTTTTTTCTTTCTTTTAAAAAAACGCAGCTTTTACTATCCTAAATTCATCAAATTCTTCTGGCGTGCAGGATTCTTAGTGACCCTTGTCATATATATCGAGATGATTGTTGAATTGATGGCTCAGAAATAAAAAATGAAATCGAAAACACCTCAATCAAACTAAAATATAATGATTGAAGTGTTTTTCTTTATATCTTTTTTAATAATTCTTATTTTCCTTCTTTATCAGGAAAGAGGTAACCAATACCTACACAAGCCAGCACACCTGCTCCAATTACCAAGCCACTTGAAATTGGCAAAAGGTCCAAAATCGCATTTGCGATGATAAAGGCAATAATGAAACACATCAGACTAGCCTTGTAGTCTTTTTTCAAAAGATTCTCTAGAGTGAAAAAGAGGAACAAGCCAACCGGAATCAAGGACCATAGGTTGACATCCAAACTTGGCCAGCCAACAGAACCAAAATACAATACTGTCGCTGCTGCTAGTAAAAATACAATCCCCAATAATTTTTTCATTTCTTTATCTCCAATTTCTTTTTTAGGAACTTGAGTTGTCTAATACTGCCCCCTCACATCCCTTACAAAAAACATTATAGCAGAGGTCAGTTTCAAGAACAAGTTCTTTTGCCTATCTGGTCTCTATCTCGGTCTAAGTGGTTGAATAATAGCGATAAATAAGGAAGTAGGTGAAAAACTACCTTCCAAATAAAAAGGAATTAAGCAACCAAACGCTACTTAATTCCTTAAAATTGTCTCATCATCTCTATTAGCATTTAAATTTTTGATAGACTCTATTTTCTAATCAATATGACTAATATTGTCAATACTAACCCTTTCAATCAATTCATTAGTTATCGAAACTAAGTCCATTAATAACTCCAAAAAGAGTATCAATAGCAAAGTAAACTAAATAATTGAGTTATAGATGGCTATTTTTACAAAACTGTTTCATCACCACACTATCTCATCTCAGTACACAAACCATTTTTCTATAGCTTTTGTCTTAATCTTGATCTTTTTTCTTCAATCCAAGAAATGCACCTACAGTAAACATTATTCCGGCAACTAATGACGTGAAGACTTCGCTAACTGTTCCGGTTTTTGGCAACCTATCATTGTTAGTAGTTGATTTACTATCAATATTGGTATGTTTATTATCTATGTTCTCTGGTTCATTAAGATAAACTTCCTTCTTATTTTCAAAGCTTTTATCATTTTCATCAGGAACTGTAACTTTGACATCCTCAGTTGAATCAGATCTTTGACTTTCATCTAATTGACTATAATTTACTTGCACCTTATCTTTCTTTTTGGATACATCAAAAGTAGGCTTATTTTCCTCCTCCTTTTTCTCCTCTATTTTCTTGAATACAGGTTTTATAAGGGTATCTTTTGATAGATTAAGAACATAGCCAACGTCTTTTTTCCCTTCTACACCAGCAATTTCCCAGCCATCAAATTGATAGCCTTTTTCTAATTCCCCCTTATAGACAGGTAAAATGAAATCTTCTTCCGCCACTATCGTTGAACTCATTTCTTTTCCATTTTGAATGGTCACAGTTACCATATGAGGTTTTAGTTCGCTTACCTCTCCCGTATCTTTGTTTAAAATGAATTCTTTTACGGTCGTATTTCTTGCAAAATCTTTTACAAGAATCTTAATGTTTAGTGTCTTATCTGCTATTTGTTTAATATCATCAAATGATTTGTATTCTTTTCCATTCACATAAATATGTTGTTCTTGAATCTCACCATCGAATCCATTATTTCTTTTATCATTGATATTAAAAACTACAGATTTTCCCTTAGCATATTCGATACTAGTATTTCCTTTTAGATCAATGTTTACTTCTGGTTTAACATTATCATATAAAAATTGATAGTGTACTCCAATCGCTTTCGCATTCAAATCGCTATAGCCAGTTTGAAGATAAACATTTCCCTCCATATCTGTTACCTTATCTGGAAATCCGTTTGCTTTATAGTCTTTCATTCCCCAGTCCATGATGTCACCGTCTTTAACATTAAGCTTAATGTTAAAA
>JAWERV010000075.1:0-7758 GCA_032481955.1 Streptococcus mitis | reverse complement strand
AACTTACCCTGACACGGAATTCTACTGGTTTTTATGATTTTTATCAGACTAACTTCCACTTCTACTAGCGGTGGAAGTTAGTTTGGGAATTTACCTTTTCTTTATTTTTTTAGGAGTTTTTAGGAATTGTAACGAACTAAAATAGCCCAAGCGTTCTCACCCGTGTGAGTTTGAATAATAGACCCTGTCTCCAATACTGAAATTGGCTTTTCAACATAAGGTTGCAAATTGTCTTTCATCTCTTTTGCCCAATCAGAACTACCAGAATATGAAATTCCAATCTCTGCTACAGAACGGTCAGAGAGCAATGTTATCAACTCATCCAACCATTTTTTAAAAGTTTTAGCTCCACGCCCTTTAACCATTGGTTGCAATTCATGGTCATTCATCTGCATCACAACACGTATATTGAGAAGTGAGCTCAACAATCCAGTTACACGACCAATTCGTCCACCTTTTACTAGATTTTCTAGAGTAGAAACGCCAATATAGAGCTCCGTATGGTTTTTTACCTCTTCTACATGAGATAAAATTTCCTCCATATCTTTGCCTTCTTGTGCTAATTTAGCAGCTTCGACAACTTGGAATTTCAAAGCTTGGTCAGTGAAGGAGCTGTCAATAACTGTTACGTCAGCAGTAGATAAACTAGCACCTTGGCGCGCTGCTTCTACAGTACCTGAAAGGGCATGGGACATATGAATAGCAAGAATCTGACTGCCATCCTTGCACAAGTCTTCAAAAACTTCAGCGAAAACACCTACAGGTGGCTGACTTGTTTTCGGAAGATTCTTAGCTTCTTGCATCAAGTGAAGAAATTTACCTTCTTCTTTTAAATCAGCATCCGAATAAACAACATTATCAATCATTACAGATAGAGGAACTACCGTGATATCTAATTGCTTTACTAATTCTGGCTCAATAGTAACAGATGAATCGGTAACAATCTTAATTTTTGTCATAGTATCAATCTTTCTATTTTAGGATTCAGATTGGTTTTCTTACTTTTAATTATATCAAAAAAAGATTAAAAATCCTAATGGAGTCATTCAAATTTTCCTTAAAAATTTGATATAATCAACTTATAAGAAAAGAGGTGTCCTATGATTAAAAAAATCTATCCCATTTTAACTATTTTACTAGGTGCTGGCATTTATGCTTTTGGTCTAACCTATTTTGTAGTTCCCCATCATCTCTTCGAAGGAGGGGCTACAGGCATTACTCTTATTACCTTTTATCTTTTTGAAATTCCTGTTTCCCTCATGAATCTGCTGATTAATATTCCTTTATTCATTCTAGCTTGGAAAATATTTGGAGCAAAATCTCTCTATTCTAGTTTGCTTGGGACCTTGGCTTTATCTGCCTGGTTAGCTTTTTTTGAGCGTATTCCCTTTCATATTGACCTTCAAGGTGATTTACTAATTACTGCCCTTATATCTGGAATTCTATTAGGAATTGGTCTTGGAATTATCTTTAACGCTGGAGGTACAACTGGTGGAACTGATATTCTAGCTCGTATCCTCAACAAATACACTCATTTCTCCATGGGGAAACTACTTTTTATCTTAGATTTTTGTATTCTCATGCTCATTCTCCTTATTTTTAAGGATTTGAGATTGGTTACTTACACCCTACTCTTTACTTTCATTGTATCCCGAGTGATTGATTTGATTGGAGAAGGAGGATACGCAGGTAAAGGATTTATGATTATTACCAAACGTCCTGACCAACTTGCTAAGGCTATTAATGATGACCTAGGAAGAGGTGTTACTTTTATCTCGGGGCAAGGTTACTATAGTCAAAAAGATTTGAAAATCATCTACTGTATTGTCGGAAGAAATGAAATTGTTAAAATGAAGGAAATGATTCATCGAATCGATCCTCAATCCTTTATAACTATTACAGAAGCCCACGAAATCCTTGGAGAAGGATTCACCTTTGAAAAAGAATAAAAAGAGGTAATGTACTGAACCCAAAAGTTAGACTAAATCGTCTATCTTTTGGGTTGCAGACAACCTCTTTTTTGTTTACTTATACTCTTAAGACCAATTCCGAGCGACTTCTTCATCTGCCTTTAACTGATCCACTAATTGGTCAACAGAATCAAATTTTCTCATATCACGAATGCGATCAAGCCAATAAACCATGACGGTCTCGCCATAAATATCTTGATTAAAATCAAAAATATTGACTTCAAAACGTGCTTCTTCTCCATCAAAGGTCTCATTTTTCCCGACACTAGCCATGGCACGATATTTCTGTCTTTGAATCTCAACATCAACGACATAAACACCATCTGCTGGCATATAAGTACGGTCTAAAAGCACCAAATTAGCTGTCGGATAACCAATCGTACGACCACGAGCATTACCATGAACCACCATGCCTCTTGATGGAAGCGGTGCCCCCAAAAGTTCTCCTGCATCTTTCACATTTCCGTTTAAAATAGCTTGACGAATACGTGTTGAACTAATCTTTCCTTTCTCATCTTCTACAGGTGGAACAATGATAACTTCTCCATCAAAGTAATCCTTTAAATCTTCTGCCGTTTTTTGGTCAGAACCAAATGTATAATCAAAACCTGCAACAATAATTTTGGCATTCATAGCCTTGATATAAGTCGCAAAAAATTCTTCTGCCGTGAGACTAGCGAATTGACTACTAAAATCAAGGAGATATAATTCTTCTACACCTTCACGCTTTAATTTTCTCTCACGTTCAGCAGGGTTCAAAATATGTAAAAACAAATCAGGATGATAAGGCTCTAAAGCGATCTTTGGAGATTCATTAAAGGTCATAACGACGATAGGCAATAAATCCTTTCTCGCAGCCTTATTGGCAACACGAAATAATTCTTGATGCCCCTTATGTATACCATCAAAATAGCCGAGAACCACGACTGAATCAGATGGTGTGCCAATATCTTTTTGGTTTTTTATAGGAATAGTAATAATCATAAAATAATTATATCATAGTGATAGCTATTTCTGAACCAGAAAATCTGAAATGACATTTTTTTAACCTGAAGTGTATCATTTTAGAAGAATTTTATTTTTGATACTCTTCGAAAATCTCTTCAAACCACGTCAGCGTCTCCTTACCGTACTCAAGTACAACTTGCGGCTAGCTTCCTAGTTTGCTCTTTGATTTTCATTGAGTATGAAATCGTAATACAGAACAAGAAATTGAGATAAGAATCTTAAAATCAGAAAAACGCATCATATCAGCTACCTAAAACTTGATACAATGCGTTCATTTAATATGAACCGATCTACTGAATTTTTCAAAATGAACATCCAGCATCCTTTTCACTTTTTATTAATAAGTTCCTTCTTCACCTTGACTAGTCAAGATAACAGGTCCATCTTTAGTAATCACGAATTGGTGTTCATATTGACAAGATAAACCACCGTCAATGGTCTTATGCGCCCAACCAGTCTTCATATCAGTATCAATTTCCCAGTCACCTGTATTGATCATTGGTTCAATAGTCAAGACCATTCCTTCACGGAGACGAAGCCCACGACCTGCAATACCATAGTTAGGAACCATTGGTTCTTCATGCATGGTTGGGCCAACACCATGACCAACCAAATCACGCACTACACCGTAACCACGACTTTCAGCGTATTCTTGAATGGCTGCACCGATATCACCAATACGGTTTCCAACAACAGCTTGCTCAATCCCCTTGTACATAGCTTCTTTAGTTACATCCATCAAATTTTTTACTTCTTCGGACGGTGTACCAACAGCATAAGCCCAACAAGAGTCTGCTAGACCACCAGAGTAACTCTGGGTGTATTTTTTCATTTGCTCCACATTGTTGAAGTTTAATTTTGAGACATTCAGGTCAGATTTAGCTATAGGACCTCCCAAAACCATATCAACTTTGAGCAAATCACCATCTTTCAAGATATAGTGACGAGGGAAAGCATGAGCTACTTCATCATTAAGAGAGCAACAGGTAGCATAAGGATAGTCCATCATTGCACCATCAACTCCAATCTGAAGCGGAAGGAAATTTTCTTCCTTACAACGACGTCGGACATACTCTTCAACTTCCCACATATCTACGCCAGGCTTAATCAAATCACGTAAGCCAATATGAATACTTGCTAGAAAATCTCCAGCCTTGTCCATAGCTTCGATTTCACGAGCTGATTTTAATGTTATCATCTTTTCTCCTAGTTTCTAATTAATTTTAACAGTCACATTTGCTTTTGAAACAATCTGATGACCATGATAAATATCGTAATCAATAATAGCTGATCGTCTAGTATGATGGATGATGCGTGCTTGAATGCGCAGTATATCATCTATCTGAACAGCCTGCAAAAAGTAGATTAGCATCTGCTCGATAATGAGATTGCGACCACTATTAACAACTAAATCTTGGGTCATGTGGGTCAAAATTTCTGCCAATACACCATTAGCCAAAACTCCGTTCTTCTCGAGCATAAAGGGTTCAACTGTAATCACTACTTCATCATGGTGATAAGAGAGCTTTTGTCCAATCTGCTCAGAAAAAGTTGGTAAAGCAGAAACTTGAGAACGGCTCATCTTCTCCATGACATCTCGTCTAGTTACAACGCCAAGCAAAGTTTGATTGCTTCGAGCAACTGGTACCATTTCAAAGTCTTCGGCAATCATCCGTTGACTCACATTGGCAATATTTGTCGATAATCCAACTAAAAATAGACTACGAGACATGACTTTATCAATTGTGGTACTTGGTGACTTGTCACCAGCATCTCTCATAGTTACAACTCCAACGACAACCTGATGTTGGTTAATAACTGGAAAACGACTGTTTCGATTCTTACGTACTAAGTCCAAATAATCTTTGACTGTGTCAGTCTCTCTCAGAAAACCATATTCATGACTTGGACGATAAAGTTTCTCAACTGTCAAAATATCAGTCTTGATTTGGACATTTGACAAGGCTTTATTGATCATGGTCGCGACAGTGAAAGTATCATGCTTGCTTCTCAGAACAGGAATCCCTTTTTGATTGGCCAGTTTAAGGACATCATCATGAACCTGAAATCCACCTGTAACGAGAACTGCATTTTCGTTTTCCAAGGCTAACAACTGAATACGAGTTCGGTCTCCGACAATCAAGAGTCCCCCATCATGAAGATAGGATAGGATGTTTTGTTCGGTCATAGCACCAATAGAGAACTTACTAAATTCTCTTTCTAAACCTTCTTGTCCAGCTAACACCTCAGAAGAAGTTACTTCTGCAATTTCTGCATATGTTAATCTTTCGATAGCAACTTTCTTCGATTTAATGCGAATTGTTCCACTACGGGGACGAGTCTCTACAATTCCACGATTTTCAGCTTCCTTGATAGCGCGATAGGCCGTTCCATCACTGACTCCCAGATGATTGGAAATACTACGAACACTGACCCTTTTACCTACTGGTAATTCCTCCAAATAACTTAGAATTTCCTGATGCTTACTCATTGAATTCTCCTTTTACATACCGAAATTCAAGATAATCTCGCATTTTCCTTGTATAGCGATCACTGCCTTTAAACTGACGGAACAAACTAAATCCAGACTTAAGAGCAACCTTTTGGCTAGCTTCATTTTCAAGATGGGTTATAATAGATAATTGTTTTAAATCAAATTCTTCAAAAGAAAGTTGGCAAAGTTTTTTTACAACTTCTGTCATAAAACCTTGACACCATGTATCTTTTCTCAAAAAATAGCCAAGCTCTGCTTCTTTTTTGATTTCATCTAACTTCTCAAATTTAATAGAACCAATCATTTGTTGATTTTTCTGGTCACAAATTGCCCACACTCCCAAAGGGGACTTCATAAAGTAATTCGCTAATGCATATTGACTCTCTTCCAGACTTGCCTGAGTTGGGAAAATAAATTGAAGATTTTCTGGATTCGAAGCTATCTCATAAAAGTCCTGACTATCACTAAAAAAGAAAGGACGCAAATACAAGCGATCCGTTTCAAAAAAAGAAAACATTGCTAATTTGGTCCAAATATTCATAAACACCTCTACGGTTTAATCCTCAACAAGTCTAATATCCGCTCCTAGATTACGTAATTTTTCGATAATATCAGAATAACCACGTAAGATAAACTCGATATTGGTAATTTCAGTTTGTCCCTCGGCCATCAAACCAGCAATAACTAAAGCTGCACCAGCTCTCAGGTCAGTCGCTTTAACACTTGCTCCACGCAAACCACGTCCACCTGTGTATAAAATATGACCATTTGTTGTTGATATATCTGCGTCCATCTTAGCTAATTCAAAAACATGGTTTACACGTTTTTCGTAAATCGTATCAACAATTGTACCACGACCATTAGCTGTTAGCAAAAGAGGGGTAATCGGTTGTTGCAAATCAGTTGCAAAGCCTGGATAAGGAGCTGTCTTAATATTGATTGCTTTCAAATTAGACTGTTCTTCGACAAAAATACTGTCTTCAGATACTGTCATTCTCACTCCCATTTCTTCCAACTTAGCAATAAATCCTTCTAGGTGTTCGTAAAGAACATTATTTATACGAATTCCCTTACCCACTGCAGCAGCTAAGGAAATATATGTTCCCGCTTCAATACGGTCTGGAATCACCTGATGACGTGTCCCATGTAATCTTTCAACACCATCAATAATGATAATATTGGTTCCAGCACCACGGATATGGGCACCCATATTATTCAAGAGAGTGGCAACATCAATAATCTCAGGTTCACGAGCTGCATTTTCAATAATGGTACGCCCATTTGCTTTAACCGCAGCAATCATCGTATTAATCGTCGCACCCACACTAACCGTATCCATATAAATACTTGCACCATGGAGTCCTGAATCTTTAGCAGATAACTTCATGTTATCTCCCTCGTAGCTAACAGTAGCACCCATAGCTTCAAAAGCCTTCAGGTGTAGATCAATCGGACGAGGTCCCAAATCACATCCACCAGGCAAGCCAACTGTGGCTTCCCCAAAGCGGCCTAAAAGACTTCCATAAAAATAATAAGATGCACGAAGACTATTGATTTTCCCATAAGGCATTGGAATATTTTGAACACCTTTTGGATCAATCTCTAACACATCGTCATAACGCTTAACGGTAGCCCCCATTAACTCCATGATTTCAACAAGACTAGCAACATCAGAAATATCTGGTACACAATCCAAAGTCACCACATCATCAGCCAAGATAATAGCTGGAATCAAAGCTACTACACTATTTTTTGCGCCACTAATGGTAATCTCACCTTGCAGGGGCAAACCACCATTGATAACAATTTTTCTCATTTTTAATTTTTAATACTCTTTCAAAATTTCTAAAAAGGTCCTATGCTAAAGTATATCATAAATTCACCCTTTTTTCCATCATTTTCAATTATATTAGCTAAATCGTATTTGTTGGTAACTGAGCTTTCTTAAAAAGTTATGCCCCTTTTATGCCCCTGAACAGAAAAATAGCCCTTCGGATAAAATCCGAGGGGCTTAAAACGTTGTTAAATCAACGGCCGAACTTTTGAATTTCAAGGTTCGGGATAAAATAGTTTACTGAACTATTTTATTTTTTAAGGTTGTAGAATGATTTCAATCCACGGTATTCTGCTACTTCACCAAGTTGGTCTTCGATGCGAAGCAATTGGTTGTATTTAGCGATACGGTCTGTACGTGAAAGTGAACCAGTCTTGATTTGTCCTGCGTTAGTTGCAACTGCGATGTCAGCGATTGTTGAATCTTCAGTTTCACCTGAACGGTGTGATACA
>JAWERV010000074.1:0-8056 GCA_032481955.1 Streptococcus mitis | reverse complement strand
GCTGGCTGAGTTTTATTCGAAAGAAGGAAATATGAATACAAATCTTGCAAGTTTTATCGTTGGACTCATCATCGATGAAAATGACCGTTTTTACTTTGTGCAAAAGGATGGTCAGACCTATGCACTTTCCAAGGAAGAAGGTCAGCATACAGTAGGTGATACGGTCAAAGGTTTTGCCTACGCGGATATGAAGCAAAAACTCCGCTTGACCACTCTAGAAGTGACTGCTACTCAGAACCAATTTGGTTGGGGTCGTGTCACAGAAGTACGCAAGGACTTGGGTGTCTTTGTGGATACAGGTCTGCCCGATAAGGAAGTCGTAGTATCACTCGATATTCTCCCTGAACTCAAGGAACTCTGGCCTAAGAAGGGCGACCAACTCTACATCCGTCTTGAAGTGGACAAGAAAGACCGTATCTGGGGCCTCTTGGCTTATCAAGAAGACTTCCAACGTCTGGCTCGTCCTGCCTACAACAACATGCAGAACCAAAACTGGCCAGCCATTGTATACCGCCTCAAGCTGTCAGGAACTTTTGTTTACCTGCCAGAAAATAACATGCTTGGCTTTATCCATCCTAGTGAGCGCTATGCAGAGCCACGTTTGGGTCAAGTTTTAGATGCGCGTGTCATTGGGTTCCGTGAAGTGGACCGTACCTTGAACCTGTCCCTTAAACCACGTTCTTTTGAGATGTTGGAAAATGATGCTCAGATGATTTTGACCTATTTGGAAAGCAATGGTGGTTTCATGACCTTGAATGACAAGTCATCCCCAGATGACATCAAAGCAACCTTTGGCATTTCTAAAGGTCAGTTCAAGAAAGCACTCGGTGGCTTGATGAAGGCTGGTAAAATCAAGCAAGACCAGTTTGGGACAGAGTTGATTTAGGGAGATTTATGAGAAAATCATTTTACACTTGGCTCATGACCGAGCGCAATCCTAAAAGTAACAGTCCCAAAGCTATCCTAGCAGACCTAGCCTTTGAAGAATCAGCCTTTCCAAAACACACAGATGATTTTGATGAGGTGAGTCGCTTTTTGGAAGAACATGCCAGTTTCTCTTTTAACCTAGGAGACTTTGACGCTATCTGGCAAGAATACTTAGAACACTAGCATGATTCACTGGGTTTGGGCTAGTAATTTCTCCACCCCTTTGCTATAATAAAAAGAAATAAAAGGATTAGAGAGGTTCTTTATTTGAAGGAACATTCAATAGACATTCAACTGAGTCATCCAGATGACCTGTTTCATCTTTTTGGTTCCAATGAACGCCATCTTCGTTTGATGGAAGAAGAGCTTGATGTGGTGATTCATGCTCGTACGGAGATTGTGCAGGTTTTGGGAGAAGAGACTGCCTGTGAGGAAGCCCGTCAGGTTATTCAGGCTTTGATGGCCTTGGTAAATCGTGGGATGACCGTTGGTACGCCAGATGTGGTGACTGCAATTAGCATGGTCAAAAACGATGAAATCGACAAGTTTGTCGCCCTTTACGAAGAAGAAATCATCAAGGACAATACAGGGAAGCCTATCCGCGTCAAAACCTTAGGTCAAAAGCTTTATGTGGACAGTGTCAAACGGCATGATGTGACCTTTGGAATTGGGCCTGCAGGGACAGGGAAGACCTTTCTTGCAGTGACCTTGGCTGTGACAGCCCTTAAACGTGGGCAAGTCAAACGGATTATCCTGACACGTCCAGCGGTGGAAGCAGGAGAGAGTCTAGGTTTTCTTCCGGGTGATCTCAAGGAGAAGGTGGATCCTTACCTTAGACCTGTTTACGATGCCTTGTATCAAATTCTCGGAAAAGACCAAACCACTCGTCTCATGGAGCGTGAAATTATTGAAATTGCGCCCCTTGCCTATATGCGTGGACGAACCTTGGATGATGCCTTTGTCATTCTCGATGAGGCGCAAAATACGACCATCATGCAGATGAAGATGTTCTTGACGCGTTTAGGTTTTCATTCTAAGATGATTGTCAATGGAGATATCAGTCAGATTGACTTGCCACGTAATGTCAAGTCCGGTTTGATTGATGCCCAAGAAAAGCTCAAGAACATTCACCAGATTGACTTTGTTCATTTTTCAGCCAAGGATGTGGTTCGTCATCCAGTTGTCGCTCAGATTATCCGAGCTTATGAACCAGCACCAGTTAAAAAAGAAGAGAGTGAAGAATTAGATCCTCAACCTCTATCTGAAGGATAGTTCTTTTGTACTTAAAGTTATCTCAGTGCTCAATCTACTATAAGTTTGCTTTTTAAATGTTTCATTCAATATCCTTATATTAGTTAGAAACTTTTCAAGTGGAGGAAACGTATGGAATCAATTTTTGTAAAACTTGCCCAGTATCCGTCTATAGAAACGGAGCGTTTATTGCTTAGACCTGTAACTTTGGATGATGCGGAAGAAATGTTTGACTATGCCTCAGACAGAGAAAATACGCGCTACACTTTTCCAACCAATCAAAGCTTGGAAGAAACCAAGAATAACATTGCCCAGTTCTACTTGGCCAATCCCTTGGGACGGTGGGGAATAGAACTAAAAAGCAATGGCAAATTTATCGGAACCATTGACCTGCACAAGATTGATTCTGCTCTTAAGAAGGCAGCTATTGGCTACATTATCAATAGAAAGTATTGGAATCAAGGATTAACAACAGAAGCCAATCGTGCTGTGATTGAGCTAGCTTTTGAGAAGATAGGGATGAATAAGTTGACTGCCCTTCACGATAAGGACAATCCTGCATCTGGAAAGGTCATGGAGAAATCAGGCATGCGTTTTTGCCACGAAGAAGCTTATGCTTGTATGGACCAGCATGAAGAAGGTCGAATCGTGACAAGAGTTCACTATGTATTGACCAAGGAAGACTATTTTGCAAATAAATAAGCAGTTGAGAAGACATTTTCAACTGTTTTTTCTTTCTCTTACGAATAATTTAAGAGAGGAGAAAATATGGAAGCAATTATCGAGAAAATTAAAGAGTATAAAATCATTGTCATCTGTACTGGTCTGGGCTTGCTTGTAGGAGGATTTTTCCTGCTAAAGCCAGCTCCACACACACCTGTCAAGGAAACGAATTTGCAGGCAGAGGTTGCAGCTGTTTCCAAGGATTTGGTATCCGAAAAGGATGTGAAGAAGGAAGAAAAGGAAGAACCCCTTGAACAAGATCTAATCACAGTAGATGTAAAGGGCGCTGTTAAATCACCTGGTATTTATGATTTGCCTGTAGGTAGTCGGGTCAATGATGCCGTTCAGAAAGCTGGTGGATTGACGGAACAAGCAGATAGTAAGTCGCTCAATCTAGCTCAGAAAGTTAGTGATGAAGCACTGGTTTACGTTCCCACTAAGGGAGAAGAAGCAGCTAGTCAACAGACTGGTTCTGGGACGGATTCTTCGACAAGTAAAGCAAAGAAGGTCAATCTCAACAAGGCCAGTCTGGAAGAACTCAAGCAAGTCAAGGGTCTGGGAGGAAAACGAGCTCAGGATATTATTGACCATCGTGAAACAAATGGGAAATTTAAGTCGGTAGACGAGCTCAAAAAGGTATCTGGCATTGGTGCCAAAACTATAGAAAAGTTAAAAGACTATGTTACAGTGGACTAAGAATTTCCCCATTCCCCTAATTTACCTGAGTTTTCTGTTACTTTGGCTTTATTACACTATTTTCTCAGAATCCTATCTTGCTTTATTGGGCTTTGTTTTTCTGCTAGTCTGTCTCTTTATCCAATTTCCTTGGAAATCTGCTGGAAAAGTTCTAGTGATTTGTGGAATCTTTGGATTTTGGTTTCTATTTCAAAATTGGCAACAGAGTCACGCGAGTCAACATTTGGCGGCTTCTGTTGAAAGGGTACGGATTTTGCCTGACACTATTAAGGTCAATGGTGATAGTCTGTCCTTTCGTGGCAAGGCTGATGGACGAATTTTTCAAGTCTATTATAAACTCCAGTCCGAGGAGGAGAAAGAATCCTTTCAAGTTTTAACCGACCTTTATGAGATAGGACTAGAAGGGAAGCTTTCGGAGCCAGAAGGGCAGAGAAATTTTGGTGGCTTTAATTACCAAGCCTATCTGATGACTCAGGGGATTTACCAGACTCTCAATATCAAAAGAATCCAGTCGCTTAAACAGGTTAGCAGTTGGGATATAGGAGAAAATCTATCCAGTTTACGCCGAAAGGCTGTAGTTTGGATTAAGACGCATTTTCCAGACCCTATGCGCAATTACATGACGGGGCTTCTATTAGGGCATCTGGACACCGACTTTGAGGAGATGAATGAGCTTTATTCTAGTCTAGGAATTATCCACCTCTTTGCCTTGTCTGGTATGCAGGTAGGTTTTTTCATGGATGGATTTAAGAAACTTCTCTTGCGATCAGGCTTCACCCAAGAAAAGTTGAAATGGCTGACCTATCCTTTTTCCCTTCTCTATGCAGGTCTGACAGGATTTTCAGCTTCGGTCATTCGCAGTCTTTTGCAAAAGTTACTGGCTCAACATGGTGTTAAGGGCTTGGATAATTTTGCCTTGACGGTACTTGTCCTCTTTGTCATCATGCCCAACTTTTTCCTGACTGCAGGAGGAGTTTTGTCCTGTGCCTACGCTTTTATCTTGACCATGACCAGCAAAGAAGGAGAAGGCCTCAAGGCTGTTGCTAGAGAAAGTTTGGTTATTTCTTTGGGAATCTTGCCCATTCTATCCTTCTATTTTGCAGAATTTCAGCCTTGGTCCATCCTTTTGACTTTTGTCTTTTCCTTTCTATTTGACTTGGTTTTCTTACCGCTCTTGTCTGTCCTATTTGCCCTTTCCTTTCTCTATCCATTCATTCATCTGAATTTTATCTTTGAATGGTTGGAGGGAATGATTCGCTTTGTCTCGCAGGTGGCAAGTAAATCGCTTGTCTTTGGACAACCCAATGCATGGCTTTTAATCCTATTGTTAATTTCCTTGGCTTTAGCCTATGATTTGAGGAAAAACATTAAAAAGCTAACGGTATTGAGCTTATTGATTACAGGTCTCTTTTTCCTAACCAAGTATCCACTAGAAAATGAAATCACCATGCTGGATGTTGGGCAAGGCGAAAGTATTTTCTTACGGGATATGACTGGTAAAACCATTCTCATAGATGTCGGTGGCAAGGCAGAATCTAATAAGAAAATCGAAAAATGGCAAGAAAAGAAGACGACCAGCAATGCCCAGAGAACCTTGATTCCCTATCTAAAAAGTCGAGGAGTAGCCAAGATTGACCAGCTAATTTTGACCAACACGGACAAGGAGCATGTTGGTGATTTGTTGGAGGTGACCAAGGCTTTTCATGTAGGGGAGATTTTAGTGTCAAAAGGTAGTTTGAAACAGAAGGAATTTGTGGCAGAACTACAGGCGACTCAAACCAAGGTGCGTAGTGTGTCAGTGGGAGAGAACTTGCCAATTTTTGGAGGTCAGTTAGAAGTCCTATCTCCAAGGAAAATTGGAGATGGAGGACACGATGATTCCCTGGTTCTTTATGGGAAACTCTTGGATAGGCACTTTCTCTTCACAGGAAATTTGGAGGAGAAAGGAGAGAAGGACTTGCTGAAGCACTATCCAGACTTGAAAGTGGATGTCTTGAAAGCTGGTCAACATGGCAATAAAAAATCATCAAGTTCAGCCTTTCTAGAAAAACTCAAACCAGAGATGACTCTCATTTCAGTTGGAAAGAACAATCGAACGAAACTCCCCCATCAGGAAACCTCGACCCGACTGGAAGGTATCAATAGCAAAGTATATCGAACTGACCAGCAAGGGGCTATACGCTTTAAGGGTTGGAATAGTTGGAAAATCGAAAGCGTTCGATAGGAAGAGCAAGTTTTAAAAAGGTGTTAGATTTCTATTCCCACTTAATTATCACTTCATGTAATCAAAAATAAGAAAGAAAATCTTTTAATAATAAAACGCATAATATCAAGTTTTTTAGACAACTGATACTATGCGTTTTTGCTGATTTTAAAGATTGTTTGTATAGCCTTGAAAAGATTTTTTAATGTGAATTTGATGGTTTTCATTATAGATGATACTTTTTTGTAACAAAATAGACTCCATAGAAATCAGGGGATAAAATATAAAAATGAACAAGTTGAATATTATAATTTTTTGAAATTCGAAAATGTTATAAAAACGTAATTTTTCAGACAATAGTTATTTATTTGCATCAAATATAATAATTATAAAATAAAAGGACTATCTATTCGTATATATATATATATACGAATAGATTTGGTTTTCTGGTAAAAAATTTTGAAAATAATCTATTGATTTATTTAATAAGAAGAGTATTATAGAATATAATAAGATATTTAACATGGAGGAAATCAGATGTTTTATAAAGATAATCACAATCGTGAAAAACAATTACGTTTTTCTATTCGTAAAGTAAGTTTTGGTGCAGCTTCAGTAGCTGTAGCAGCTCTTTTGATGTTTCTAGGCAATGGTGCTGTAGAGGCATCCGAGCAACAGCATTCTACAAATGAAGCTATTTTGGAAGTTACAAGAGCAAATAGAGATGAAAGTATATCGACTGTATCTAAAACAAATGAAGGAAGTACAGAGGCTGATAAAAAAAATCCCGTAGAAGAAAACAATCACCCTCTTGCTAAATCTGAAAAAGAAAATAGGGAATCAGTAATTTCTACTGATACTCCAACAACATTGAATACTGAGGAAAATCAAGAGAAACCTGCGGTTTTGAAACGAGTTCGTAGATCAAATCCAGATAGTGGGATGGATAGTTCTACCACTAATGATGATCCTTCGGCAAATAAAGTATTTGAAGCGCCAGCAGAGGGAGCTAGTCTGGATGAATTGAAAGCAAAACTAAACGAATTGGAAGATTCAGTTGAAAATAATGACAAAATTAGAGATATGAACACTGTTGGTAACTCTAAACAAGTAAAAAAAGGAGCAGTTAATGAAATTAATGAATTTGGGGGGTGGAAAGCTGTAACAGAAAATGGAGAAACAGGAAAATTTGCAATTGCAAGAAAAACAGAAGGTGGAGTTTTTCCATTAGAAACAGTAAATACTGTTCGTACAATCAAAGGAAATTACGAATACTATTATGACACCTATGTTAGAGAACAAGCATTTGATCGAACTGGTGACTATATGCTATTTCTATCAAAAGTTAGAACTTTAGCGGACCAAGAGGAAAAAACATTTGATGGTCAACCGTATAAAGAAAACGGTGAAGGGAATGGTATTGCAAAAGGTGTTAAGGGATTTAATGGTATCGAAAAGACATTTAAAGCCTATTCATCTGAAACTGGTTCTACAGTAAAAATTTCCTTTAAGACAGGGTATTCTGGTGATATCAATGGAGGAAAAGCAAAATATAAAGTAGAAGTTATGATTGATGAAAATGGGGTGAAGAAAACAATTTATACTAAAACTTTTTCCCCAACAGATAATAAGAAGGATGACGATGCAATTATAACACCAGCGAAAGACGGAGATAAGAATAAGAGAGAGTATCTAAGAAATGAATATAATAACAAGACACTAGATAAAGAGCAAGTTGAAGCAAAAATGGCAGAGGAGCAGAACAAGCCAAATGGAACACCAGGGACATTCACAAGTAAAAATATTGTTCTACCAAAAGGAGTAACAGATTATACTGTTCGTATTAGTTCCGCTGATAATCAACGTTTAGGAATGGGATATCAATCGCCTCATAACCATTATGCGCTTCCTATTTCTGGATTAGAATTTAGTATTAGTCAGGATACGAGTAACCTAGCTAAGAATCTCTTGCAGAGAATATATAATAAATTAAAAGAAACAGAGTCTACAGATAAAAGTCAAAAGACAGGTGATAGTGCTAGTAATTATGAAAATAAATTAAATGAGATCGATGCTTTATTGAAATCCAGTGATTTAAAAACAACAGCAGAATATAAAAGATTATCTTTGGATTTATTAAATGCTAAGGAACAGTTAAAGGAAGTTACGCCAGATGCCCCAGCTGTAGCAGTTGATTCAGATAAGGCTCAAGTAACAGTTACTCCAAGTGCTAATGCGGATCGTCTTGAAGTCAGT
>JAWERV010000073.1:0-8088 GCA_032481955.1 Streptococcus mitis | reverse complement strand
GATATAAGGCGCCAGACGTTTTTGCGCATTATCAATGGCATTCTGGTCCTGGTCAAAGGCATAGAGATGCCCCTTTTCACTTAGTTTACTTAATAAATATTCGCTATGGCCCGCTCCACCCAAAGTCGCATCAACGTAGATACCGTCAGGCTTTACGTCGAGCATATCAATCGTTTCGTGGAGTAAGACCGTTACATGATGAAATTCTTTTGTCATATCTTATCTATTTTACCACAAATCTGACTAGCTTGCACTAGTCAGACAAATAGGCCAAAAACAAGTAAGATTTCTTTAAGAAATATGTCAAATATGCTTGACATCTACTCCATAGAAGAATATAATATAGTCAAATATATACGACACAAATCAGAAAGGAGTCCAGATGAATCGTGTGAAAGAATTTCGCAAGGAACTGGGCATTTCCCAGCTCGAACTCGCCAAGGATATCGGTGTCTCGAGACAGACCATCAATATGATTGAAAACGACAAGTACAATCCAACCCTAGAACTCTGTCTCAATCTCGCCCGCAGCCTCCAAACTGACCTCAACAGTCTCTTTTGGGAGGATGATTTTTAAAAAAGGAGCAAACTTATGAAAAAAGAAACCTTCACTGAAAAACTGATCAAGCGCACATACGGTATTTCTGATCCCCTTGACGAATACAAACGGCGCGAGGCAGACCGTATTGGCAATCAAGTCTTTATCATCCTCTTTTATCTGATGACGTTTGGGAATCTCATCCCCTTCGTCCTCGCTTATAAATACCCGCAAATTGTCGCTATCGGCTATCCAATCATTGTCTTTATGATTTCCATGATTTCTTCTCTCTATGTGCTCTCCCAAACCAAAAAAACAGGCATCACAGCTATTGACCCAGATATGCTGAGCGAGAAAGAAAGTAAGCAACTACACTACCCAGGTCTTAAAGCAGGTTTGTTTGTTGGTCTATTGATATTTTTTATAACACCTCTTCTCCATATACTGCTAGGTGAGAGCCAGGACTATCTTCAGTCTCTTCTCACTTTTAAAAATATTTTTTCAAGTATTCTCCATTCTTTCTTCTTCGGAGTGATTATACAAATTATCATCTCCCGTCGCATTGAAAAAGCTAAGAAAGATCAGGATAATGATTAGGAGGAAACTCATGAAAAAAGAAAAGAAACAGTTACGTCATCCTGGTCTGAAAGCAGGTTCGATTTATGGAATAGTGATATTTTTTATAATTCCACTCATTGATACCCTAACAAGTGAAAATCCAAATTTTATCACTTCTCTTCTAAATACAAAACATGTTTTTAAAACTATACTGGGAGCTTTCTTTTTCGGAGTGATGATGCATATTGTCGACTCACTTCGTATTGCAAGAGCTAAAAAAGACCAGGATTAGGAGGTACCTATGAAATCACTAGTAACTTTACTTACCTATCATCTTTTGTTCAGTTCTCTGCTCATCTTCATCATCGTTTCAGGGAACTTGCCAATCAGCGAGATATTCCTCGGGCTAGTCTTTATTCCAGCACTTAACAAAGGACTGACTTATCTAAAGATTAACTCCCCAAAAACACGCATACTCAACTTAGCACTATACTTTATAATTCTATCTTTTTCACAACTGATGGTCATCTCAAGCAATTGGAAATATTATTTACTGTTCACTATCGCTATCCTTTCTTCTACCACTTATCTTTATTATCTCTATCAATTCGTAAAAGAAAGTCAGTAAAACCGCTCATTTAGGAGGTTACTAACATGAAAAAAGAAGACTTCACCACTCGCCTACTTCGAAATCTCTTTCACATCCAAGGCCCTTTTGATGAATGTCGGCAAGAGATTATCTATAAGGCTTGCGCCCGTTCCATGGTCCAAATCGTTTATTCTTCCTTCTTTCTCTTCTTGTTTTATCTATTATTTGGACGCTTCATAGAGGTCATTCGCTATGCCATGCCCTACGTTTACTCTGGACTCATTTTTTTCATTACTTTAAAAACTCAAAGAGCCGTCAAAGAACTCCATCTGGAAAAAGATGACAAGTCCGAAATCATCCTCAAAACCTACAGCAAAGCCCAAATCAAATTTCGAAGCTGGGTTGTGTTTATCGGTCTTCAGATTGGCTTCTTTACCTTACTCATCTTTCATAAAGTCTTCGTTCAGCAAATGCCCTTTTCAGATTTTGGGAAGTTGCTCATGCAATTTGATAAAAGTGTTCCTTTACTGATGTATGGTCTGATTATCGGTAGCATTTTCGGAACCCTGACCTACGGATTTCTATCACTTCAGGAGGAGAAAACTCCTAAAAATACCAATCAGAAGGAGAAAAGCAATCAATGACTTCACTATACGATTTTTCAGTCTTGAACCAAGACAACCAAGAAACTCCCCTAGATACCTATCGTGGGAAAGTTCTCTTGATTGTCAACACTGCTACTGGATGTGGTTTAACACCCCAGTACCAGGGACTTCAAGAGCTCTATGACCGTTATCAAGACCAAGGTTTTGAGATTTTAGACTTCCCTTGCAATCAGTTTATGGGACAAGCACCAGGTAGCGCAGAGGAAATCAACGCCTTCTGTAGCCTACATTATCAAACCAGCTTCCCACGTTTTGCTAAGATTAAGGTCAACGGTAAGGAGGCAGATCCTCTCTATGTTTGGTTGAAAGAACAAAAATCTGGCCCACTAGGAAAACGAATCGAATGGAATTTCGCTAAATTTCTCATCGGTCGAGATGGGCAAGTCTCTGAACGCTTCTCTTCAAAAACAGACCCAAAACAAATTGAAGAAGCGATACAAAAATTACTCTGATTTTTTGAATCCATCCTTCTATGTTCCACAAAATAGCAGGATGGATTTTCTTACATTTCTCTATTGCATTTCTTGGAATAATTTAGTATATTTGTTATGTTAAGGTTTTTAGATTATTTTAAAGCTTAAGGTGGCAATTTAAATTTTTTACCTTAAAATGAAAGCGCTTAAATAGGAGGGAGATTATACTCAAACTATTGCACAAATTAACTATCATCAAAGAAAATCGTTTCCAAGTCATACTTGGGCTCAGACAGTAGCTGACTGTCTTTATTCAAACTAGAGGAGTACATTATGAATAGATACCTTTTTGAAAAAGGGCAAACTTTTAGCATCAGAAAATTAACCGTTGGTGTTGCTTCAGTTATGGTCGGACTCGCTTTTTTTGCATCTGGTACAGCACTAGCTGACGAAGCAAAAATTGAAACTACAAGCTCTCAACCAAATGTAGAAAAATTGGCCGAAGCTGAAAAATCCAAATCAGAAGTCAAAAATGAAAGTCCTGTAATTTCTAAACCTCAAGAGTCAGAGAAATCAGAAAAAACTGTTAAACCAGTAGAAGAGAAGACTGTAGCAGAAACTAAAACTACTGACTTGCTTCCTGAAGAAATCCACGATCAAGCTTATCCTGATACACCCGTGAAAAACATAGATACTTCAGCAATCGTAGACAAGAAGGATAGCCCAAAAGTTGAGACAGAAAGCATTCTAAAAAACAAGGAAGAACTTCCAAAAGAAGCTGAAAATGGTAATCGTGCGATCATCAACGGTGGTCTAGATTTGAAGCACGTCCCTTATGAAGGACAACCTGCTACTGCTGCTAGTATGATTTACACTATTTACAATGGTGGTTCCCAACGCTATATCGTGTCTGGTTCTGGTATTTTTGTAGCACCAAATGTCATCTTGACTGTTGCTCACAACTTTTTAGAATCAGACCGTGATACAAAAGAAGGACATATTCGAGGTGGAGATTCTGCTAAGTTTTACTATAACCTCGGTTCCAATTCTGATGTTCGCAATTCTCAACCTGTAACGGGTAATACTACTCTTTTCAAAGAAGAAGATATTCATTTTTGGAACAAGAAAGAATTTGGAAAAGGATATCAAAATGACTTGGCTGCTGTTGTAGCACCTGTTCCTCTTCAAATCGCTAGCCCGAATAAAGCTGCTACCTTTGTTCCCTTGGCAGAAAACAAAACCTATCAACCAGGAGATCCTGTTAGCACAATTGGATATCCGACCGATTCAAGCTCACCTGAGCTCAAAAAACCAATTGTCGCTGGTCAACTTTACAAGGCTGATGGTGTCGTGAAATCTGTTGATAATTATGATGATAAAGGCTCAAAAGGCATTACCTATCATATGACTTCTGTTTCAGGCCTTTCAGGTGCTGGTATTATCAACGGTGATGGTAAAGTAGTCGGTGTTCACCAACACGGCACAATTGAAAACGGCATCCCTGACAAAGACCGTTTCGGTGGTGGGATCGTCCTCTCATCTGAGCAAGTCAAATGGGTAAAAGATATTATCGCAAAATATGGTGTCAAAGGTTGGTACCAAGGTGATAACGGGAAACGATATTACTTTACTCCTGAAGGAGAAATGTTCAGAAATAAAACTGCTGTTATTGGTGAAAATCAATATTCTTTCGATGAAAATGGTGTTGCGACACTCATTAAAGGAATCGATTACGGACGTGTAGTGGTTCAACACGTAGATGAAACTGGCAATCCAATCAAAACTGATGATACTTTTGTCGAAAAAACTGAAGTTGGAACAGCTTTTGATTATGACTTCAAAAAAGAAATCGCTAAGACCGACTTCTATACAAAAAATCAAGAGAAATACCAGATTGTCTCTATTGATGGCGTCGAAATCAACAAACAACTCAAAGATGAGTGGACCTACAACGTCGTCAGCAAAACAGCTCCAGGAACACGGGTCATCAAGGTGATTTATAAAGTGAATAAAGGTTCATTTGCCATTCATTATCGTTTGAAAGGCTCAGAGCAAGAATTAGCAGATGTTGTTACTGATAATAATGACGGAAAAGAATACGATGTTTCCTTTGTAAACACTTTTGAAGCAAAAGAAATCGCAGGCTACCGCGCAATCACTCCACGCTTAGAAGCCAACATCCAGCACAAGGGTGTGAATGATGTCGTCTTTGAATACGAAAAAATCTCTGATAGCTCTAATCCGACTTCAAATGTTTTACCTGCTGCTCATCCAGAAGATAAAGAAACAGAAATCGGAAATCACGGTCCGCTTCCAAGCAAGGCTCAACTTGATTATCACAAGGAAGAATTAGCTGCCTTCATCCACTATGGTATGAATACTTATACTAATTCTGAATGGGGACATGGAAATGAAGATCCTAAAAACTTCAATCCAACTAACTTAGATACAGATCAATGGATCCGTACTCTAAAGGAAACCGGTTTTAAACGAACTATTATGGTTGTCAAACACCACGATGGTTTCGTTATTTACCCATCTAAATATACAAATCATACCGTAGCTGCAAGTCCATGGAAAGATGGAAAAGGTGACCTTCTAGAAGAAATCTCTAAATCGGCTACTAAATACGATATGAACATGGGTGTTTACCTATCACCATGGGATGTTAATAGCCCTAAATATAAGGTAGCTACTCAAAAAGAATACAACGAATACTACCTCAATCAACTAAAAGAAATCCTTGGTAATCCAAAATACGGTAATAAGGGTAAATTTATCGAAGTCTGGATGGATGGAGCACGCGGTAGCGGTGCCCAAAAAGTAACCTACACTTTTGATGAGTGGTTCAAATACATCAAGGAAGCTGAAGGAGATATCGCTATCTTCTCTGCCGAACCAACAAGTATCCGTTGGATTGGAAATGAGCGTGGTATCGCTGGTGACCCTGTATGGCATAAGGTCAAGAAAGCAAACATCACCGAAAATGTTAAGAACGAATACCTTAACCACGGTGACCCTGACGGAGATATGTACTCTGTAGGAGAAGCAGATGTTTCCATCCGCTCTGGCTGGTTCTACCACGATAACCAGCAACCAAAATCCCTCAAAGAATTGATGGATATCTACTTCAAGTCTGTTGGTCGTGGAACGCCACTTCTTCTCAACATTCCACCAAACAAAGAAGGTAAATTCGCAGATGCTGACGTGGCTCGCTTGAAAGAATTCAAAGCGACTCTAGATCAAATGTATGCGACTGACTTTGCCAAAGGAGCAACTGTAACAGCAAGTTCTACTCGTCAGAACCATCTCTACAAAGAAAGCTACCTTACAGACGGTAAAGATGATACTAGCTGGGCACTTTCAAATGATGCTACGACTGGTAGTTTCACAGTTGATTTAGGACAAAAGAGACGTTTTGACGTCGTTGAACTAAAAGAAGATATTGCTAAAGGACAACGTATTTCTGGATTCAAAATTGAAGTCGAAATCAACGGACGTTGGGTTCCATATGGTGAAGGTTCAACCGTAGGCTATCGTCGTTTGATCCAGGGTCAACCTGTAGAAGCACAAAAAATCCGAGTTACGATTACTGGCTCACAAGCCACACCAATCCTAACCAACTTCTCAGTCTATAAAACTCCAAGCACTATCGAAAAGAATGATGGATATCCTCTTGGAATAGAATACCACTCAAATACAACGGCTGACAAGGAAGGTACAACTTGGTACAATGAATCGGAAGGTATCCGCGGTACTTCTATGTGGACCAACAAGAAAGACGCCAAAGTCACCTATACTTTCACAGGAACCAAGGCTTATGTTGTATCAACAGTAGATCCAAACCATGGTGAAATGTCTGTATACGTGGATGGTCAAAAAGTTGCAGATGTACAAACCAAGAACAGTAGCCGTAAACGTAGCCAAAAAGTTTACGAAACTGGTGATTTAGCGCCTGGAGAACACACTATTACTCTCGTTAACAAAACAGGTGAACCAATTGCTACAGAAGGAATCTACACTCTAAACAATAACAGCAAGGGTATGTTTGAGCTTGAAGCAACTTCTTACGATGTCGAAAAAGGAAAACCTGTTACTGTTACAATTAAGCGTGTTGGTGGAAGCAAGGGAGCTGCTACCGTTCGCTTCATTACGGAACCTGGAACAGGTGTTCACGGTAAGGTTTACCAAGATACAACTCAAGATGTGACCTTTGCAGATGGTGAAACAGAGAAAACTGTTACTATTCCAACTATCGACTTCACCGAACAAGCTGACTCAATCTTTGACTTCAAAGCCAAACTCACTTCTGCGTCTGATGGTGCCCTACTCGGTTTTGCTACCGACGCAACTATTCGAGTAATGAAGGCTGATTTATTGAAGACGAATCAGACAAATTACGACGACCAGGCTAGCCAATTAGATTACAGTCCTGGCTGGAGACACGAAACCAACTCTTCTGGTAAATACCAAAACACTGAATCATGGGTATCATTTGGACATCTGACAGAGGATCAGAAGAAAAAGACAACTGTAACAGCTTACTTTTACGGTACTGGACTTGACATCAAAGGTTTTGTTGACCCAGGTCATGGTGTCTATAAAGTATTCCTTGACGGTAAGGAAGTCACCTATCAAGATGGAATGGGAAATGCATCTACTATTGATGACAAGAAATACTTTAGCGGTCATGCCGCTAACCGTCAAGGTGACCAGACTCTAGTCAGCCTAAAAGAACTTGATGAAAACTTGCACGCAGTAACTCTCCAACTAGACCCTGACAAGAATGATTTGACCAAAAATATCGGTATGCAAGTGGATCAATTCATTACAAGAGGCGAAGGAAGCGAGCTATACAGCAAAGCAGAAATCCTTCAATCTATCTCTAAATGGAAAGAAGATTTGTCTAATTTTAATCCTGCTGGATTGAAAGATACTGCAACTGCACGCCAAGCGTTCAAGTCTAATCTTGATAAACTCACTGCACAATTAAGTTCTGATACGGTAAATGTACAAGATGTGATGTCAACAGTCACTACTTTGCAAGATATTCTTAGCAAAGATGAAAATTACCAAAAACCTGGAGACGAAACAAGCCCAGAACAACCAGTTGATCCGAAACAACCTGAACAGCCTGAAATCAATTATGATAAGGCTATGGCTAGCTTGACTGAAGCTATCGAGAAAAAAGTGGCTGAACTTGGTACTAACAACGATGCTAAGAAGAAATTAGTTGAAATTACTGATAAAGCAATCGCAGCTATCCAAGAAGCAAAGACTCAAGAAGACGTCAATAAAGCCCTCAACAACGCTCTTGAACAAATC
>JAWERV010000072.1:0-8113 GCA_032481955.1 Streptococcus mitis | reverse complement strand
TTTTGATAAATTTCATGCCTTTTGTTTTGGATTTTTAGTACTAATAATCGTCATTACAGTTCCTTATACGATTAACCATGGGGATTTTTTTCAAAATGAGCCTGCACTGATTATTGTAAGTCTTCTAGTAACCTCGCTGAGTGTTGCTTATGCTAGAAAGTTTGAAATGATTTCTTTTGGGATGTTAAGCAAGAAACAACTTTTGCTTTTCATTGCAATCTTTCTTCTAAGTGTACTTGAGACGCTGGTTTATATTCATTTCTTCGCTATTTCTTCTGGCGCAGGAGTTCAACACTTGGCGGAAGTCAGCAGAGGAATTTCTCTGTCTTTGATTTTGACGCTAAGCTGGATTCTAGAAAATAGCTGAAATTCTTTGACAATTGGATTATTCTTTAGTATTATAAAGGTGGTGTAAAAAAATTACACTAAGGAGGAAATATGATTAAAACATTTAAAGTTAAAGGTTTTAAGAATTTTAAAGATGAATTAATCTTCGATTTTACCTCAGGGAATTACGAATATAATACTGATGCAATTCAAGATAACCTTGTTAAAGATTCACTAATCTATGGAGATAACGCCAGTGGGAAATCCAATTTAGGTTTGGCTCTTATGGATATAGTTTCACATTTGACAGATAAACATATCAGAAGAGAAGAATATGATAAACATTACTTAAATTTAGACAGTGATATAGATATAGCAGAGTTTGAATATACTTTTCAATTTGATAAGGATGAACTTATATATAGATATAAGAAATCTAGCTTTCTAAGATTAGTAGAAGAAATTGTTTTGATTAATGGGATTCCAGTAATAGACTCTCGTCAAAAAAATGAGAGAGAAAAAGCAACCTTGAAAGGTACCGAGCATCTAACATTTGATTTTGATACTGAGGATTTATCATTAGTTAAATATATTAGGAATAATACCGCATTAAATCCTAAGACAGATAAAAATGTTGAAGTATTTTTACTTTTTATGGATTTTGTCAATAGAATGCTATCTTTTGATTCGCTGGACGGAAACAGGTATAGAGGTTTTAAAACAGGTTCGGAATCCATTGCCTCAGCAATTATTGAGACTGGAAACCTTAGTAACTATAATCAATTTTTAAAAGATTTAGGTATAGATTATAATCTATTTGAAAAAGAGGTTGATGGAGAAAAAAAGATTTATGTGAAATTTGAATCAGGCAAGGAAGTAGAGTTTTGGGGCATTATGTCTAAAGGGACTAGATCACTAACACTTTTCTTTTATTGGTATTTATCGTTTGAAAAAGAGGTTCGTTTTGTTTTTATGGATGAATTTGATGCATATTTTCATAATGATGTTTCTCGTGAAATTATTAAAAGATTAATAAAAATACCATCTCTCCAATTAGTTATAACAACACATAATACCACTAATATGTCTAATACTTTATTACGACCAGATTGTTATTACATCATTGAAGATAATGAAATATCTAGTCTTTCAAATAAAACAGATATGGTTATAAGAAAAACACAAAATTTAGAGAAAATGTACAGAACAGGGTTCTTTGCTGATGTCAAAAACTAAAAGAATACTATTTATTACCGAAGGTAAAAAACCGGAGAAAAACCTTGTGAAATCGGTTTGTAATTTTCAAAGTGACTTTTTTTCTCATAAAGTTGATTATGAAATAGTCATTTTTTCTACAAACATTTATTCCTTATATGAGAAATTAAAAGAAAACCAATATGAACAAACAGTAGAACATATTTGTGAATTATCTGATGGTGAATTTGAATATACTAGTGAGGACTTCTCTCTAATTTATCTCTTTTTCGATTTAGACGCTCAACACTATAAAGAATATAAAGATCTAGAAAAAATATATATCGAAATTGAGGAGATGTTAAATTTATTTGATAATGCAACCGAAAATGGTAAACTTTTTTTAAGTTATCCTATGGTAGAAGCCAGTAATTACTTTCATGAAAGTTTTATAAATCATGATAGTGTTAATCTTGTTACATATCCTGTGTTTAGCGATGTTCGCTTTAAAGATGCGTGTGAGAGTTTTATCAAAGAATATGGCCCATTTCAAACGAGAATGAAAGATAAAAATCAAGTTTGGCTTAGCTTAACTTGTTATACAGTTTATATATTATTCCATTTAAAAATCAATTCATTTATCCAAGAGGGGCTTATAGATTCTAAAGACATATTTTTAAAGCAATATAACGACTTTATATTACGTCTTGAACGAGTATTGTTGCTTAGTTCATTTCCTCAATATTTACTTGATTTTTATGGCGTTAAAAGATTTATAAATAATGAACTGCTTCAAACATTATTAAATAATGAACTTGCGATGGAGATTACCCATATTGGATAATTTTACCTATGTTGAAAATTCTAAATTCTTACATTATTCACTTTTATTGTCACCTCCCAAAATAATAGATTTTCTATATCTTGTAGTCAAACACAGATAGTCGATAGGTGAATTTTTGAATTATCTAGTTTTTGTGTGAGACAATATAATTATTTTAGCATTTCGTAAAATTTTTGGCTCTTTGTCAACTGTAGTGGGTTGAAGTCAGCTAAGATATAGAAAGGACAAATTTCGTCCTTTCTTTTTTGATATTTAGAGCGATGAAAATCCGCTTTTTGAAGTTTTCAAAGTTCCGAAAACCAAAGGCATTTCGCTTGATAAGTTTAATGAGATTATTAGTCGCCTCCAATTTGGCGTTAGAATAGGGTAGTTGAAGAGCGTTGACAATCTTTTCTTTATCCTTGAGGAAGGTTTTAAGGAAGTTACCCGAAATGCTTTTCTTTGAGAATCGGGTGTGGAGCGGTTGACGAATAGGTCAAAAACTAGTAGAATAGTAAGGAAACTTTATACGGAGGAAAGAAATGGATTTGGGTGATAATGAGCTAACACTGACTCCCATACCTGGGAAAAGTGGCAAGGCTTATATGGGTAGCTATCCTGATGGGAAGCGTATCTTTGTAAAAATGAACACCTCTCCAATCCTACCTGGTCTAGCTAGAGAACAAATTGCTCCACAATTAT
Source organism: Streptococcus mitis (assembly GCA_032481955.1). Classification (GTDB taxonomy): domain Bacteria; phylum Bacillota; class Bacilli; order Lactobacillales; family Streptococcaceae; genus Streptococcus; species Streptococcus mitis_DQ. The sequence goes on along the minus strand of JAWERV010000072.1, from coordinate 5,067 downwards.
TATGGAGTCGTCGTTTGGCAGATGGGCGTGATATGTGTGCACAAGAATGGTTGACAGGCAAAATATTGACCCCCTATGATATGAATCGTAAGCAAATCGTCAATATTTTGACTCGTCTGCATCGCTCACGTCCGTTGATGACACAGTTGAGTCGTTTGGGCTATGCCATGGAAACACCTGTAGATTTACTACAGTCTTGGCAAGAAACGGCTCCAGATGCTTTGCGTAAAAATCATTTTATCAGTGAAGTGATGGCTGATTTACGTCAGACTATTCCAGGATTTAGAGAGGACTATGCGACCATTGTCCATGGAGATGTACGACATAGTAATTGGATTGAGACAGATAGTGGCTTGATTTATTTGGTAGATTGGGATTCGGTTCGCTTGACCGACCGCATGTTTGATGTAGCTCACATGCTCTGCCATTATATTCCAGAACATCAGTGGAAGGAATGGTTGACCTACTACGGTTACAAGTACAATCAAACGGTATTAAATAAATTGTATTGGTATGGTCAATTGTCTTACTTGAGCCAGATTTCCAAGTATTATATGAACCAAGATTTAGAAAATGTCAATCGGGAGATCCATGGCTTGCGTCACTTCCGAGACAAGTATGGAAAGAGAAGATGAGAGTTAGAAATCGTAAAGGGGCGACAGAATTACTAGAGGCAAATCCCCAGTATGTGGTCCTCAATCCCTTGGAAGCCAAGGGGAAATGGCGGAACTTGTTCGGAAACGACAATCCCATTCATGTGGAAGTGGGGAGTGGAAAGGGTGCCTTTGTTTCAGGTATGGCCAAGCAGAACCCTGACATCAACTATATCGGGATTGATATTCAAAAGTCTGTTTTGAGCTACGCTTTGGACAAGGTGCTTGAAGTTGGAGTGCCTAACATCAAGCTCTTGTGGGTGGATGGTTCTGACTTGACTGACTACTTTGAAGACGGTGAGATTGATCGCTTGTATCTAAACTTTTCAGATCCATGGCCTAAAAAACGCCATGAAAAGCGTCGTTTGACCTACAAGACCTTCTTGGATACCTTCAAACGTATCTTGCCTGAAAATGGAGAAATTCATTTCAAGACGGATAACCGTGGCTTGTTTGAGTACAGTTTAGTGAGCTTTTCTCAGTATGGCATGAAGCTCAATGGTGTCTGGCTAGACTTACATGCCAGTGATTTTGAAGGCAATGTCATGACAGAATACGAGCAAAAATTCTCCAACAAGGGTCAAGTTATCTACCGAGTTGAGGCTCAGTTTTAATCTAAAGAGATTTCAAAAACTGTTTCGCATTCAAAAAGTTAAACAAATCATATATTCTAAGGATTTAGTTCTGTATTGCACAGAATTAGGTCCTTTTAGTTTGATTTCAAAATGGTTGGTTTTTGCTAAGTGTGTATTTGCGGCCATATAAGTGGTATAATGAAAAGGTTATGAGAAATAGTATAAATCCTTTTGTATTCTATCTTTTCTTTTTCCTTGTGATAGTTGGTTTGATTTTTTCTGATTATCAACAACATAGACAAGTAGAGTTGCAGGCTGAAAAAGAGGTGCAAGTAGAAAAAACTGAGACAACTATTGAAACCAGTGAAGGAGAGGAAAATAAGGTTATCGAAGACAGATTAGCCATGATGACCTTGGAAGAGAAAGTGGGGCAATTATTTTGGGCCAGAGTTCCTTCTAATCATCAGATAGAAGATCTTCAATCCTATCATTTGTCTGGTTATATCTTATTTGGAAGAGATTTTGAGGGGCGAAGTTTAGAGGATATAAAGACTTTGATAAAAGGCTACCAAGCTGCTGCAAAGATTCCTTTATTGATTGGTTCAGATGAAGAAGGAGGGACAGTGACTCGTATCAGTTCGATTTTAGAAACTCCTTTTCAATCTCCTATGGAACTTTATCATCAAGGGGGAATGGAGGCGGTGCTTTCTGATACGAAGCAAAAGGCAGAACTGCTAAAATCTGTTGGGATTAATGCTGGACTTTTTCCGGTTGCAGATCTTGCAAGGGATCACTCTGCTTTTATCTATGATCGAACGATTGGACAAGATGCCCAAACAACTGCAAGCTATGTTCAACAGGTTGTAGAAGAACTTAAAAAGAGTAAGGTTGTGTCAACCTTGAAACATTTTCCAGGATATGGCGATAATGGCGACAGTCATACCGCCATTATCCAAGACAATCGTTCTCTGGATGAATTAAGACAAGCTGATTTTCTTCCTTTTCAAGCTGGGATAGATGCAGGGGCGGATAGTGTCTTAGTCTCTCACAATATCCTATCTAAAATCGATACAGTGCCGTCATCCATCTCCCCAAAAATCACGGATCTTCTTCGAAATGAATTGCATTTCAAAGGTGTCATTATGACGGATGATTTTGATATGGCAGGGATAGCCGATTTTGTCAATCAGGAAGAAGCTACTTTTCAAGTGATTGTAGCTGGAAATGACCTGATTCTAGGGTCTTCCTATCAAACCCAGATCCCTTATCTATTAAAGAAAATTTCCTCTGGAGAGTTGACAGAAGGACGTATTGATGAGTCTGTCAGACGCATTTTAACTTGGAAATACGACTTGGGCTTATTAGGAGAGGCGCAGTAAAAGAAAAGTGTGGTCGTGTAAGTTCAGACAAAAAGCTTCAAGGTCAAATCCTTGCAGGTTAGCTTGATTTGTGTTATACTTGTAACAAGAATATGAAAAGTGAGGCGGGGAAATATCTTCGCCTCTTGCTTATGAGGAGGTGGACGCAATCGCAACAATCGTAGAATTAGTCAGAGAAGTTGTAGAACCTGTCATTCAATCACCTTTCGAACTCGTGGATATCGAGTATGGAAAGATTGGCAGTGACATGATTCTCAGTATTTTTGTAGATAAACCTGAAGGAATTACCTTGAACGACACGGCAGACTTGACAGAAATTATCAGTCCTGTCCTAGACACCATCAAGCCAGATCCCTTCCCAGAACAATATTTCCTAGAAATTACCAGTCCAGGCTTGGAACGTCCTTTAAAAACCAAGGATGCCGTTGCTGGAGCGGTTGGGAAATACATCCATGTCGGGCTCTACCAAGCCATCGATAAGCAAAAGGTCTTTGAAGGAACTCTGTTGGCCTTTGAAGAGGACGAGTTGACCATGGAATATATGGACAAGACGCGTAAGAAAACCGTCCAAATTCCATACAGTTTAGTATCAAAAGCACGTTTAGCAGTTAAATTATAGAAAAAGAAAGGATAGCTTTTGAGGATTCAAAAGTGAAGAAAACATGAGTAAAGAAATGCTAGAGGCCTTCCGCATTTTGGAAGAAGACAAGGGAATCAAAAAAGAAGATATCATCGACGCAGTAGTAGAGTCGCTTCGTTCCGCTTATCGCAGACGCTATGGTCAATCAGACAGTGTAGCCATTGACTTTAACGAAAAAACAGGTGACTTTACCGTTTATACTGTCCGTGAAGTGGTTGATGAAGTATTTGATAGCCGTTTGGAAATCAGCTTGAAAGATGCTCTTGCCATTAATTCAGCCTATGAACTTGGAGACAAAATCAAGTTTGAAGAAGCACCTGCTGAGTTTGGACGTGTAGCAGCCCAATCTGCCAAACAAACCATCATGGAAAAAATGCGCAAGCAAACACGTGCCATCACTTACAATACTTACAAAGAACATGAGCAAGAAATCATGTCTGGTACAGTAGAACGTTTTGACAACCGCTTTATCTATGTCAACCTTGGTAGCATCGAAGCCCAATTGTCAAAACAAGACCAAATCCCTGGAGAAGTTTTTGCATCTCATGATCGTATCGAAGTTTATGTCTACAAGGTTGAAGACAACCCTCGTGGTGTCAACGTCTTTGTTAGCCGTAGCCATCCAGAAATGATCAAACGTTTGATGGAGCAAGAAATTCCAGAAGTTTATGATGGAACTGTTGAAATCATGAGCGTGGCTCGTGAAGCTGGTGACCGTACCAAGGTTGCTGTTCGCAGTCATAATCCAAACGTGGATGCTATCGGTACAATCGTTGGACGTGGTGGTGCTAATATCAAGAAGATTACTAGCAAATTCCACCCAGCTCGTTACGATGCGAAGAGCGGTCGTACGGTGCCAATCGAAGAAAATATTGACGTTATCGAGTGGGTAGCAGATCCAGCTGAATTTATCTACAATGCTATTGCTCCTGCTGAGGTTGACCAAGTTATCTTTGATGAAAACGATAGCAAACGTGCCTTGGTGGTTGTTCCAGATAACAAGCTTTCTCTTGCCATCGGTCGTCGTGGACAAAACGTTCGCTTGGCGGCTCACTTGACTGGTTACCGTATTGATATCAAGTCTGCTAGCGAATTTGAAGCCATGGAAGAAGCTGGTTCGGTAGAGTTGGAAGCAGAAAACGATATTGTAGAAGAATAAAAGCTGCTAGAGGAGGGAAAGATGAAAACGAGAAAAATCCCTTTGCGCAAGTCTGTCGTGTCTAACGAAGTGATTGATAAGCGTGATTTGCTCCGCATTGTCAAGAACAAGGAAGGACAAGTCTTTATCGATCCGACAGGTAAGGCCAATGGCCGCGGCGCTTATATCAAGCTAGACAATGCAGAAGCCCTAGAGGCGAAAAAGAAGAAGGTCTTTAACCGTAGCTTTAGCATGGAAGTGGATGAAAGCTTTTATGACGAGTTGATCGCTTATGTGGATCACAAAGTGAAAAGAAGAGAGTTAGGACTTGAATAAGCAAAAGATAAGCAATCTCTTGGGACTGGCTCAGCGAGCAGGGCGGATTATATCGGGTGAAGAATTGGTGGTCAAGGCCATTCAAGACGGCAAGGCCAAGATGGTCTTTCTAGCCCATGATGCTGGACCCAATCTGACCAAGAAGATTCAAGATAAAAGTCATTATTATCAAGTAGAAATTGTAACCGTGTTTTCAACACTGGAATTAAGCATAGCAGTCGGAAAATCAAGAAAGGTTTTGGCTGTAACAGATGCTGGATTTACAAAGAAAATGAGGTCTCTTATGGAATAGAAGAGGAGGACATGATTTGTCTAAGAAAAGATTGTACGAAATCGCAAAAGAACT
>JAWERV010000071.1:0-8301 GCA_032481955.1 Streptococcus mitis | reverse complement strand
ATACGATGTATTGCCTCCAAATATGGACCGTGATGATGAGCACTCAGCTCACACAGACCGTCGTTACGCTTCACTTGACGACTCAGTAATTCCAGATGCTGAAAACTTGAAAGTGACTTTGGAACGTGCCCTTCCATTCTGGGAAGATAAAATCGCTCCAGCTCTTAAAGATGGTAAAAACGTATTCGTAGGAGCTCACGGTAACTCAATCCGTGCCCTTGTAAAACATATCAAAGGTTTGTCAGATGACGAAATCATGGACGTGGAAATCCCTAACTTCCCACCATTGGTATTCGAATTCGACGAAAAATTGAACGTCGTTTCTGAATACTACCTTGGAAAATAAAAAATTGTAAGTCTAGGATTGATTTCTAGGCTTTTTATGTTAGTATGGTAGTATGATAAGGAATAAAAAACAAGATTATGTATTGGCCTACAAGCAACCAGCTTCAACAACATATAAGGGTTGGGAAGAAGAGGCTTTACCGATAGGTAATGGTTCTCTAGGTGCTAAAGTCTTTGGGCTTGTAGGGGCTGAACGGATTCAATTCAATGAAAAAAGTCTCTGGTCTGGAGGTCCACTTCCTGATAGTTCCGATTACCAGGGTGGAAATCTTCAGGACCAGTATGGTTTTTTAGCTGAGATTCGGCAGGCTTTGGAAAATAGAGACTACAATACTGCTAAGGAACTGGCTGAACAGCATCTGATCGGGCCAAAAACGAGTCAATATGGGACCTATCTGTCCTTTGGTGATATTCACATAGAGTTTAGCAATCAAGGCAAGACTTTGTATCAGGTGACGGATTACCAGAGACAGCTTAATATCAGTAAGGCGCTTGCGACAACTTCTTATGTCTATAAGGGGACGAGATTTGAACGTGAAGTCTTTGCCAGTTTTCCAGATGATCTCTTGGTTCAACGTTTTACTAAGGAAGGGGCGGAAACTCTAGATTTTACTATAGAACTGTCGTTGACTCGTGATTTGGCTTCTGATGGAAAGTATGAGCAGGAAAAATCGGATTACAAGGAGTGTCAGCTGGAGATCTCTCCTTCTCGTATCTTGGTGAAGGGGAGGGTTAAGGACAATGACCTGCAGTTTGTTAGCTGTTTAGCTTGGGAAACGGATGGAGATATTAGAGTCTGGTCAGATAAGGTTCAGATATCAGGAGCCAGTTATGCCAATCTCTTCTTGGTGGCTAAGACGGATTTTGCCCAAAATCCTGCTAGCAATTATCGCAAGAAAATAGATTTAGAGCAACAGGTAAAGGACTTGGTGGAGACAGCTAAAGAAGAGGGTTATACCCAATTGAAATCAAGGCATATTGAGGACTATCAAGCCTTATTCCAGCGTGTTCAATTGGATTTGGGAGCTAATGGTGACATATCCACTACGGATGATTTGTTAAAAAATTATAAGTCACAAGAGGGGCAGGCTTTGGAGGAGCTGTTCTTCCAGTATGGACGGTATTTATTGATTAGTTCGTCCAGAGACTGCCCAGATGCGCTACCAGCTAACCTACAGGGAGTCTGGAATGCGGTCGACAATCCTCCTTGGAATTCGGACTATCACTTAAATGTCAATCTGCAGATGAATTATTGGCCAGCCTATGTTACCAATCTCCTAGAGATGGCTTTCCCAGTCATCAATTATATAGATGATTTGCGTGTCTATGGTCGTCTAGGGGCTGAAAGGTATGCAGGAATCGTCTCTCAGGAAGGAGAGGAGAATGGTTGGTTGGTTCATACTCAAGCGACTCCCTTTGGTTGGACGGCACCTGGTTGGGATTACTATTGGGGTTGGTCACCAGCTGCCAATGCGTGGATGATGCAAACCGTTTATGAAGCCTATTCATTTTATAGGGACAAAGACTATCTCAGGGAGAAAATTTATCCCATGTTGAGGGAAACGGTTCGTTTTTGGAATGATTTTTTACATGAAGATCGGCAGGCGCAACGTTGGGTATCTTCTCCGTCTTACTCGCCGGAACATGGTCCGATTTCGATTGGCAATACCTATGACCAATCTCTGATTTGGCAATTATTCCATGATTTTATTCAGGCTGCTCAGGAATTGGGACTGGATGAGGCTTTGTTAACTGAGGTCAAGGAGAAGTTTGACTTGCTTAATCCTCTTCAAATCACTCAATCTGGTCGAATCAGGGAGTGGTATGAAGAGGAAGAGCAGCATTTTCAAAATGAGAAAGTGGAGGCCCAGCATCGGCACGCTTCCCATCTAGTGGGACTCTATCCTGGAACTCTCTTTAGCTACAAGGGACAAGAGTATCTTGATGCGGCGTGTGCTAGCCTCAATGATCGTGGAGATGGGGGAACAGGTTGGTCCAAGGCCAATAAGATCAATCTTTGGGCGCGTCTAGGAGATGGCAATCGAGCCCATAAATTATTAGCAGAGCAGTTAAAGACATCGACCTTGCCAAATCTTTGGTGTAGCCACCCTCCTTTTCAGATAGATGGTAATTTTGGTGCTACGAGTGGCATGGCAGAAATGTTGCTCCAGTCTCATACAGCTTATCTGGTACCCCTAGCTGCCCTACCTGATGCATGGTCAAGGGGTTCTGTTTCAGGCTTAGTGGCACGTGGACATTTTGAAGTTAGCATGAGCTGGGCGGATAAAAAACTCTTACAGTTGAGCATTTTATCAAGAAGTGGGGGAGATTTGCGAGTCACTTATCCAGGTATTGAGAAGAGTGTGATTGAAATGAATCAAGAAAAAATAAAAGCGAAATGCATGGGGAAAGATTGTATTTCGGTGGCAACAGCAGAAGGTGATCTGGTTCAATTTTATTTTTAAGAAGATATTATACTCTTCTAAAATCAAATTCAAACCACGTCAGCGTCGCCTTACCGTATATATGTGACTGACTTTGTCAGTCTTATCTACAACCTCAAAGCGGTGCTTTGAGCAACCTACGGCTAGCTTCCTAGTTTGCTCTTTGATTTTCATTGAGTATTAGAAGGCAGTAATTTGAGACTGCCTTTTAATAAGGATTTGAGAATGTAAGCAGTTTCCAACTATTTGAAAAAGCGTTATAATGGTAATATGAAGTAATTTGTTTAAGAGAGGGTGAGTCTAATGGCTTATATTGAGATGAAACACTGTTACAAGCGTTATCAGGTTGGGGACACGGAGATTGTGGCCAATCGCGATGTGAATTTTGAGATTGAAAAGGGTGAATTGGTGATTATTCTAGGTGCATCTGGTGCAGGCAAGTCAACGGTTCTTAACCTTCTTGGGGGAATGGATACCAATGATGAAGGGGAAATCTGGATTGATGGGGTCAATATTGCAGACTACAATTCCAACCAGAGAACCAATTACCGTAGAAATGATGTCGGCTTTGTTTTTCAGTTTTATAATCTAGTTTCCAATCTGACAGCTAAGGAAAATGTGGAATTGGCCTCAGAAATTGTGACAGATGCCTTGGATCCTGAGCAGGTGCTGACAGATGTAGGTCTGACTCATCGTCTCAATAACTTTCCAGCTCAGCTTTCTGGAGGGGAGCAACAGCGAGTCTCCATTGCACGCGCGGTAGCCAAAAATCCTAAAATTCTTCTTTGTGATGAACCTACTGGAGCCTTGGATTATCAGACGGGCAAGCAAGTCTTGAAAATTCTCCAAGATATGTCTCGTCAAAAGGGAGCGACGGTAATCATCGTGACTCACAATGGAGCTTTAGCGCCCATTGCTGATCGCGTGATTCATATGCACGATGCCAGTGTCAAGGATGTGGTGATCAACCAGCATCCTCAGGATATCGATACATTGGAGTACTAGCATGATGAAGCGAAAAACCTATTGGAAGGACTTGATTCAGTCCTTCACAGCCTCCAAGGGGCGTTTTTTATCCATCTTGACCTTGATGATGTTGGGATCTTTAGCACTAGTAGGTCTCAAAGTGACTAGTCCTAATATGGAGGCGACAGCTAATGCTTATTTAACAACTGCTCAAACCTTGGATTTGGCAGTCATGTCTAATTATGGTTTGGATCAAACAGATCAAGAAGAACTAGAACTGATAGAGGGCGCAGAGGTTGAGTTTGGCTATTTGACAGATGTGACTATGGAAAATGCGCAGGATGCCATTCGGCTGTACTCCAAACCAGAGCGAATTTCAACCTTTCATCTAAGAGAGGGGCGACTTCCTCAGTCAGACAAGGAAATCGCTTTGGCAAGTCATTTGCAGGGTCAATACAGTATGGGACAGGAGATTAGTTTTAAAGTAAAAGAAGGTGATCATTCCTCTTTAAAAGACCATACTTTTACCATTACTGGTTTTGTGGATTCGGCTGAAATCCTCTCCCAGCGAGATATGGGCTATGCAGGAAGTGGAAGTGGGACTCTGACAGCCTACGGGGTGATTTTGCCTGGTCAGTTTGATCAGAAAGTCTACAATATAGCTCGTTTGAAATATCAAGATTTAGCAGGCTTAAATGCCTTTTCAGTAGCTTATGAAGAAAAATCCAAGCAACATCAGGAAGAGCTTGAACAAGCTTTATCAGATAATGGCAAGGCACGTCTGAAACTCTTGAAAAAAGAAGGACAAGAGTCTCTAGACAAAGGCCAAGAAACCCTTGATAAAGCTGAGACTAATCTGCAGGAAGGCAAGCGTCGTTTAGCAACTGCTCAAGTTCGTTTACAGGCTCAGGAAAGTCAACTAGCCTTGTTGCCTCAAGCTCAGAGAGAGCAGGCAAGTGTTCAACTTACCCAAGCCAAGCAGGAATTGAGCAAGGAAGAAGATAAACTAAAGCAGGCTGAACAAAATCTAGCCCAAGAAAAGGAAAAATTAGACAAACATCAGCAAGTCTTGGATGATTTGGCTGAGCCCAAGTATCAGGTCTATAATCGTCAGACCATGCCAGGTGGTCAGGGCTACCTCATGTACAGCAATGCTACAGCCAGTATTCGGGCAGTGGGCAATATCTTTCCTGTGGTGCTTTATGCTGTTGCAGCTATGGTGACCTTCACAACTATGACTCGTTTTGTAGATGAAGAGCGAACTCATGCAGGAATTTTTAAGGCCTTGGGTTATCGTAGTAAGGATATTATCGCTAAGTTTCTCCTCTACGGTCTAGTAGCTGCGACTGTCGGAACAGCTCTAGGTAGTATACTTGGCCATTATTTACTAGCCAGTGTGATTTCAAGTGTCATTACAAAAGGCATGGTAGTGGGAGAAACCCAGATTCAGTTCTATTGGACCTATAGCATACTAGCTCTTGGATTGAGTTGGTTGGCGAGTGTCTTACCAGCCTATATGGTAGCTCGGAGGGAACTTCACGACGAAGCAGCCCAGCTTTTACTGCCTAAACCACCTGTCAAAGGAGCTAAAATCTTACTGGAGCGCATTGGTTTTATTTGGCGCCGTCTCAGTTTTACCCATAAGGTCACAGCTCGCAATATCTTTCGTTATAAGCAACGGATGTTGATGACGATTTTTGGTGTGGCTGGTTCTGTAGCTCTGCTCTTTGCAGGCTTGGGAATCCAATCCTCTGTAGCAGGAGTTCCGTCTAGACAGTTTCAACAAATCCAACAGTATCAAATGATTGTCTCTGAAAATCCTAGTGCGACCAATCAGGACAAGGCAGAGCTAGAAGAAATGTTGAAAGGGCAGGATATTCAAGCCTACCAGAAAATTTATTCTAAGACGTTAGACAAGGATTTCAAAGGTAAGGCTGGCCTTCAGACCATTACACTTATGATGACAGAGAAGGAAGATTTGACACCCTTTATCCATCTGCAACATCATCAGCAGGAGCTGTCATTAAAAGATGGAGTTGTCATCACAGCTAAACTAGCCCAGTTGGCAGGTGTCAAGGTTGGGCAGACTTTAGAAATTGAAGGTAAGGAACTAAAGGTCGCTGCCATTGCTGAGAACTACGTTGGTCATTTTATTTATATGAATCAAGCTAGCTATGAGCAAATTTACGGACAGCTACCCCAAGCCAACACTTATCTGGTCTCGCTAAAGGATTCTAGTGCATCTAGTATCGAAAGGCAGGCAGGTTTGCTTATGAATCAAGCTGCGGTGTCCAGTGTTGTCCAAAATGCTTCAGCCATTCGACTCTTTGACTCTGTCGCTAGCTCACTCAATCAGACCATGACCATCTTAGTCATCGTGTCGGTTCTATTGGCCATTGTTATCCTTTACAATCTGACCAATATCAACGTAGCTGAGAGAATCCGTGAACTCTCCACTATCAAGGTTCTTGGTTTTCATAATAAAGAAGTCACCCTCTACATTTACCGTGAAACGATTGTACTATCTCTTGTAGGAATCGTACTTGGTCTGGTATCTGGTTTCTATTTACATCAATTTTTGATTCAAATGATTTCGCCTGCGACTATTCTCTTTTATCCGCAGGTAGGCTGGGAAGTCTATGTGATTCCTGTGGCAGCAGTAAGCATCATTTTGACCTTGCTTGGTTTCTTTGTCAATTATCATCTGAGAAAGGTTGATATGCTTGAAGCCTTGAAATCTGTAGAGTAATACTATTCGAAAATCTCTTCAAACCACGTCAGCTTCCATCTGCAACCCAAAACAGTGTCTTGTGTAGCCTGCGACTAGATTACTAGTTTGCTCTTTGATTTTCATTTATTTACTCGTAAACAAAAATCCTCCGTTTCAAAGAGTAGGGAACTCTTTGTGACAGAGGATTTTTTCTATAGGGCTTTAGCAGCTGCAATTGCGGCTTCGAAGTTTGGTTCAGAATTGATATTGTCCACGTATTCAACGTAGCGAATCGTATTGTCAGTATCGAGGATAAAGACTGCGCGTGCCAATAGGTGCCACTCATTGATTAAGAGGGCATAGTCACGTCCAAAGGAATGGTCGAAATAGTCTGAGAGCATGATGGCATTTTCAATTCCCTCAGCACCACACCAACGTTTTTGGGCAAAGGGTAGGTCCATGGAAACAGTTAATACGACCGTATTGTCCAGTCCAGCCAGTTCTTCATTAAAGCGACGCGTTTGAGTTGAGCAGATACCTGTATCGATAGAAGGCACGACACTCAAGACTTTTTTCTTACCATCAAAATCAGCTAGAGTTTTTTTAGAAAGGTCTGTTGTAGTGAGTGAAAAATCAAGAGCCTTGTCGCCGACTTGTAGTTGTTTACCTGTAAAGCTCACAGGATTTCCGAGAAAAGTTACCATAGGATACTCCAATCTTTTTTCTTCCATTTTAGCTAAAACAGTCGGAATTTTCCAATGATTTGACCGGAAATATGGGCATAGAAAAAAACGCCAGCTCATGTGAGAATGACGTTTTTCAGAGGTTTATTTTGCCAATCCTTCAGCAATCTTATCAAGGTTGTATTTCATCATGTTGTAGTAGCTGTCGCCTTCTTTACCTTGTTCTGCGATAGAGTCAGTAAAGATTTGAGCGTAGATTGGGATGTTTGTGTCTTGTGAAACAGTCTTCATTGGACGGTCATCCACACTAGATTCTACAAAGAGTGAAGGAGTTTTTGTTTGGCGAAGTTTTTCAACCAAGGTCTTGATTTGGTCAGGAGTTCCTTCTTCTTCAGTGTTGATTTCCCAGATGTAGGCACTTGGGACACCGTAGGCTTTAGAGAAGTATTTGAAGCATCCTTCGCTGGTTACGATGAGTTTTTTCTCAGCAGGGATGTTGTTAAATTTCTCCTTAGCTTCCTTGTCAAGTTTGTCTAGCTTATCAGTATATTCTTTAAGATTTTTTTCGTAGAATTCCTTGTTGCTAGGGTCTTTAGCGCTCAATTGTTTTGCGATATTTTTAGCAAAGATCATACCGTTTTCAAGGTTAAGCCAAGCGTGTGGGTCTTCTTTGCCTTTTTCGTTTTGACCTTCAAGGTAGATAACATCAACGCCTTCACTGACTGCAAAGTAGTCTTTGTTTTCAGTTTTCTTGGCATTTTCTACCAATTTTGTAAACCAAGCATTGCCACCAGTTTCAAGGTTGATCCCGTTATAGAAAATCAAATCAGCTTGAGAAGTTTTCTTAACGTCTTCAGGGAGTGGTTCGTATTCGTGTGGGTCTTGGCCAACAGGAACGATACTGTGAAGATCAATCTTGTCACCAGCAATATTTTTAGTAATATCAGCGATGATTGAGTTTGTAGCAACAACTTTTAGTTTTTGACCAGAAGCTGCATCTTTTTTTCCGCTAGCACATGCTACAAGAGCAATGACGGAAAGAAAGAGAACGAACAATGTACCTAATTTTTTCATTAGATCCTCCAATTTATTGGGGTTTTGCCCCTTATTTTAACAAATGTTTATTTTTCAGTTTCAAATATCGTTGTTTTGG
>JAWERV010000070.1:0-8824 GCA_032481955.1 Streptococcus mitis | reverse complement strand
TTGTGCTTGTGACATACTTTATTGTTCCTTTCCTTAGATAAGTCCTGAAATATCAAGAACTTCTGGTTGTTGTGCAGCGTGAGTGTGCTCAGCTCCAACAAATACTTTCAACTTCATACCTTGAGCGCGTCCAAGAGTATTGTGTGGAAGCATACCTTTAACTGATTTCTCGATCAAACGTACTGCATTTTTAGAACGAAGTTCACCTGCAGAGATTTGTTTCAATCCACCTGGGTGGTTTGAGTGAGTGTAGTAGATTTTATCAGTTGCTTTTTTACCAGTCAATTTAACTTTTTCAGCATTGATAACAATCACAAAGTCACCTGTATCAGTGTGTGGTGTAAATGTTGGTTTGTTTTTTCCGCGAAGTACGCTAGCAACTACTGCAGAAAGACGTCCAAGTGGTACATCAGTTGCGTCAACTACGTACCATTTACGTTCAACTTGGCCTGGTTTAGCCATAAATGTTGTTTTGTTCATGATTTCTCCTATATATAGTTCGATTTTTGTTTACGGTGATGGGTGTTCCTTCCCATCGAAAAGTATTTGGAAGGTTCCGGGGCCTTTCAAATGGGGTAAACAATACCGCCTACTATAATACCAAATTTCACCCCTAAAAGTCAATAGATATGAAAAATATTTTTCTGAATTCCACTCTTTTTATCTCTAAAAAACCTCGCTTTCGCGAGGCTCTTCTATTTATAAGATAAGGCACGTTTAAAGGTTTTCCAAGGACCTAAATCATCTGTTTGCAGAACGAGACTAGCATACATACGTCCGATAAAGACTGTTGCCGTTACTGCAAAAGCAATCGTAATAGCAAGCGAAATCCAAGCTTCTAACCCATTTGCATAACCATTAATAGCTCTAAACGGCATGAAGAAAGTCGAAATAAAGGGAATATATGAACCAATCTTCAAGATGAGATTGTCACCAGCTGCACCTAGAGCTGTAACTCCAAAAAAACCACCTATAATCAAGATCATCAAAGGCGACAAGGCTTTTCCTGCATCCTCAGGACGAGAAACCATAGAACCTAGGAAGGCTGCTAAAACAACGTACATAAAGAGGCTAACCAAGACAAACAATAAGGTGTTGAGCGAGAAAGCCTCTCCTATATGGTTTAGAATACCAGACTGAGCCAAGAATGGCAAATCTTTAAAGAGCAAAATAGCTGCCAGACCACCTACAACATAAATCCCAATATGCGTTAAAATCACTAGAAATAGAGCCATCATCCGTGCATAGAAATAGTGACTAGCCCTTATGCTAGAAAAGACGACTTCCATAATTTTGGTGCCTTTTTCACTAGCAACTTCCTGAGCTGTTACACCCGCATAGGTAATCAGAATCATATAAAGAAAGAATCCTAAGGCTCCTGCTGCCATTGTTTGAATAAACTTTTTATTTTCCTTGGCTTCATCAATCTTTTCTGTGAATTGAATTGTCTGCGCTAAACGTTTTTCCTGCTCTTGAGACAAGGAGGCAGTTGAACGATTAAGCTGATTTTGCAGTTCATTGAGTGTACCTGTAACTGCAAATTTAATTCCACTTTCAAGCGATGTTTCGCCATGATAAACTGCCTTTAGAACACTATCTTCTTGATCAATAGTCAGATAGCCTTTTAATTTTTCATCTTTAATCGCTTCTTTGGCACTTGCTTCGTCTTTATAGTCAAAGTTAACACCATTTACATTCTTCAGTCCTTCTGCTACAGACGGCACTGTTGTCACTACTGCCACTTTATCATTTTTAGCCATTGAAGAGCCTTGGAGATAGGCAATTCCTACAGAAATTCCTAAAAAGAGGAACGGCGAAATCACCATAAAGAAGAAACTCCACGATTTGACATGTCGAAGATAGGTTTCCTTCATTACAACCCACATATTTCTCATACTTCCACCCCTGATTCTAGTTTAAAGATTTCATCGATTGTTGGCGCTTGCTGGTCAAAGGTTGCGATATATTGCCCTTGAGTCAAGATTGGGAAAAGTTCTCTTCCAGCGCTCTCATCATCTAAGATTAATTTCCAACTGCCTTGTTTGGTCAAGCTCACCTGTTTGACATGAGGAAGATTTTCCAATTCTTCCTTGCTTCGTTCACTTGAAACAAAGAGACGCGTTTTCCCGTATTGATTGCGAACATCCTGAACTGGTCCATGCAAGACCACACGACCATCTCGAATCATGAGAATATCGTCACAAAGTTCCTCGACGTTAGTCATGACATGGTCAGAAAAGATAATGGTTGCTCCACGCTCTTTTTCCTGAAAAATGACTTGTTTGAGCAATTCTGTATTGACTGGGTCCAATCCACTGAAAGGCTCATCCAAGATAATCAAGTCTGGTTCATGAATCAGAGTAATGATGAGCTGAATCTTCTGCTGATTTCCTTTTGACAGACTCTTGATTTTATCAGTCAGCTTTCCTTTCACTTCCAACCTCTTCATCCATTGAGGAAGTTTTTCCTTAACTTCCTTGGCATCCATGCCCTTTAGAGTCGCCAAGTAACGAACTTGTTCAAGGACTGTCAATTTAGGCATAAGACTGCGCTCCTCAGGCAGATAGCCAATCCGAGCGTAGGTCTCCTGACGAATATCCTGGCCATCCAGACTAATTTCTCCTTGGTATTCTAGGAATTTCAAAATACTGTGGAAAATTGTTGTCTTCCCAGCACCATTTTTCCCGACTAGTCCCAAAATACGACCTGGTCGCGCTTGAAAGTCAATACCAAACAAAACTTGCTTGGATCCAAAACTTTTCTCTAGACTTCTTACTTCTAGCATCTTTCACCTCCGAAATGTCTTGCACTCATTATACTCCTTTTTGATAGCCTTTACAATGCTTTCCGTCCATTTTTATCATCCTCATTTTAGTAAAAAATCTTGGAGTACTTTTGGTTATGAGTACATTATACAGTGGTAAACCCCAATTTATCTTCTCTGCTCCTCAACTGTCAGTTTTTGATCCTGAATTGTTATTTGAGTAACTCCTTTTTCTTCATAAAGTTTTCTTCCTCTAAGACTTCTGGAAAAAAGCGAATAATTTCTTGACAACATTTTTTATAAGAAACCAGTTCATCTGTCATTTCAAGAAGGAGTAATCCTTTATCTACCAATCGGTAGTCTTTCTGAAGTATTCCCTTATAAACCCAGCAAAAACCAAGATAATCACTTCTATGTGTTAATTGAGCCGTTTTTAAAGCAAGTTTAATAAATTCCAATGATTTTTCTCTATAGTCATTATACAAGAAAGTTACTGCTAGATTAGAAAGAATGGTAAATCTAGCTTCCTTAATGTTAACGTATGATTCATACCGTTTTAAAGTCGCCAATATCTGGTCAGTCAATGTTAAGACACTTTCCATAGAGACATAAGGTAAAATTCCTACCAATAAGGTTAAATCTCCTAGATACCACTCTTCGTAACTTTGTAATTCTTTCCAAATTTGCTCAGCTAAAAGTTGATTATTAAGTTCTTTATCATCCTGTAAATATAATTGTAATAATTGCATCCTCCTAAAAATAGGTATATCGTCACATGTTTTCAAGTAACTTCTACACTGTATTACAAGATTTTCAATTTGCTCCCTAGTCATTAGTGTGGTTAGTTCTTGTAATTTCATCATAATGTTCATCCGTTCATTAGGTTGATAATAATCACAAATATATTGAAACTCTGCAAAAGTTATATCCATTTGTCTTAAGAGATATTCCATATTCTCAAATTTTGGCGTCGCCTTATTGCTCTCAAATGCAGCAACCGACTGCCTACTAACCATTTCCCCTGCCACCTGAGTTTGAGATAAATGCTTATCTTCTCGTATTTTTTTAAAAATCTTATAGTAATCCCATCTCATCTACTTACCTCCAAAATTTCAGGCGCAAAAAAACTTGTCATATGCAAAAACGCTTACATTTTTTATTGTATACTATCTATAATAAAAAACAAGGAGGAATATCATATGAGAATCGTACATTTCATCGCAAAAACTAGAATAGCAAGTATCTTACCTCTTCTGGTTTTGTTATTTAGTAAACCACTCTGGCCGTGGCTTCCATAATTTAAATACATGAATAAATGAGGAGAAATAAAATGAATAATACCAATAAGCTAGCAAAATCTCTCATTCTTTTCTCTGTTATAGGAGCTCTATCATTGCTCAATACACACGAAATTTATGCAGATGAAACAAATACTAATTCAGAAACCATAGGTCAAAGTCGAAGCTATGGAGGACTTACTTATCAAAAAACAAATGTACGGTATCGAAAAGAATGGTCTAACTATACACCTGTTAGCTACACAGTGACTACAGGAAGAGCAGGTGCTAGTATATCCGTAAATCAAAGTAAAACTTTTGGCACAAGTATATCGGGAGATGTAAAAGGTATTAATATTGGAGCTCAGGCTTCTATATCTAGTGGTGTCGGTTACACATTAAATGTCCCTCCAAGAAGAAGCGCTTACGTTGGATTTAGGGTTTTATATGAAGTCGAAAGTGGAACTAGAATTGCTAGATTTTACGACGGTGGAGAATTTAGCAGAAATTCATATACTGTAAAACGACCAATTAGAGGAGAATATAGATTAATCTATAGATAAAAGATATGAGCAACAATATAATAGGAAAACTCTGCATATTACTATCATTTCTACTCGCAATTATATGTCTATCCTATCAATCTATTTTTTTACCTGAAGGAGAATTGTACGAACCTTACATTTTATCTCGAAATTTGTTAATCATTTCAATCTTAAACTGGACTTTTTTACTTGGCCTCTATTTAATATATAGAGAGGATAAAAATAAGAATGTCAATCACTAAGAGGCAGGAACTCAAATTATTAAATGCTAAGAAAAAGTAGTTTGACTTTATTCATTCTTAACAGTCTTCAACCGATAGTTTAAAACTGTATTTTGAAATTTCAGATATAATAGATTGAAATAAAAGGTGAACCAATCGATTAGGAAAGTCAAATTAATTTCTAGAAATGTTTTAGCAATCGCGATATACTACTCTAGATTCAATCTGCTATCAACTAATCTTTATTTATAATTGTCATACGTCAAAGGGAAACTGACCTTGTTTAAAGCAATCAAAAAAAAACGAATAAAACAAAATTCTGACTCTCCAGAAAACTAGTTTTATTCGTTTTTTATGTTTAAGTCTAAATTTTTATTTCAAACTCTAATAACTTAACGCACTTCTGCATTGACTTTTTCTTCAAGAGACGCTTGGATTTTTTCCATGTAGCGTGCGACTTCTTCGTCCGTTAAGCTGTCTTCTGGATTTTGGAAGGTCAAGCTATAAGCCATTGACTTCATACCTAGTCCCAATTTCTCACCTGAGAAGACGTCAAAGAGCTTGATATCTGTCAAACGTTTCACGCCTGCAGCTTGGATAGCATCTACAACTTCTTGATGAGTCACTTCTGCCTTGAGGAGTAGAGCCACGTCACGGCTAACTGCTGGGAATTTGGTGATTTCCACAAATGGAGCAGCTGGTTGAAGGGCAGCTTCGATGGCTGAAAGGTTGAGCTCAGCCACATACGTTTCTGGAATATCGTAAGCCTTAGCAGTGACTGGATGCACTTGACCAAGGAAACCAAGAACTTGATCGCCGAGTGAAATCACAGCTGTACGACCTGGATGAAGGCTAGCGATTTCAGATGTTGCTGTATAAGTTACTTGGAGTCCCAAACGAGCAAAGAGGGCTTCAAGGATTCCCTTAGCATAGAAGAAATCAACTGGAACTGCTGCTGTTTGGAAATCTTTTTCAGCAACCAAGCCTGTCAAGGCAAAGGCAAAGCTATTAATCTCATTTGGAAGTTCTTCTTTTGGATTACCTGTTTGTTCAAAGACTTTTCCGATCTCGTAAAGGGCCAAGTTTTTGTTCTTACGAGCCACGTTGTAGGCAACAGTATCAAGGATACCTGAGATCATATTTTGACGGAGGACAGAACGATCCACTGTCATTGGCCACATAAGTTCTGTAAGCTTACTTGGTTGAGCCGTAAACTCAACTGCTTTTTCAGGAGTTGTCAGAGCGTAGGTGATGATTTCTGTCAAACCTGCCCCTTCAGCAATCGTACGAACTTGACGGCGGAGTTTTTGTGTGGCTGTCAATTCACCTGCTGTACCATCGTCTTTGGGAAGGCTGGTTGGCAAGCGATCATAGCCATAGATACGAGCGATTTCTTCAAAGAGGTCTGCCTCGATTGTGATATCCCAACGACGACGTGGGACGCTGACTGTAAAGCTGTCTGCATTTCCAGAAAGGCCAAAGCCAAGACGACGGAAGACGTCTTCTACATCAGCGTAAGAAAGTTCTGTACCAAGGACACGGTTAACGTCTGCAAGAGTTGAAGAAACTTCCACATCAGAGGTATCAAGCTCACCCGCTGAAACGATACCTTTACGCACCGTCGCACCTGCAAGTTCTGCAATCATGCTAGCCGCCGCATCAAGGGTTTCGTTAACAGTTGCCACATTAATCCCTTTTTCAAAGCGAGAAGATGACTCAGAACGAAGGTTGAGACGTCCGCTAGTCTTGCGGATTGATTTTCCGTTGAAGACTGCAGCTTCAAGGACGACACGACTAGATTTTTCAGAGATTTCTGTTGCTTGACCACCCATGACACCTGCAAGGGCTACTGGCTTGTCTGCGACAGTGATAACTAAGTCATTCACGTCCAAGTCACGTTCTTCACCATCTAAAGTCACTAATTTTTCACCAGCACGCGCTTCACGTACACGAATGTCAGTCCCTTCAAAGGTATCCAAGTCAAAGGCGTGCATTGGTTGACCAAAGTAGAGAAGGATGTAGTTGGTCACATCCACTACGTTATTAATAGGACGGATACCTTCATTCATAAGAAGGTTTTGCAACCATTGTGGACTTGGTGCAATAGTAACATTGTGCAAGATACGAGCTGCATAGTAAGGCGCCTTGTCTGTCTCAATGCCCACAGAAAGGGCATCTGCCGCAGCTTGGTTAGTTTCTGTTAGAGTAAATTCTTTAAAGTTGACTGCCTTGTCATAGATGGCTGCCACTTCGTGAGCCACTCCACGTATAGAAAGAGCATCTGCACGGTTTGGTGTGATAGAAAGTTCGATAATTTCATCATCCAAGTCTAGATATGAGAAGACTTCCTCACCTGGAACAGCATTTTCTGGCAAAATTTGAATGCCATCTGCGAATTCCTTAGGCACAATTGAGTCAGAAATTCCCAATTCACCAAGTGAACAGATCATCCCAAGTGACTCTAAGCCACGGATTTTTCCTTTTTTGATTTTGTAATTGTCAGCGATACGAGCTCCCGGAAGAGCCACCATAACCTTGATACCAGAACGCACATTTGGGGCACCACAGACGATTTGACGGGCTTCTTCTTCGCCAACGTTAACCTGACAAACATGGAGGTGAGTTTCTGGCACATCTTCGCAAGACAAGACCTCACCGACGACAATTTTTGAGAGACCAGCAGCAGGTGATTCGACACCTTCGACCTCAATCCCTGTAGTTGACATTTTTTCAGCCAACTCTTGTGATGGAACATCAATGTCCACCAATTCTTTTAACCATTTATAAGATACAAGCATAATTCTGATTGTAAGATCCCACCAAGTAAGACCTTTTCAATTCCTTTCTTTTTCTTCGAGTCAGTCCTCACCATTTCTCGTCAAGAGTAGCTGACTAGGACTGTGTTTCAGGTTTCAATCTTATTTAAACTGTTCTGAGAAGCGGACATCTCCTTGGTAGAATCCACGGATATCGTTGATTCCGTAACGGAGCATAGCTACACGCTCTTGTCCAAGACCAAAGGCAAATCCAGAGTAAACAGTCGCATCGATACCACTCATTTCAAGAACACGTGGGTGAACCATACCGGCCCCCATAATTTCGATCCAACCTGTTTTCTTACATACATTACAGCCTTCTCCACCACACTTGAAGCAAGAAACATCCACCTCAACAGATGGCTCTGTGAATGGGAAGTAAGATGGACGCAGACGGATCTGACGCTCTTCACCGAACATTTTTTGCACAATCAACTGAAGGGTTCCTTGAAGGTCAGCCATAGAGATATTTTTCCCAACAACCAAGCCTTCAATTTGGTGGAACTGGTGACTGTGGGTCGCATCGTCTGTGTCACGACGGAAGACACGCCCTGGTGAGATCATTTTCAAAGGGCCTTTAGAGAAATCATGAGCATCCATAGCACGCGCCTGCACAGGAGATGTATGAGTACGGAGCAAGATTTCTTCAGTGATATAGAATGTGTCCTGCATATCGCGGGCTGGATGATCTTTCGGAAGGTTCATACGTTCAAAGTTATAGTAGTCTTGCTCCACTTCAAAACCATCCACGACTTGGTAACCCATACCAATGAAAATATCTTCGATTTCTTCACTGGTTTGTGTCAAAACGTGGCGGTGACCCGTCGCAACAGGGCGACCTGGAAGTGTCACATCGATACTCTCGCTAGCCAGTTGAGCTGCGACTTTCTTTTCTTCCAATAGTTTAGCTGTTTCTTCAAAGGCTGCTGTCAAGACATCACGAGCTTCATTGACGTGTTTCCCGATAATCGGACGCATCTCAGCAGAGACATCTTTCATCCCTTTGAGGATTTCAGTAAGTGAACCCTTTTTCCCAAGGACAGAAACACGCAAATCTTGCATCTCTTTTTTATTTTCAGCAGTAATCTGCTTCAAGCTAGCCAGCGTTTCTTCACGAAGCGCTTTTAATTGTTCTTCAATAGTTGACATAATTCCTCCATCAGTCTCTCGTAGATAAAAAGAAAACCACATGCCAAAAACT
>JAWERV010000069.1:0-9166 GCA_032481955.1 Streptococcus mitis | reverse complement strand
TGAAGATGACCCACGTTCAAACGAATTGGCAGAATGGTTGATCGAAGCTTACACAACTCGTCTACGTAGCCACAAACTTTACAAAGACGCAGAAGCTACAGTATCACTTTTGACAATCACATCTAACGTTGCTTACTCTAAACAAACTGGTAACTCACCAGTTCACAAAGGTGTATACCTCAACGAAGATGGTTCTGTGAACTTGTCTAAACTTGAATTCTTCTCACCAGGTGCTAACCCATCTAATAAAGCTAAAGGTGGATGGTTGCAAAACTTGAACTCACTTTCTAGCCTTGACTTTAGTTATGCAGCTGATGGTATCTCATTGACTACTCAAGTTTCACCTCGCGCTCTTGGTAAGACTCGTGACGAACAAGTTGATAACTTGGTAACAATCCTTGATGGTTACTTCGAAAACGGTGGACAACACGTTAACTTGAACGTTATGGACTTGAACGATGTTTACGAAAAGATCATGTCAGGAGAAGACGTTATCGTACGTATCTCTGGATACTGTGTAAACACTAAATACCTCACTCCAGAACAAAAAACTGAATTGACACAACGTGTCTTCCACGAAGTTCTTTCAATGGATGATGCCTTGGATGCATTGAGCTAATCAAGTTCTTGAATAATGAAATAAGGAACCCTCGGTCAGTCGACTGAGGGTTGTTTTTTGAACTCTTATACTCTGACAAAATCTCTTCAAATCACGTCAGCTTTATATGCAACCTCAAAGCGGTGCTTTGAGCAACCTGTGGCTAGCTTCCTAGTTTGCTCTTTGATTTTCATTGAGTATTAAATATTTTAAGTCATTTTCTGAAGTGTCTTACTTTGTTTAAAAAGAGTTGGTTGAGGAAGTAGTCTGAAATAAAAACACCACACTTTGTAAGGAAACAAGGTGTGGTTATATAGTGGATTGAAACCAAAATAGTACACTACAGCTGCTAAAACATTTTTAGAAATTAATTTAACTTTTCTAATTGATTTGTTCAAATCTTATTTCAATCTACTATATTTTATCTCTTAGACCAAGTTCTCTTCATAAAGAGAAGTAGGATTGGGTAAATCTCCAAGCGGCCTGCAATCATTGCAAAGGAGAGGAGAATTTTTGAGATGGGACTAAAGATTGAGAAACTAGAAGTGGTTCCTAGGATAGGCCCGATATTATTGAAGCAGCTAAAGACAGCGCTAGTCACAACCAGAAAATCATTGCTATCTAGGCTGACAATAAAGATAAGCGCTAGCAAAATCATAGCATAGATGACAAAGTACTTGAGAATCTTATGCTGGGTATCTTTGTCAATCACCGTTTTATTAACATGGAGGGTCAAAACACGGTGGGGCGATAGGATTGACAAAATTTGGTTTTTGGCAATTTTTGAAAGGATGAGGCCTCGAATAACCTTGAGTCCACCTGCGGTTGAACCAGCAGAACCACCGATTGCCATGAGGAAGAGAAGGATAAACTGGGAGAAGAGGGGCCAGTTGGTAATATCTCCGTAACCAAAACCAGTCGTTGTAATGATATTGGAAACCTGGAAGAAGGCCATTTCAAAACTTTTTGAAAATCCTGGATAGAGATAGAGGGTATTGAGGCTAATCAAGCCTGTAGAAAGTAGTACGATGACCAAGTAAGCCCTAAGCTCTTCATCTCCAAAGAAGGCTTTGACGCGACGGAGCATGAGGTAGTAGTAGAGATTGAAATTTACCCCAAAAACCAAAACCCCGATACTAACTAGATAGGTAATCAGTGAACTGCCATAGTGGGCAATCCCATCGTTATAGACGGTAAATCCCCCAGTTCCCGCGGTCCCCATAGAGATAACAAAACTATCAAATAGGGGCATGCCGGCTAGATAATAGATGATGACAAAGAGGGAGAAGAGAGCTAGATAAAGGAGATAGAGAATCTGAGCAGTGTTTTTGAGTTTGGACACTACTTTACCAAAAACAGGCCCAGGAACCTCAGCCTTCATTACCTCTAGGTGGCTATTCTTGGCATTGTCCATAATAGCAAGTGCAAAAACAAGAACCCCCATCCCTCCAATCAAGTGGGTAAAACTTCGCCAGAAGAGGAGGGAACGGCTGAGGACAGAAACGTCGTTCAGAATAGTTGCACCAGTAGTTGTAAAGCCGGAACTAATCTCAAAAAAGGCATCGATAACGCTGGGAATTTGGTCAGCAAAGACGAAGGGGAGACCACCAAAGAAAGACCAAAGGATCCAACAGAGGGAAACAATCAAGACTCCCTCCTTGGCATAAATCCGTTGATTTTTTGGCTTTTGTAAAATTCCTGAACCGCCTAGTAATAGGAGAAGTCCAATCGTTGTAAAGAGGGCTGTAAAGACTTGGCTCGATTCGTGGTAATAGACAGCTACAGCTACAGGAACCAAGAGGAGAACAGCTTCAATCAAAAGTAACTTTGAAAGGAGGTAACGAATCATACTTTTATTCATTTCTTACCTCGCGATCAAGTCATAAATCTTGGTGATGTTTGGCAACAAGGTTGTTACTAGGAGCTTGTCTCCGACTTCCAGCCTCTCCTCTCCAGTAGGGAAAATAGTCTTGCCTTTTCGAATGATGGCTGCAATAAGAACCCCTTTTTTCAATTTCAGTTGAGAAAGAGGTTTGGCAGTCATTTTATTGGCTTCCTTGATATGGAATTGCAGGGTTTCGATTTGACCATTTGCTAGATGGTGCATGGCCTGAAGATCTGAATACTGGGCATTCACTCGACCACGAATAAAGTGCATAATCGTGTCTACAGCAATGCTTTTAGGTGTGATGATACTTGAAAAATCAGGCGCATTGATAATCTCGAGGAGACTGGTACGATTGACCTTGGTGATGTTTTTCTGCACACCTACGCTGTCAAGGAACATAGAAGTAATCAGATTTTCCTCATCGACTCCTGTTAGAGTCGCAACGGCATCATAATTTTGAGCACTTTCTTCCAGTAGGATATCTTTTGCGGTCCCATCTCCTTGAACGATGTAGAGATTTGGGAATTTCTCGCTAAAGAAGCTGGCGATTTCAGGATTGATTTCAATGACTTTTGTATCGATACGACTGTCTTTGAGAATACCAAGTAGATAATAGGCAATTCTCCCAGCCCCGACGATGAGAAGGCTCTTCACGGCACGAGATTTGAAATAATTATGGAAGAGCATCATATCAACACGGTTACCAGTGACAAAGATCCTATCTTTATCCTGTATGGTCATGTCACCACTTGGGATGATAATTTGATGATCTCTTTCTATAGCACAGACAATGACATTACCGAATTTTTTACGAAAATCAGAAATGGGCATTTGGCAAAGACCACTAGTGGACTTGACGACAAATTCCATGAGGCTGACTCTTCCACCAAAGAAACGTTCGACAGATAGGGCGTTGGGAAAGTCGATGATATTAGCAATAGCGCGGGCAGCCAAGAGTTCAGGGTTAACGATAAGGGAAAAACCGAGAATATTCTTTTCTTTGAAATAAGAGTTAGAGTATTCAGGGTTCCGCACCCGAACAATGGTTTCTTTAGCTCCCATTTTCTTAGCGAGAACGGCTGCAATCATATTCACTTCATCGTACTCGGTCAGGGCGATAAAGATATCACAATCCTGGACACTTGCTTGCTCAAGAATGGTGAAATCAGCTCCGTTGCCAAGGATGCCCATGATATCAAAGCGATTGACAATATGATTGAGGACGGCTTCGTCTTGTTCAATTAGCAAAACATCATGCTTTTCTGCAACCAAGGAGCGACAGAGGGCAAAACCAACTTTTCCCCCTCCGACAAGGATAATTTTCATATTAGAACCTACTTTTTCATGATGTAACTATCATACCCTTTTTCAAGAAAAAATGCACCTACTAGCTAATAACAAGAGCTTTTAGTAGGAAATTTGCTATAAGGTAAAACTATACCCTAAGCAATTAAAATAGCTATTAGCACCTTTCTCTGAAATATGGTATGATAAAGGGTATACAAGGAGATAAAATGAATAATAATTTACTGGTATTACAATCAGACTTTGGTCTGGTTGATGGTGCGGTATCGGCTATGATTGGAGTGGCTTTAGAAGAATCTCCAACCTTAAAAATTCATCACTTGACGCACGATATCACGCCTTATAATATTTTTGAGGGGAGCTATCGTCTCTTTCAGACGGTGGATTACTGGCCTGAGGGAACGACTTTTGTATCGGTGGTCGATCCAGGTGTCGGCTCGAAACGTAAGAGTGTGGTTGCTAAGACTACAAAAAATCAATACATTGTCACACCAGACAATGGGACCCTTTCCTTTATCAAGAAACACGTTGGCATTGTAGCTATTCGTGAAATTTCTGAAGTAGCCAATAGACGTCAAAATACAGAGCATTCTTATACTTTCCACGGTCGTGATGTTTATGCCTATACTGGTGCTAAACTAGCCAGTGGTCACATTACTTTTGAGGAAGTGGGACCAGAGCTCAGTGTGAATCGGATTGTGGAGCTTCCAGTTGTAGAGACTATCATAGAAGATCATTTGGTGAAGGGAGCTATTGATATTCTGGATGTGCGTTTCGGTTCGCTTTGGACCTCTATCACACGGGAAGAATTTTACAAGCTAGAACCAGCATTCGGTGATCGTTTTGAAGTGACTATCTATCATGCAGATATGCTGGTCTATCAAAATCAGGTTGTCTATGGCAAATCATTTGCTGATGTGAGAATTGGGCAACCAATCCTTTACATCAACTCTCTCTATCGTTTAGGTTTGGCTATCAACCAAGGTTCTTTTGCCAAGGCCTATAATGTGGGTGTCGGTTCATCTTGGACCATTGAAATAAAGAAAATAGAATCATAAAATAGGAGAATATAGATGAAAAATCAATCAATTAAACAAGTTGTTGCTATCGGTGTTGGAGCTGCGCTCTTTGTTGTTATCGGGATGATCAGCATTCCGACCCCTGTTCCAAATACAAGTATCCAGCTTCAGTATGCGGTACAGAGCCTCTTGTCTATCATTTTTGGTCCTCTAGTGGGACTACTTGTTGGTTTAATTGGGCATGCAGTGAAGGACTCTCTTGCTGGCTACGGTCTTTGGTGGACTTGGATTATTGCTAGTGGTCTCTTTGGTCTAGCTGTAGGTCTCTTTAGAAAATACATTCGAGTAACACAGGGTGTTTTTGAGTTGAAGGATATTGTCTTCTTTAACCTCATTCAGATTGTCGCAAATGCTCTTGTTTGGGGTGTCTTGGCACCACTTGGAGATGTTGTGATATATCAAGAAGCGGCAGAAAAAGTATTTGCTCAAGGTATTGTTGCAGGTATTGCTAACGCGGTAACTATAGCTATCGCAGGAACCCTTCTCTTGCTAGCTTATTCACGTACACAGACTCGTTCAGGAAGTTTGAAAAAGGATTAATATAAGGGAAAAGGCTGGGGAACCAGTCTTTTTGCTGTTTATAGTCTAGTAGGGTAAGCAAGCTAGGCTAGGAATCTTGTTGGCGCTAAGTTTTTAAGAGAAGAGACTGCAAGAAGGGTTCGATTTATGATAAAATAGAAGTCTAAGAAGCGAATGAAGAGAGTAAGATGAAAGAAGCTATAATTGAGTGGAAGGATTTCTCTTTCCGGTATGAAACACAACAAGAACCGACCTTGCAAGGGGTGGACTTGACCATTTACAAGGGAGAGAAAGTCTTAATTGCTGGGCCATCTGGGTCAGGCAAGTCTACCTTGGGTCAGTGTTTGAATGGGATTATTCCCAATATTTACAAGGGTCAGCAGTCTGGAGAATTTTTGATCAAGGGGCAAGCAGCCTTTGATATGAGTATCTATGATAAATCTCATCTGGTTAGCACAGTTTTGCAGGATACAGATGGGCAGTTTATCGGTCTGTCCGTGGCAGAGGATTTGGCTTTTGCTCTGGAAAATGACGTGACAGCTCTAGATGAGATGAAAAATCGTGTTCATAAATGGGCTGAAAAGCTGGATCTTCTTGATTTACTAGCTCAGCGTCCTCAGGATTTATCAGGTGGACAAAAGCAGCGGGTTAGTCTAGCTGGTGTCTTGATTGATGAGAGTCCGATTCTCTTGTTTGATGAGCCACTCGCAAATCTGGATCCCAAGTCAGGTCAGGATATTATCGAATTGATTGATCAGATTCACAAGGAGGAGGGAACGACGACTCTGATTATCGAGCACCGTTTGGAGGATGTTCTGCATCGGCCTGTGGATCGAATTGTCTTGATAAACGATGGCCGTATCCTCTTTAATGGGAGTCCTGATCAGTTATTGGCGACTGACCTGTTGACACAAAATGGAATTCGAGAACCCCTTTATCTAACCACTCTCCGTCAATTGGGTGTGGATTTAGTTAAGGAAGAACAATTAGCAGATCTGAATAGCTTGTCTATCTCAAAAGGTCAGGTTCAGTTGCAGACTGAATTGGTAAAAGAGACACCAGATTTGCAGTCACTTTTTAGACTAGATGATGTGTCTTTTTCTTATGATGATAGACCTATTTTAAAATCCCTACATTTAGATATTAAAAAGGGTGAAAAAATTGCTATTGTCGGAAAAAATGGAGCAGGGAAGTCAACTCTAGCCAAGGCTTTAAGTAGCTTTATCCAGACGGAAGGTCGCTATCTTTGGGAAGGACAGGATATAAAAGGAGATTCTGTTGCAGAGCGGGCGGAACGAGTAGGCTATGTACTACAAAATCCTAATCAAATGATTTCAACCAATATGATTTTTGATGAGGTGGCTCTGGGACTTCGTTTGCGAGGTGTGGATGAGAAGGAAATTGAAACGAGAGTCTATGAAACTTTGAAAATCTGTGGTCTTTATGAATTCCGTAATTGGCCCATTTCTGCCCTGTCATTTGGGCAGAAAAAGCGTGTGACTATTGCATCAATCTTGGTTTTAGGAGCTGAAATTATCCTCCTAGATGAACCGACTGCAGGTCAAGACCAGAAGAACTATACTGAGATTATGGAATTTCTCGAAGAACTGCATCAACAAGGGCATACCATTGTCATGATTACGCATGATATGCAATTGATGCTGGATTATTCAGACAGGGCCCTTGTCATGGTAGATGGGGAATTGATTGCCGATACTGATCCAGCTAGTCTGTTGAGCAATCCTGAGCTGCTAGTAAAAGCCAACCTAAAAGAAACTTCAATCTTCAACTTGGCTAAGAAACTCGATGTGAATCCACTTGCTTTAACGGCATTTTACAAAGAAAGGAGAGAAGGATGCAAGCTAAATTAATCGGTTACCAGCATAGAAATACTGTGATTCATCGCTTGTCAGGAGCTGGGAAACTTCTCTTTTTCATCCTCGTGTCATTGGCGGCCATGATTAGCTATGATACCAGGCTGCTTGTTCTGATTGCCATCTTTTCGGTCTTTCTCCTCTATTTTTCAGAGATCCGCTTTAAAGATGTTTCCTTTGTGGCCGTTTTTGCGACGGTATTTGCCGTTTTAAACGTCTTGATGGTCTATCTCTTTTCTCCTGAGTATGGGGTTGGACTTTACGGAGAGAGAAGCGTGATTTGGCAGGGAATCGGTGCCTACACTCTGACCAGTCAAGAGCTCTTTTATCTTCTAAATCTAGCCATTAAGTACCTTTGCACCATTCCTCTGGCTATTATCTTTTTGATGACAACCCACCCTAGTCAGTTTGCTTCCAGTTTAAATCAAATCGGTGTGCCTTACAAGATTGCCTATTCAGTCAGCCTGACTTTGCGCTATATTCCAGATTTGCAGGAAGAATTCTTTACTATCAAGATGTCTCAGGAAGCGCGGGGGATGGAATTATCCAAGAAAGCTTCTCTTATGCAACGAATCAAAGGCAATCTGCGCATTATTACTCCCTTGATTTTTAGCTCGCTAGAACGCATTGATACCATCGCGACCGCCATGGAGCTTCGCCGCTTTGGAAAAGAGAAAAAACGCACTTGGTATAGTTACCAGGCCTTGAAAAAAGGAGACTATCTTACCTTGCTTTTGGCAGCCTTGTTTTTAGTAGCTAGTTTACTACTTATCTTGCAGAATCATGGACGATTTTACAACCCTTGGAAATAGTATTGTCAAAGTTTTCATTAGATAAGTAAATAGAAATTATTCTATAACTTTTTATTGATAGATTGTATGAGAAATAAAGTTAATAATTGTATACTTGAAACTTTTTGACAAAACATGAATTAGCTTGTATATTTTACAGTAGAATTTACACTACAAAATCAAAGTTATTCAAATATAATCATTTTCAACTAAGTTCAGTGTCATAATGTAGAGACGATATAAAATAGTAAAAGTACTTAATTTAAATCGTGTTCATTTCATTTTGTGTAAACATGGGAAAATGTTGAATGTATATAATGATGGGAGATGATTTACAATGATAAGTTTAGAGCTGTTGTCTGAAGAAAATAGTTTAGACGTCTATTTTTTTGAAAAAGAGAATCGAGAGTATTTTGAGCGGAATTTACCTCCTAGACCAGCTAACTATTTTGATTTAGAAGGTTTTAAAAAAATTACAAGGGAATTGTTAACGGAACAAACGAATCGGGATGTCTACATGCATATTATCAGAGATTCGCAAGGCGTTATGGTCGGAAGAATTAATTTAAGTGTTTTAGAGAATAATCGAAAAACAGCAGAGCTTGGGTATAGGATTGGGGAAAATGTTAGCAATTTAGGTTATGCCAGCGAAGCGGTTAAACTCGTTTTAGAAAAAGCCTTCACGACTTATGGTTTCAATAGAATTATTGCAGGAACGGCAACAGGTAATCTAGCCTCTCAGAGGGTGCTTTTAAAAAATAGCTTCACCTTTAGTAGGGTTATAGAAGATGACTTACAAATTCATAATGAGTGGGTTCATACAGTAGTATTTGAGATAACGAGGTCATAATATCATCATTCCCAGTCCATAGATAGGTATAAAAGAGTAATCAATTTTTGCAGATATTTAAGAATTTTCTCCTAGAAACCCTTGGAAATAGCTTGAAAAAATTGAAAAAATCAAGTCGTTTCTATTGACAATGATTCTGAAAGTGTTATACTAAGAAAGTAGCTTCGCTGATTTACTTCAAACCTGTTGTGAGGTAAGTTAACGATGCCTTAACCACGCTGTTTGCTGAGCTTGACTCCGGGCAGTGTGGCTATTTTTTTGC
>JAWERV010000068.1:0-9256 GCA_032481955.1 Streptococcus mitis | reverse complement strand
TGAATGTCCTCCTGATATAAATAATATTTCGGTGGAAATAGTCACTTAGAAAGCCCTGATTCGTGCAGATGCCCTTCGCCTAAACAGCCAAGGTTACTTGTCATAAGACACCTGTTGACGAGCTTCATGCTTTCCTGCTGATATTTCACACAAAATTCATTTTACCATGAATAGCTGGATTTGTAAAGGGGTTTTAAGCTTTATTTTCACTGCCAGAGAGATTGAGAACGAGGGTAAAGGTGCTTCCGAGACCGTACTGACTGCTAACTATGATTTCCCCACCCAATTGATGGGCCAATTCACGCGCAATCGCAAGTCCTAAGCCATGACCACCTGTTTTCATATTGCGCGAAGTTTCGACACGATAAAGGCGTTTGAAAATATTCTCCAAATCCTCTGGGGCAATGCCCTGTCCCTCATCGGTCACACTGATTGAAAGCTGGTTATTTTCCAGCTTAGCCACCACTTCCAGCTTGGTTCCTGGAGCTGAGTATTTAAAAGCGTTATTGACCAGATTCACCAAGATACGAGAAAGCTTGGCATAATCTCCTTCAATCCGAGCAGACTCTGGGATTACCTGCAAATGGACATCTCGTTCCTCCTGCTCAATCAAGAACTGAAATTCACTCATGCACTCAATCAAGAGCTGGTCCAGAAAAATGCTGTCCTTGCTGGTCGTTTCGACCTGATTTCTAGCTGTGTTTAAGGTCAAAAAATTCAACTCTTCAACCAGTTTATTGAGTCTTTCCGTCTGGCGTCCAATGGTTGCTAGATAATGGTCCTGTTCTCCTTCCTTGATAACCCCATCCAAAATCCCTTCTACCGTCGCTTGGATCGAAGTGATGGGGGTCTTGATATCATGCGAAAGTTGAGCAATCATCAAGCCCTTTTCTCGTTCGCTTTCTTCCAAGGAATCGAAGGTCGCCTGCAAATCATGGGACATTTCATTAAAAGCTTGGCCTAATTGTTGAAATTCTACAGGTCCTTGAACTTCCAGATTTGAAGGGAAATCCTTGTCCGCTACTCGCTTGGCATGTTCCTTGAGTTTGCCCAAT
Source organism: Streptococcus mitis (assembly GCA_032481955.1). Classification (GTDB taxonomy): domain Bacteria; phylum Bacillota; class Bacilli; order Lactobacillales; family Streptococcaceae; genus Streptococcus; species Streptococcus mitis_DQ. Next base: position 8,201 of record JAWERV010000068.1, on the reverse strand, counting down.
GAAGTAAAGACAGGCGATAGGAGAAAGAGACTAATCCCAGCACCGATAAAACTAGCCACGAGAGTCATACCCACTAGGAAATAAATTTCTCTTTCTTCAATTAACATTCGCTGGATGGCCCAAAAAACCACGATAATCGTTAGGAGTGTTGAAATGACATACCCCACTAAAATATAACTTTTTAATTTCATTGACTACCTCGTGCTTTCTCAATTTTGTAGCCCAAGCCCCAGACGGTTTTGATGGTGGGTGTTTCTGAACTAGCATGTTTAGCCAACTCCTGCCGCAGAGCATGAATATGAACATTCAAGGTATTGGTATCATCTACATAGTCTTCCTGCCAGACCTTTTCATAGAGGTCTGTCTTAGAGAAAACCCGCTCTGGATTGCTGGCTAAAAGCCATAGAAGTTCGAAGGATTTGACTGTCAAATCAAGCGCCACATCTCCGACTTGGACCTCATGACTACCGTGATTCATCCGTAAATCCCCGAGACTGACGACTTCTGTCCCACCTCCACGATGAAGGCGACGCAAGATATTGTGGACACGCAAAACCAGTTCACGAGGGCTAAAGGGCTTGGCAATAAAGTCATCTGCCCCTAAGCTCAGGCCATAAATCTTGTCCTGCTCGCTAGTCTTAGCCGTGATAAAGAGAAAAGGTTGATCTGGAGATTGATACTGAACCTCACTAATCAAGTCATAACCATCCATCCGAGGCATCATGATATCTGTAATAATCAAATCAATCGCTTTTCGCTTGAAGATTTCCAAGGCCTCTACTCCATCATGGGCCACCAAAACCTGATATCCTGCCTGAACCAGATAGCGTTGATGAATATCTGTGATTTCTACCTCGTCGTCAACTAGTAAAATTGTCTTTCCCATCTGTCTCTCCTTTGAAAAAAACAGTGCTATACCACAATAGTATAACACTATTTTAATCGCTTTACGAACATTCTAATCGATATCTGGATTTTTCAAATCCTAGATAGAAAGTCTGTAGCTAGACTAGTCATTTTCCTCTTTTTTAGCTTTCAAGCCGAGTCCACCTAGCAGTCCTGCCAAGGCTAATCCAAAGAATCCAAGAGTAGCCATTGATGTTTGGGCTTCACCAGTATATGGAAGCATGTCTTTTTGGTCTTTCATTTGATCAGCCATCATTGGACTTGACACCTTGTTAGCAGACGCCATCTTGCCTTCATCAGACATTTTGCTTGGGGTTACCATAGGCTGGCTAGCATTCATGGTTTTGTCCTGCTCTTTGTTAGACATCATCTTATCTTGGCTAGCAGCTGGCATTTTGGATTTCATCTCATTGAGGGACTTATACCCATTCAAGTTCACTGTCAATTCTTTAGTCGCTACGAGGTTGCTCAAGTCTGCCTTGCCGTCTTTGGCACCGTACACCTTGATAGTTGCTTTATAGCTTTGTGTACCGTTTTGTTTCAAGAGGTCAAGAAGCTCTTTATCTGATTTACCTTGAGTGCCAGCCAAATCCACTTCGTAGAAGTAAAGACCTTTGCCTAATTTTTCTACTGGTGGAAGGGCTGGGTTTTTAGCCGAACCGTTATCTGACCATGGAGCCTTGTCTGAAGCTTTCAAAATCAGACGAGTCAACATACCGTCACCAGCGAAGAATTCATACGGAATGACTTGGTTGACGCCAGCTGTGAATGGACCTGGGAAGTTAGCTTTGTCTAGATAAGTAGCTGGAACGTCTACTGTGTCTTTAGTATTGTCAGCTACACCTTTTTGCACTTCAGCTGGGGTAGTCAAGCCATTCAAATTGACATCCAAATCTTTTGTTGCTACGAGATTACTCAAATCAGCCTTGCCGTCTTTCGCACCGTACACCTTGATAGTAGCTTTATAGCTTTGAGTACCATTTTGTTTCAAGAGAACAAGAAGCTCTTTATCTGATTTGCCTTGGGTACCTGCCAAGTCTACTTCGTAGAAGTAGAGGCCTTTGCCCAAGTTTTCTACTGGTGGAAGAGCTGGGTTTTTAGCCGAACCATTGTCTGACCATGGAGCCTTGTCTGAAGACTTCAAGATCAGGCGAGTCAACATACCGTCACCAGCGAAGAATTCGTATGGAATAACTTGGTTAACACCTGCTGTGAATGGGCCAGGGAAGTTAGCTTTATCCAAGTAAGTTGCTGGGACATCCACTGTGTCTTTAGTGTTGTCAGTCACACCTTTTTGCACTTCAGCTGGAGTGGTTGCTAGTTGAGCTTCACTTGCTTCACGGTCTTGTCCAGAAACTGTAGCTGCAGGACTTTCCACAGGTCTAACCGCATCTTCTGTTTGTTTCTTAGATTCTGGTTTTGCTTGCACTTCTTCTTTTGGTGCTACTACTGGCTCTTTAGCACCTGCATTTGCTTTTTCTGGAGAGCTTGCAGTATCCAAGCTTGCTTTAGGTGTTGATTCTGCCTGCTCTGAAGGAAGAGCTGTATCGACTGCTTCTTTGAGAACTTCTACTGGTAAGTCGCTCTTTTCACTCACCGAAGTAGCATCTGGTACGACTTGAGCAGGGGTTGGATTGACCACATCAGCACGTACAGAACTTGGTTGACCAACTAGGACAAAAAATCCACTGGCTACAACAACTGAGGCAACACCGACACTGAGACGGCGAATAGACCAACGAGTATATCTTTGATTTGGATTGAATTTCATAGGATTCTCCTTAGAGTTTTTCTTTATTTGATAACTCTAGTATAATCTCCTAAAATTAAAAAGGATTAAGAAAAAGTTAAAATTTTTCTTAAATCCCTCTTATAAAATACTTATATTAATTAAATCCATAAACAGATTTGGTAATTTGATAGACGACATTGGACAGTTTGCGGGCTGGCAGGACCGAATGTTTGGTCAAACGACTCAACATGGTCTTGCGAATGGCCTGAAAGACCTCTGGATTTTCCTGCTGAATATAGGTCCACAGCTCCCGTTTTTTTGCCAGATGCTCCGCTGTTTCAGCTCGGTTAAGCAGGGCACTGGAAATCACCGTCGTAATCTCAATATGATTCAGCAGATATTCTCGCATTTTGGGGTGGCTCACTTGGGATAAATCAAGCTGGTCTACCAAGAGTCGATTGACCTTTAGTTGCTGGTCAATGCGCTTAATCATCACTTGCTCATTGACAGACTGGTCCTCACGCCCAATCAAATAACGATAGAAATCGACAGGCAGATAGTACATGGTCTTGACCTGCTGAAGGGGGGTAAAGACAAAGAGATTATCAACATAAAAGGTATGCTCAGGCAGTTGGAACTGGCTCGCTCGCAACAAATCTGTCCGATAAATCAGCGAGTGCATCATGATATACTGACCTTTTGAGAAATTTCCGACCTGGTCCCAGCCAAAAATCTGCTGGACAGGCAAGACTGACTCGTAACTCATACTCTTCTTACGAGACTGACCTTCCTTTTCATAGACAAAATTAGTCACAAAGGCATCAACTTCCTGCCCCTGGCTCTCAAGTTCCTGCAAGGTTTCAAGAATTTTTAGGTAAGCACGAGGATCCACCCAGTCATCACTGTCAACTACTTTAAAATAGCGCCCAGAAGCCTCTGCCAAGCCACGATTGACAGCACCGCCATGACCCTTATTTTCCTGATAGATGGCTCTAACGATGCTAGGATACTTGTCGGCTAAACGCTCAGCTATTTCCTGAGTTTGGTCCTGAGAACCGTCATTGATAATCAAAATCTCAACTTGCTCACCACCAATCACTAGCGACTCCACACAGTAATGAAGATAGGCAGCAGCATTATAGCTAGGAATGGCGATAGACAATAACTTCATAATCTACTCCTTTAGGGGACTGATTTTTTCTTATACTCTTCGAAAATCTCTTCAAACCGCGTCAATGTCTCCTTGCCGTAGGTATGGTTACTGACTTCGTCAGTTCTATCCACAACCTCAAAACAGTGTTTTGAGCTGACTTCGTCAGTTCTATCCACAACCTCAAAACAGTGTTTTGAGCAGCCTGCGGCTAGTTTCCTAGTTTGCTCTTTGATTTTCATTGAGTATTACTCTCTCTTTTCACTTCTTTCTATTTTACCATAAAGTCCAACTTCTGAAGGACTTTTATTAGAATATAGTCAATTGAAACAAGAACAAGACAAAAGAGCCTCGAAAAAGTATTGCATCTTGGTAATACCTTTTTGAGGTGCTTTTTGATATGAGCCCATGTTTTCTTAATAGGATTGTACTCAGGTGAGTAGGGAGGAAGTGGTAAAAGTTTATTCCCAAATTCTTCACATAAGAGCTCTAGCTTACCCATTCTATGAAATCTTGCATTATCCATAATAATAACTGATGGTGTACTCAATGTTGGTAAGAGAAACTTCTGAAACCAAGCTTCAAAAAAGTCGCTCGTCATCGTCTCTTCGTAAGTCATTGGAGCGATTAACTCACCATTTGTTAGCCCTGCAACCAAAGAAATCCTCTGATATATTCTTCCAGATACTTTACCTCTTATTATCTGACCTTTTAATGAGCGACCATATTCTCGATAAAAATAAGTATCGAATCCTGTTTCATCAATATAAACAGGTACTAAGTGCTTCTCTAAAACAATAAGGTAAACTTTTGAATGCTTTGAAACGTTGATATAATCGTATTGATTAACGTTTTGAGGCAACTGACCTTGTCAGGTTGCAGCCACATTTGTAAGCGACTAAAGTCGCAACAACTGTGTCAATTGCACCAATTAAGTAAGAAAGTATAAAAAGAACACCCCGAAAGGTGCTCTGTATAAGTATAGTAATTCTTTCGAATTAACGTTTACTAAATTGCGATGCTTTACGAGCTTTCTTAAGACCTGGTTGGGGCACCACTTATTTCATCTAATTTCAAAGTGCTTTCAAACCAATGTTTTCATAAGTTTTCAAAAAATAAAATTTCAACTAATTTCAATCACTTTCATTAAAATAAGGTAAACTTTCATAAAAAAATAAGCAAAAATCGAACCAGAATATCAAAAGTTTCCCTTATATAAAATTTTTCCATATATACTAATTTGTTTCCATTCATTAGAAAAGAGAACCACCGCTCTCTTTCTTTTTATCTATTATATTTTCGTTTCCCTACCAAAGCGAGAAGACCAAGACTTGCCCCAAGTAATGATAGGAGATTCGATTCTTTCATTCCAGTGTTTGGAAGTTGTTTCTTAGATTCTGCTTTTGCATTTGCATTTGTAGCCTGTGAAGGAGCTTGATATGTTTTATCGTCTTTAGTTCCTACCGTTACTTTCTCTGCTTTGTAATCCACAACATTCCCTTTACCATCTACAACTGGTACTGGTTTATACCCCAAGTATTCAAGCTCTTTACGTTTTGCTTCAAGGTCAGCTAAACGTTTAGCTTCTACTTGTGCGCTATACAAGGCGAAGAGTTTGTCATAAGCCTCTTGGTCGAGTTTCTGTTCTTTCAACAACTCGTCAAGGATAGCTTGTGCCTCTTTCAAAGCAGTTACTTTCTCTTTAAGAGTAGTTTCTTTTTCAGAAAGGACTTTCTTAGCTTTAGCTAAGTTAGGCTCTGCATTGAGCAAGTTTTCAAGGTCAGCCTTGGCTTGTTCAAGCTTCTTAGTAGCTTGTACTACTTTTTCTTTAGCAAGTTCAAGATTATTTTCAGCAGTCTGCACCAGTGCTTTGAGTTCAACCAATTTATCTTGTTCAGTTGCTAGATTGTTTTTAGCGTTAGTAAGGGCGGTCTGCTTATTAACAAGTTCTTGTTTCGCTTTATCAAGGTTTTGTTGCTTGATTTTAACATCAGCAGTCAAAGCCTCTAGTGCTTTCTCAGCATTTTCTAAGCGTTTGTTAGCATTAGCAAGGTTGTCTTGTGCCTTTTCAAGATTGCTTTGAGCAGTCGGTGTTTTCAAAGGTGTTTCTTCAAGAGCATCCAATCGTTTTTGAATTGTTTCCTGCTCGCCTTTAGCCCTGATATTTGCAATCGAAGCACTTGTCTTTTCACGTTGTGCCTGAGTGTTTTCAGTCTGAGCATTTAATAAGGCAGAATTTGCAGCATTATAGGCTTTTACAATGCTTTCTGATGTATTATTGTTAGGTACTTCAGTCTTGTCTAGCTTGTTGCCAGTAACTCGATTATTAGAAACTGATAAGAAGTGTGCACTTGTACGTCCAGTATTACTAGATAGTCCTAATGCAAAATAATCTTTGCTTGCACCTTTACTAATCAAGCCCGTAATACTTTGAGCATGTAACCACTCCCATCCATTAAATAGAAAGGAATTAAGACTGTGATAAATCCATCTTTTGGCATCATCCATGGTATGGATTTCATCACCATCATTGCTACTATTGAGGTTTTCAAGATATTGGTGGGTATCATCTTTATATGCAGGCAATCCATACTTACGAGCTACATTATTTACCGCTTTGCTATCGTGACCTTTACCGAATCCCCAATCATCAGCTACGTAACCGTCAGTCACTTCGTCAACAACCTGAAGCATGCCTTTTGTTACAATAGTCTTAGGTGTTCCAAAGCGCTCACGGATTTGGTTAAGTAGATCACTCGCAAATAGAGAAAGCTCTGTCATTTGTTCGGTTGTCAAGTTATTAACATCAACACTGATAGCTTTATCATTGGCATTTTCTTTGAATTTATTCAAATTCAAATTTTCTTGGTTGACCGATTTTAAGATAGACTCTACTTTCTCTCTATGTTCTTTCCACTTAGCACGTTCATTCAAAATGTTATAAGGATTATTTACATAGGATTTCAAAGCATTAACATATTCATTAGTAACTTGGAAAGTGTTAATTGATTTATAACTACTTTCAGCCCTAGTAAATGTATCCTGTGCTTTTTCAAGAGCAGTTTGTGTCTGACTTGCTTTATTTGTTGCGTTTGTCAAAGCAGTTTGAGTGCTTGCTACTACCTTACTAGCTTCTGTCAACTCGTTTTGAACGCTTGAAATTGCGTCTGCACGTTTCTTGTCGTCTGACTTAGCTAGTTCCAAGGATTTCTCTGCACTCGTCACCTGTTCCTGTGCTTGTTTTTGAGCAGTCTCAGCGTTTTCCTTTTCTTCGACAACTTTCGCTTGGCCTGTACCGTCAAGGATAGCTTGTGCATTATCTACGTTAGTCTGTGCGTCCTTAACTTCTTTTTCAGCACTTGCTACCTTATCCTCAGACTTCTTAACTACGTTTTCTTGGTCTGCGACAACTTCTTTTGCTTTAGCAAGGTCATTTTTAGCATTTTTCTCTTGCTTTTCTGCATCAGATTTACCATTTTCAGCACTAGCAACCTCTTGATTTTTCTTTTCAATGTTTTCTGGTGTAGCTTTATCCTTGATTTCTTGTGCCTTATCTACTTCTGACTGAGCATTATTCTTTTCAGTCTGTGCTTGGTCTTTCTTGGCTTGTGCTTGGTCTTTCTTGGCTTGTGCTTGTTCTACTTCTTTGGTAGATTTATCAAGCTTATCCTTAGCTTCGTCAACCTGACCTTTTGTAACTTCCTTAGTAGGAACTTTTACTTCAGTTTTCTTAGGAGCTTCTTTCTCTACCAAAGCTGGTTCGATTTGAGCAGTTGTAGGTAATGGAAGCTCCACTGTATCTGCTTGAGCAGTTCCGATTGTTCCGACAAGACCAGTGGTTGCGATGGCAGAAATAACCGCACCCGTATACAATTTTTTAGCAGTACCATGACTATTTTCCGTAGTTTTTGACATCTATAAACTCCTTTGTACAATGCCCTATGCATTTTATTCAATATAGTACTATTCTACCATACTTTTCTCATTTTTGGATAGTTTATTATACTTATTTTTCAAGAAAATAGATAGTAAAATGGTACATAGTATGGAATATAATAAATTACAAAAGCATATCGCATTTCGAATACGTGAATGCAGAAAAGACCAAGGTTTAAGTCAGGAGAAATTATCTGAAATAGCTGGTCTAGGTGTTAAAGCGATTCAAAATATAGAAAACATGAAGTATGATTTTAAGATAAAAACTCTTGAATCCGTAATCAAAGCCCTAAATCTAACGGTCGAGGAGTTCTTCAATCTACAATCATTTGAATCAGATCGAGAAGATTCTTCTGAAGTACTTTTTGAAAACTTAATAAAATTACCCAAAGATAAGCAAGGAAAAATTATATCTTCATTTAATGAGATTGTAAAGAATATCAAATAAACCCAGCCAAAATAAATTTTGGTTGGGTT
>JAWERV010000067.1:0-9465 GCA_032481955.1 Streptococcus mitis | reverse complement strand
AGCATACTGATGGATTATTTTCTCTGCAATCAGTCTTATATCCTAAACCATCTCTATAAAACTTTATTGACCTTTCCATATCTTTCACACCTAAACAAAACAAATAAAAGATTAGTTACTCAACTTGCCATTAATTGTTTGATATTAAGTATTGATAAAGAAAAATTTCATAATTGCACATTTCTTATTGCAGAGATTACAAAACTATTAGATAACGAATTAAATTACTATGAACAAACTGTTATCCTTTATGCTAAGGGCTACTTTGAATTTAAAAAGAATTTAAATACTGGTGTTGAAAAAATGAAACAGGCTATCCAAGTCTTTGATATTTTAGAAGAGCAAAATATGAAATCTCAGTATATAGATCATTTCTCTCAAAATGTGGAAATAAGATAGAATACTAACTTTAAAGACTTAGTGAAAAGCAGAAACTAGTAATGATACTAGTTTTTGCTTTTCTCCATAATAATTAATTTCCCCCTTTTTCCTTCTAAATCTTTTTTCACAACAAAAAAACCTGAATTTCTATATGCTTTTTGAGCCAATATATTTTTTTCATTTACAGCCAATATAATATGGTTAATTTCTAATTTTAAAGTTGAATCTATGAATTCAAATATTCCATTCAGAGCATTAGAACCATATCCTTGATTTCTGAAATTATCATCAATAGAAAATCCTCTAATAAGCGCATAATCATTTTGATAATAGCCGTACTCTTTAGGACCAGTGTTTAGGTGTAGGCAAAAAAAAACCAATTACTTTATGGTCTTTATTAAGTATTACTATTGGGTATCTATCCTTATCTTTTTTAGACTTTTCAATAATATTTTTTGGGGTATCAGTATGTGTAATATCATTTAAAGAATAAGAACTTAAAGAATGGTAATGTTCAACTTCACTATACAAAGATAATTTCATGATAATTAATTCCTTTCTCTTTATGTAAGATACATAACTAAATCAGTTGATGATTTAATAATCATATCAATTGTTTTCATACTTTCTGCTTTCCTATTCAACTTTCAAATATATAGCGTTTTCATTATTTTCTTATCCTATTATATCATTATTCAAAATAAAAAACTACAACTTACTAGTTGCAGTTAAACACAGATTTTCTTCCGTTCCTTCTAGAAATTTATAAGTTAACTTTTAGAATTTGTTCAGTTATCAAAGTTCATTTAGCTTTCTACTATGTAAGATTCTTGCTTGATAGCGGAGTAAATTTTCTATTCTACACCAAAAGCAAAAAGGATATATTTTTAATAAATTCAATTTGAAAACAATTCCTGTTCTATTATAGTAATGGTAATTCTAACTTTACACTTGCACCATGTTTATCCGAGTTGTTTTCTAATATGATGCGTCCATTATGTAATAACATTATTTTCCAAGAATTATATAAACCTAAACCATAGTTTGTAGCTGAATGTCTACTCTTATCTCCACGGTAAAATTGCTCCGTTCCTCGTTTTAAATCCTCATTAGAAAATCCTGGGCCTTCGTCTATCACAGATATTGAAAGTATCTTATCTGTAGTCATTATTAGTAATTCAATGTTGGATTTGTCTGGTGAATATTGAATAGCATTACTAAATATATTTTGAATGACTCTTTCAAATAATTGTATATCTATCATTACATCTGAATCTTCACAATTAATAGATTTAGATATAGTACGGTCATGTACTAGTGTAATCTCTCTCGCTATTTCACTAACTCTTTCGATTATTTCTGACACTTTTACTTTTTGTAAATTCAACGAGTTTAATTTAATTGACTGATTCATCTCCATCAGAGCTTTTGTATAATCTGATATACGTGTTGAATTTTTTAAAATGTACGCTACATAATCCTTTTGTTCATCAGTTAGATCAGTTACCTTTAACAATTCAGCATTACCTTGGACAATAGAAACCGGAGTTTTTAAGTCATGCATTAATGCCGATATCTGACTTCTCCTATTCTCTTCTTTAATCCAATTTTCTCTTAATGAATCACTTAAGGCTTTTTTCATTATATCAAGGCTATTTAAGACATCATTAAATTCTTTGATATTTGAACTTCCTATTTCAAAGTCTAATTCTTGGTTGGCGATTTTATCTGATGCCTCTAGCATTGGCGATAATTGCCTTGTTATTCGTTTTGCCCAGATTAGAGTAGCCACAAATGCACTCATTAAAAAGAAAATGATTAATAAAAATATTAATAGTAAATCTACACTAGGGAAATATTTTTCCATCCAATCATTATTGTAGTGTGGCTCTAGTGAATAATGGATTAATACATATCCATCATTCCTTTTAAATTCTATAAATGAAGAATATGGAGTTGAAAATCCCTCATGATTGTGAAAATTCTTAGCTTTCAGTTGAATAGCTTCATCCATATTAGTTTTTATCACTTCACCATCTGGCGATAAAAACATATAGCTAGCTCCTTTAGGTATCAATGCTTCATCAAAGTCTATTTTATTTAAAATTTTATATTTATTTTCTTGTAATAAATTTTCTGTATGGTTAGCCGGAAGAATCAAACCAACACTATAAAACGCTGTAAAAGTTAATAAAGCTAGTACGATGGCACATCCTAAACCAACTCCAACAGTCATTAAGTATTTAAGAAATACTATTTTGAGCGACTGTCCTTTTCTAATTAATTCCATTTATAACCAATCCCCCAAACTGTAGAAATTGGATTTTCACCAAATTTTAAGAACTTTGCTCTAATATTTTTTACATGTTCTGATATGGCAGAAGAATCACCAATCCCATCAAATCCAAAAATCATTTCATATATTTGTTCTCTTGAAAAAACTTGTCCCTTTCTCTTTGCTAAAAGCTTCGAAATTTGATATTCAGACTTTGTTAGATGAATTTCTTCCTCCTTCACAAATACTTGATTGGAGGATAAATCAAATCTTATATTCCCTAGGTTTAAACTCGAATGTTTTTCTCTTTGTTCTCTTCTCAGATGAGCTTCTACCCTTGCTAACAATTCACCAACACCAAATGGTTTGGTAATATAGTCATCTCCTCCACTTAATAAGCCATCTACTATATCCGTTTCCATTGCTTTTGCAGTTAAAAAGATAATCGGACAATCCACTTTACTACGTATATTTTTACAATAGCTGATTCCATCAACCTCTGGCATCATTACATCAAGTAATATTAAGTCATATTTCCCCAAACTATTTTCATCAATATCTACCGTGGTTTGGTAAATATCAACAATATGATCTCCTTTTATTAAAATATTCTTGATTAGAGTCAGCATATCTAATTCATCATCTATAGCAAGAATTCTTGCCATACCAAACCACCTCCATATTTATAAATATTTTATTATTATACCATATTCCATTTACAAATACATTTAGAGCTATTATTCACTGATTGACTTTCCACCCCACCTATTGAACCATAATAAAGAGCCAGTAAAAATGACTACTGTAATAGGTATTGCTACATAGCCCCACATGGTAAACTCTTTAATTAAATATGAGCTATCAGCCAATTCACTTCCAACAATATATGTTGCAGATAATCTCGATGCCCAAGTACAAGGTAAAAAATACCAAATATTTTCACCTAAACTTGTTATTGAAAGTAAAGCAATCAACGTTTCCACAAATCCCAATCCTATAGATGCACCACCACCTAACATAAGTGATACCCATAAATGAATCATATATGTAGATAAACATCCTATAAAAACTAATAATAATTCAATTAACCAAGCCATAGTCCCTTGATTACCAAATAGCATGGCAAATATAAAAACTGCTAAACTTATAGAAAATAGGAAACTCAATAAGAGCATTATAAGTTTTCCACCATAAGCCTTACTTCTGGATTTTGTAGTTGATAGAATCACTTGAAATCGTCCAGCACTTGCTTCCATGTCAACAACCTTAGATGTGATAGCACCAAATATTATTGGTAAGATAGCACCTAAAAGCACAAAATAATTCAGTATGATATCCATATCAGAAAAATTTTTTAGACTTGTAAATGTTGCTGCCCAATAAAATATTAGAGCATATAAAACAGGTAAGATAAAGTGAGCCCATGGAATCCAAGTATGCTTCAATTTATAAAACTCTGATTTTAATATATTCATCATTACTTCACCTCTTGCTTAGAAAACCATTTTGCAGTAATGAAAGTCAATAATGTAAACAAACATATTGATAAAATACAAGGAACAAGTAAGGATGTGTTTAAAATCATTGGATTTGATACTTCTGTTGGGATACCGTTCGGTAAAATACGCATAACGGGTACCATCAATCTAATCCCCCAAGAATAAGGGCAATAAATCCACATAGAACCGTCAGCTAACAAAATTCCTAACACAATTCCTAATACAGCATTTACTACAATGCTTACTATAAACCCAAACTTTTTAGCCAGGAAAAAACAAAATGGAACTTGCCATATGTTAGTTATAACCAATAATACACTTGCGAATAATAATGTCGTGAATGCATAGTTTCCTGTTAATTGTTCTCCAATGAAAAATTGAAAAACAAATACTCCTAGCATATGCAAAATAGCAGTTATACTTAGATAAATTGAAGCTGTTAATATTTTTGAAATCCATATCTTTTTTAAATCAATATTGAGTGGAAAAATTGCTCGGTAGTTTAATTTTCTCTCTTCTTTTCTATGCATCATTGCAGGTATTAAAGCGAAAGTTGCCGGCATTAAAATCACATACCACCAATTGTATGCGTTTATGCTAAAATATGATGGCATTAATACAAATGCATTTAGTAAAGCTATAATCGGGGCAATGAGTAATATCTTCAACAAAAAGCTATGTTTGTGTTTCAAATTTTCTGCAAAAATATAATTTTTCATTAAGCTACAACCTCTTTCCATTCTTTACAACATTCATAAAAAGTTCTTCTAAATTTTCATTATGATTAATTGTGTTTTGATATTTTAATTCTCCTTCATGTATAATTCCTATATGATCAGCAGTTTGTTCCACTTCTGCTAAAATATGACTAGACAGAATTACTGTTATTCCTTTTTTTGGAAAGTTTCGTATTAAATCTCGTAATTCTTGAATTCCTAATGGGTCTAATCCGTTTGTCGGTTCATCTAGTATCAATAGTTTAGGATTATTTAATAAAGCAATTGCAATACCTAATCTTTGTTTCATCCCCAAAGAAAATTGACCGCTTTTCTTTTTTCCGGTATTTTTTAAATCTACAATTTCTAAAACTTCATCAATTCTTGCATCAGGCAATCCAAGTAATAATGTTCTAACTTTTAGATTTTCTCTTGCACTTAAATTTTCGTATAAGGGTGGCATCTCGATTAAAGCACCAATATCTGATAAATCATTTCTACTCCATTCATGTCCTTCAAACATAATTTCACCTGACGTCTTGTGTAACATACCTGTAATCATCTTTAATGTCGTAGATTTACCTGCACCATTAGGTCCTAGTAATCCATATACTGAATTTTCCTCAATTTTTAATGACACATTATTTACAGCTTTTTGTTTTCCAAAAACTTTTGTTAGCTCATTTGTTTCCAAAATATATTTGCTCATATTTTGTTCCTCCTTTAATCTTGTAAATAGTATAAAAAATATTTTTAAGGATTCTGTAAGGAAAAAATATTTTTCAAAAAGTAGCAAGAAAATTCTAATATATTAAACGTTTTGCATTTTTTTCTTTAGTCTTTTATGCCATATTTCATATACTTCATAAATAAAAAAGGCAGAATCAGAGTTCTGCCATAAATAACCATTATTTATCTTACAACTTCAATCTCCACCTTGCTCTAAATCAAATTTTAAGGAATTGAAGCATTCTCTTTCTAATCCTATAGATATGCCTATTCTGTTCGAGTTTCAGCTAAATATATTCCCCATTCAGCTAATTCTTCAGGCAAATCATAAACAGTTTTTCCATTACATTCATAGATTTCAGAGATTCCTGGTGAGGTCTTAGAAAAAGTTTTTCAAGCTGTCACTAGTTCTTCTACAAATTGAATATTATGAGGTTCAAAAAAGTCATTAAATTTCGATAGTTCTTTACTATAAATTGTCACAACATTATAGCTATCAAGCATGATCTCATCATGACTTTTATGCCCACCAAATCCAAACTTACTTAGTCCATCATTAACAAGCAAATCACCGTATCTAATCAACAGTGCTAGGCATTCCTCTCTTGAACAACCATCAATATAATAAACATCCTTATGGGATTCCTTGATAATATTCTTTGCTATTACTTTTTCTCTATCAATACTGACAGGCAATTCCAAAATAAAAAACAAGGGCTCGTCATGAATCGCAATAAAGTGTTGAAAAACCTCTAATATTTTTTCTGCGTGTACATTCGCCGTCAAATGATGTTCAGTTAACTTTGTAAATGATTCAAACAGGTTTTCTACCAAACTAACTCGGTGACCTTTTACTAAATTCAACATTACACAACCTCCAGAAAATTAAAACAATATCCACGTTTATAATCTCATTATATCATTAAAACCCAAAAAATGACTGGAACTTCCCGGTCACAGTCTCTTATAAATCTACTTCAGTTCCTTCAAGGAAAGTTACTACAATTTGTCCAGTTTCTGAAATACTGATGTGGTCGAGAACTTGATTCATGATAACTCCATCAAATTTATCTAAATCTAGTATCTGATACATCTGCTTTGCATAGTGCTTATGGAGAAGATTTGCTCCTTGCTCTAGCTTTTGCCACTTAGCTACCATATCAGATCTATGCTCTTGCAACAGTCCAACTGCTTTCATAAAGGCTTTCTCAAGCATTTCTTCATCGATATGATTGTTTAAACATCCAATCTGGCCTTTAATCCTATATCGATTATTACACTGCCATACCTTACGTTTACCTCGACTTGTAGTCCAATTTTTTCTACCAAATGCTGAACCACACTCGGCGCAAAATACTTTTGTTGTAAAGGGATTGTTTTCTTTCTGCATGATATAGAACTGGAGCTTATGTTGTTCTCTAAATCTCTTTCTTCTTTCTATTTCTAACTGAACAATCTCCCACTTATCTCTATCTAAGATTGCTTCATGATTGTTTTCAATATAATATTGATTAACTTGTCCATCATTATCAATTCTTTTCTTTGTCAGAAAATCAACGGTATAGGTTTTCTGAAGCAAAGCATCACCCTTGTATTTTTCATTTTGAAGCATTTTCCATATAGCACTTGGGCACCACTTTGCTTTACCTGTGCAACCTGGTATTTCCTGTTCTCTTAACTCTTTGGAAATAAATTCTGGACTGTATCCTTCTAGAAATCTATCAAATATATACCTTACGACATTAGCTTGTTCATGGTTTATAATGAGATTTCCTTTTTCATCTTTGTCATATCCCATAAAGTTTGTAGTGTTTACTTGAACTACACCACGCTCAAATTTCTTACGAATTCCCCAAGTTGAGTTTTCTGAAATGGATCTCGATTCATCCTGTGCGAGTGACGATAGAATGGTAAGTAGTACTTCTCCTTTTGAATCTAGACTATCAATATTCTCTTTTTCAAACGTTACTCCAATACCTAAATCTTTCAGTTCTCTTACATACTTGATGCAGTCCAATGTATTTCTGGCAAATCTACTAATAGATTTAACTAAAATTCTATCCACCTTACCACCTCTACAATCTTGTATTAGTTGGTTAAAAGCATCACGTTTTTTTGTATTAGTTGCGGAGATTCCTTCATCCGCATAGATGTCTACTAACTCATAATCTTCATGTTTTAAGATGTATTCACGGTAATAATTAACCTGATTCTCATAACTTGATAGCTGTTCGTCTTGGTCTGTAGACACTCGACAATAAGCGGCTACTCTGATTGTTTTCTGAATTTGAGATATGACTGTTTGCTGTAGATAACCGTAATGTTTTTCTCCATCTTCTATCCTTTCTAACACAATTACTGGTGAACTTAGTTTCCAATTTTCAATATCCCTTTCAGGGGCTCTCATACCTTTACATGACTCTTTTTCCTTCTCTGATATATTTGGAACAACACCAAACAATCTTTTTCTTATAAGATACCTGTCTTTTTAATGTTGAACCACAATATTGGCATTTTAACATTCTGGAAAATTTATAGGTTTTATTTGTACCTTGGATCCGAGAACGGCTTTTCATTTTTACCTGAACCTTTTCCCATATTTCCTTAGATACAATTCCTTCATGATTATCTTCGATATAGTATTGTTTCAACTGTCCTTGATTTAATTTCTTTGGACCGTTTACACCATCATGAAAGTATTTTTGAAGCAGTAAAGAGCCTTTGTATTTTTCGTTTTTTTAAGATACTACAAATTGTGCTATTATACCATTTCTTTTCTGTTACAGTTGGAACCTTGTCCTCATTAAGCTTTTTAGCAATCCTATGTGTACCCATTCCTTCTAAATAACTATAAAAGATGGTTCTTACTATTTGCGCTTCTACTTGGTTTATAACAAGTTCACCTTTTTCGTTTAAATCATACCCTAAAAACCGTTTAGTATTAATGAGTAATTCTCCCTTCTGGAACTTTCTACGAAAACTCCACCGTTGGTTTCCGCTCATGCTTTGTAACTCTTCCTCAGCCAAACTTGCTAACACAGTCAAGACAACTTCACCTTCATTAGATAAGGTATGGATATTCTGCTCTTCAAAAAAGATATCAATACCAAGAGTTTTTAATTCTCGACTGATTTTAAGAACATTGATAAGATTTCTTGCAAACCTAGATATTGACTTAGTATGGATAACGTCAATTTGTCCTTTTCTACAAGCATCTAGCATAGTTTGAAAATCAGGTCTTTCATACTTTGAACCTGAAATCCCTCTGTCACAAAAAACACCCAAAAAATCAACATCTTCACGTTCAGCATACAACTTTTCAAAATAAACTTTTTGATTCTCTAGCGAATCAAGTTGACTTCCGTTGGTTGTAGAAACTCGAACATATGCACAAATTCTCTTTTTTCTTTTGTTATTCTTTGCTTCAATTTTTCTTATGTTCATTTTTCCCCAACAAGAAATTTTTACACACTATATATCCCTCTAAACGCAGTATTAGTCAAGTATTCAGCAATCAAATTATTTACTAAAATGTGCTTACAGATCCACTTGCCTAAATAGGTACTTTCAAGATAGATTTTCCCGGTTTTTAGAAAAAATCAAAAATCATGACCACCCGTCTAACGGGTGATTTGTTTGTCTCGCACCTAACAAAGTGAGACGGACTGATAGTCACATAATAAAAAAAGCAACTCACTGCTTTACTAATGAGTTACTTTTGTACTAAAATATTTGTTGCATAATTTCCTTAATAATCTGAACAGAATTATCAAATGAGATATCTTTAGCATACTTAAATTGGCGTTGATAACGAATCCATAGCTCTTTCTGATAATCAGAAATTTCAATTCCTCTCACTTGTTCT
>JAWERV010000066.1:0-9610 GCA_032481955.1 Streptococcus mitis | reverse complement strand
TACTTCGCTTTCGAATTTCTTGGCTCAGGCTGAAAAAGTCCACAGGACTTACTTCGCTTTCGAATTTCTTGGCTCAGGCTGAAAAAGTCCACAGGACTTTCCTCGCTCTCGAATTTCTTGGCTCAGGCTGAAAAAGTCCCCCGGACTTTTTCACTCCCACAAATCTTTCTATTTTTTTCTTCTACTAGTATAACAAAAAAAGGGAAGAAGGCAAACTTCCCTGTTTATACTAAATGAAAATCAAAGAGCAAACTAGCCGCAGGTTGCTCAAAGCACTGCTTTGAGGTTGTGGATAGAACTGACGAAGTCAGCTCAAAACACTGTTTTGAGGTTGTGGATAGAACTGACGAAGTCAGTAACCATACCTACGGCAAGACGACGTTGACGCGGTTTGAAGAGATTTTCGAAGAGTATTAGTCATTTTCTTGATTTTCTTCCCAGTCATGGTAGGCAGCGTAAAGCTGGCTTTTATTCCACTGGTAAATCTTAGCGACTTCCTTAATAGCTTGATTTTTCTTCATTCCTTGCTGGATACGGGCTTGGATTTCTAAGAACAAGACTTCCTCGTCTTTTTCCTCCACATCCTGACTGGCACCTTCAACGATGAGAAGGCATTCACCCTTGAGAGGAGTTTCAGCGATACTTTCCAGCAATTCAGAAATTGTACCTCTTTGGTATTCTTCATAGATTTTAGTCAATTCCCTGACCAAGACGACCGAGCGGTCACCGTAGACTTCTAGCATATTTTCTAACGTATCTGCCACACGATGGGGGGATTCATAGAAAATCTGAGTTTCAGGATAGTCTTTTTTCGAGTCGAAAAATTGCTTTTGCTGGCCTGATTTTCTCGGTAAAAAGCCGTAAAAGATATGTGGCTGTGGCGCTAAACCACTGGCGATCAAAGCAGAAATTCCTGCAGAGGCACCTGGAACTGTGACAACCGCAATTTCTTCCTCAATAGCTACTTTAACCAAATCATGACCAGGATCTGAGATGCTAGGCAGACCCGCATCAGAAACCTGAGCAATACTTTGCCCTGCTTTCAGGAAACCAATCAAATCAGGAATCTTTTCCTTGGCATTGTGTTC
The DNA here is from genome assembly GCA_032481955.1 of Streptococcus mitis. GTDB lineage: Bacteria > Bacillota > Bacilli > Lactobacillales > Streptococcaceae > Streptococcus > Streptococcus mitis_DQ. Next base: position 8,522 of record JAWERV010000066.1, on the reverse strand, counting down.
ATGAAAACTAATCTGCTTGGTGGAAATGTCAAAATGCTTAAGCAAAAGACCAGTATTGCGCGTGTCCTCAGCAGCAATCCAGTCCACTTCTTTCAAGGTCTGGATAGCTCGAAAGGTCATATCATCTAGATTGCCAATCGGCGTTGCTACTAGGTACAGCTTGCCGTAGGGAGACTGCCCCTTAAAACTTTTTTGAATTTGCATGCCTACTCCCTGTATAACAACTCGTCACAGAACATACATTCCTCGTCCTGCTCCCGACGTTGTCCATAAAAATCATTACAAACGTGAAATCCATCACGGTAAATGCGACGGACGCTTTCACGAACATGCTTGGCCTTGACAGGAGCATCTGCTTCCACCTCACCCAAGCGTTCGCGCAACTTACTATTTTCCAAGCGAAGAGCTGTATTTTCCTCTACCAGGCTCTTGAGATTTTTCTTGATGGCTTCCACATCGGCCAAAGTCACCAATAACTGTTGGGAAAAATCGTCCAGCGCGTCAAATAATTCTTTTTTGTCCATAAACCAGCCCTTTCCTTTCTTTATCATTCATTTTTGAGTTTATATTTCTTTTAAGACCAGATATTCCATGGCATTTTGAAAGCTGACATTGGCTTGCCACATTTTTCTAGCTTCTAGCAGATCTTGTAGAATCGCCCGCACTCTTGCTTGCAGGAGGTCCTGCCCACAGAGGACTTCAAGAATGCGTAAAACCTGATCTTGTTTTTCCTTGTCATCTGCCAAGTTGAATAATTTAGCAACTTGCAGATAACTTTCTTTTTTCTTAGCTACTAACCAAGTCAGCAGGCGTTCACTTTCATCGACCAAGGTCCAAAAGCCTGCCTGATTAGCCAACTTTTCTGCTTCAGCTCGCGATTGACTAAACCGAGCTAAAAGAGTCGCTTTTTTCTTAACCAGCCCCATTTGTTCTAAGAGCAAGATGAGTTGTTCTTCTTGCTTTTTAAAATGGAAAATCTGGGCCCGACTTCGGATTGTAGGTAACATCTTTTCTTCATCGCTGGTCAAGAAGAAAATATAAACCTCACTCTGGGGTTCTTCGATGACCTTGAGCAGAGAATTAGCTGCGTTGGGATGCATTTTCTCAGCTTGCTCGATAATAAAGACCTGCTGCTGGCTTTCAATCCCTGCTTGGGAAAACTGGCCCACCAATTCTCGAATCCGTTCTGTCTTAATGACCTGATTGACTGGCTTAATCAAAGTGACATCGGGAAATTCTCCCTGTTCAATCAGCTTACAATTTCGGCATTTCTCACATGGTAAAACACCTACTTTATCTGTACAAAAGAGGCTCTTAGCTAAAAATTGCGCCATTTCCAAGCTTCCAAAGAAACCTGAAAAGAGATAGGCATGATTGAGCTGATTTTGTTCTAGGATACGTACAAAGCGGTCAAACTGGGCTGGTTGCCAAGCCTTTAGTTGATCTTGTTTCATTTAGCTAATCCCATTCTATCAAACAAGACAGCCTTGGTGGTTTCCACAACCTCCTCCAATGGAAGACTAGCATCAATCTTTACAATGCGATTTCCCTCTTTTTCCAGAAGAGAAAGGTAGCCTTGACGAACTTTTTTATGCAAGTCCAACCCTTCCAAGTCCAAACGATTGACCTCGCGATTGCTATTAGCAGCAATACGAGCCAGTCCTTCTTCCACCTCAATATCAAAATAGAGTGTCAAATTGGGTTTAAGGCCATCTGTCGCAAACTGATTGAGCCAATCAATGGCGTCAATATCCAAGTCACGACCAAATCCCTGATAGGCAACAGAACTATCGATGAAGCGGTCCATAATGACCAACTTGCCAGCTTCAAGTGCTGGAAGAACTTTTTCCACCAAGTGCTGTCTGCGACTAGCAATATAAAGAAGCAACTCTGTCTTCGCATCCATCTGAGTATGACTTGGATCCAAAATTACTTCCCGAATCTTCTCCCCAATCAAGACTCCGCCAGGTTCACGGGTCGTCAGCACCTCTACCCCCTTTTCCTCTAAAATTGGGAGCAGAGCCTCTAAAACACTGGTCTTTCCTGCTCCCTCTGGTCCCTCAAGAGAGACTAAAAATCCTTTTGACATATCTAACTCATTTCTTTTTTACTACTTCTATTCTATCAAAAAAATAGGGGTTTGTGACAATCTTTTTGTCTTCTCATTTCATACTCAATGAAAATCAAAGAGCAAACTAGGAAGCTAGTCGCAGGTTGCTCAAAACACTGTTTTGAGGTTGCAGATGGAAGCTGACGCAGTTTGAAGAGATTTTCGAAGAGTATCAACCACCATACATAAAAGAGGCAGACAAAGCCACCTCTTATTTACCTAGTTCTTGTGTTCGTTTGTAGGCTTGATGAACTGCATCCATGACCGTTCCTCGAAAAGCATGTGCTTCTAGGCTTGCTACACCAGCGATAGTCGAACCGCCTGGGCTACAAACTTGGTCTTTCAATACTCCAGGATGTTGCTGACTTTCAAGAACCAATTGCCCAGCTCCTACCACAGTTTGGGCTGCCATTTTCAGTGCTATTTCTCGTGGCAATCCTATCTGAACACCCGCATCTGCCATAGCCTCAATAAAGAGATAGACAAAAGCTGGGCCACAGCCTGCAAGACCTGTCGCTGCATCTATTAAGCTTTCCGCAAGTTCAACCAAGAGACCAGCCTTGGCTAACAGCTGGCAAAAGAGTTCACTGTCCTCAGCCCTGCAATTAGGAGACAAGGCATAGCTAATCACTCCTTGACCAATAGAAGCAGGGGTATTTGGCATCATTCGAATAATTCTGTGTTGGCTTGGTAAGAGACTAGCGAGTTTTTCCAAGGTCAATCCAGCTGCCATAGAAATCAAAAAAAGACTTTCTCGTTTTTCAAGGATGGTCTGATATTGAGAAAGCAGTTCAGAAAACTGTGCAGGCTTTACTCCTAGAAAAATCACATCTGCTTCTGCAAATATTTCTTCATTGCTGGAAGCCTGACCACCAAAGTCTGCAATGAAAGCATCCACCTTGGCTTGACTACGATTGGCAAGAAGAAGGTCATCACCCGTCTTAGCATGTAAAACAGCCTTAGCCAAGCTAGCACCCATATTCCCCAAGCCGATAAATCCAATCTTCATCTCTTACTCCCTTATCTGTCCGTCACCAGTAACCACATACTTGTAGCTAGTCAATTCCTTCAAGCCCATGGGACCACGCGCATGCAATTTCTGAGTAGAAATCCCCATTTCACAACCCAGACCAAATTGGCCTCCATCGGTGAAACGAGTTGAGGCATTGACATAGACAGCCGCAGAGTCCACTTGATCTGTAAAGTAAGCTGCAGCTTCAGTATTTTCCGTCACAATAGCATCCGAATGATGGGTGCTGTGGGCTTCAATATGGGCAACCGCTTCTTCTAAACTGCTCACAACCTTAACAGCTAGGACATAGTCTAAAAACTCAGTGTCAAAGTCTTGGGCCTCAGCTGCTTGACCTGAAAGAAACTGACTTGCTTTTTCATCCAAACGGAATTGAATTGGTTCCAATCCAGCTTCTTTTCGATTCTCAACCAGCACTTGCTCCAAGCGAGGAAGGAAGCTTGCTGCCTTGTCTTCATGAACAAGCAGAACCTCCATGGCATTGCAGACAGAAGGACGACTGGTTTTGGCATTGTTGATGATAGACAGGGCCTTGTCTTCGTCTGCATCCTTATCGACATAAACATGGACAATTCCAGTCCCTGTCTCGATAACAGGTACGATCGCATTCTCAACCACGGCATTAATCAAGCCAGCCCCTCCACGAGGAATGAGAAGATCTAAATAACCCTTGGCCTTCATCATGGCATAGCTGCTTTCTCGGCTAGTATCTTCCACCAGTTGAATCACATCTGGGTGAATAGTCGTTGTCTCCAAGCCCTTCTTCAAGACTGTGACAATAGCATGAGCTGTTTGATAGGCATCCTTACCACTACGAAGAACAACCGCATTTCCACTCTTGAGAGCCAGAGCAGCCGCGTCAGACGTCACATTTGGACGGCTTTCATAGATAATACCAATAACCCCCATAGCCACCCGTTTCTTGGTGATAACCAAGCCATTTTCAAGATGATTGGTTTCTAAAACTTCACCGATTGGATCTGGTAAGGCAACCACTTCACGAATCCCAGTTGCCATCGCTTCTATACGACTTGCATCCAAATAAAGACGATCCAGCATCACATCTGAGATTTTACCCTTGGCCGCTTCCATATCGAAGGCATTGGCTGCTAAAATTTCCTCAGTAGCTGCTAACAAGTGATCAGCCATGGCTAGCAAGGCTTGGTTTTTCACCTCTTCACTGGCTGTGTTGATCGATTTTTTAACAGCCTGTACCTGTTCAAATTGTTCTTGTGTACTTACCATAGTTTACCTCTAAAATTCTGTAAAGAGTAGTTGGATTTCAGGAGTAATGGAAATCCAATCGTCACGGTGAATCAAGACCCCCTTGGCTTTTTGAGAACGCAACATATCCTCCAAAGCAGATGCTCCAAATTGCACACGTCCTTTTCCAAGTGATTTTCCACTTTCCTTGTCAAATACTGTCACGATATCACCGTAAGAAAAGGCTCCTTCTGCTTCAACAACACCAGATAAAAGGAGACTCTTGCCATGTTGAGAGAGAGCTTCTGCAGCCCCTTTATCAACCCAAATAGAACCTTGGCTCTGAGCATAAAAGGCCAGCCATTGTTTCTGAGTACGAAGTCCCTTCTCTTGCGCAACAAAGTAGGAACCATCCTTGGTCTTCTCCGCCGCCTCAATCATGGCATCTGTCTTCAAGGACGAGCAGATATAAACAGGAACTCCTGATTCTGTCGCAATGGTGGCAGCTTTGATTTTTGTCAGCATACCACCTGTCCCATTAGACGAACCTGCTCCACCAGCCATATCAATAATCTCACGATTGATGGTCTCGATTCGTTCCAAGCGTTTGGCTCTTGGATCTGAATTAGGATTTCCTGTATAGAGACCGTCTACGTCTGTCAAGAGGACCAAAAGGTCAGCTTGGACCATGGCCGCAACCTGAGCACTCAGAGTATCATTGTCCCCAACCTTGAGCTCATCAATAACGACACTATCATTCTCATTGATGATAGGAATCGCCCCACGGCTAAGTAGAACTGACAAAGCCTGATGGGCATTCTTATAACGGCGCTTATCCACAAAGTCGTCCTGGGTCAGTAAGATTTGTGCAGAAACGATTTGGCGCAAGAGAAGATTGGTCGTGTATTCTTCCAACAAAAGCCCTTGCCCTACCGCTGCTGAAGCCTGTTTATCAGCAATCTTAATCGGACGTTTTTTAAATCCTAAGGCCCCAAAACCAGCCGCAATGGCACCTGATGATACCAAAATCAATTCATGACCAGCTTCGTGCAACATAGCCAACTGTTGGGTAATAGCCTTTACCTTACTACGTGATAAACTTCCATCCTCATTTGTCAAAGAAGAAGTACCCACCTTAAAGACAATTCGTTTGTATTTCATAGTCTCGCTCCGATTCTTCATATTTATCCATTATAACATGAATGACAGAAAATAGAAAAGAGTTGATAGGAAAAAAGGTCGAGACAAGTCATCTCAACCTTTTAACACGTCTAATTCTTTCTCAATCTCTCCAATGTTTCCTTAAACATCTCTGGGATATCTGCTGTAAATTCCAAGGTCTCACCTGTTCTCGGATGGGTAAATCCTAGAGTCTTGGCATGAAGAAATTGTCCATGTCCCTTAAGTGTCTTACGCGGACCATAGACCTCATCCCCGGCGACTGGATGACCAATGTAAGCCATGTGAACACGAATCTGATGGGTGCGCCCTGTCTCCAGTTGCAACTCCACTAAGCTATAATCACCAAAGCGTTCCAAAACGTGGAAACGAGTTACCGCAGGCTTCCCTTTCGCAGTCACAGCCTGTTTTTTACGGTCTTTTTCACTCCGGCCAATCGGTGCTTCAATCACACCACGATCATTAGGCAGATTTCCATGAACAATCGCCCAATATTTACGAAGAGACTTTTTATCCTTGAGTTCTTGAGCAAGTGCTAGATGCGCCTCATCATTTTTTGCAATCATGAGAAGACCTGACGTATCCTTATCAATACGGTGAACAATTCCTGGACGCAGAACCCCATTGATACCCGATAAGTCCTTAATATGATACATGAGGGCATTTACTAGGGTCCCACTGGTGTGACCAGCACTCGGATGCACAACCATCCCCTGAGGCTTGTTAACGACAGCCACATCATCATCTTGGTAGATGATTTCTAGCGGAAGATTCTCAGCTACATACTCTAAAACCTCTGGTTCTGGCACATGGTAAGTGACGACATCGCCCTCTTGAACTGTGTATTTAGCTTTCTTGACTTGGCCATTGACCAAGACCTGACCTGATTTGATTTGTTCATTCGCGAGACTGCGTGATAATTCTGTCAAATCCGACAAAGCCTTATCTAAACGCAGGCCACCAGTTTCAATTTTAATTTCCATTTATTTCCTCTTTTAGCATTGCAATTAATAAAATAATCACCCCAACAGTCAAATAGCTATCTGCAACATTGAAAATTGCAAAATTAATAAAGTCAAGGTGAAACATATCCACAACAAAGCCCTGACTGATCCTGTCAATAAAATTTCCAAGACCACCTGCAATGATTAATGTCAAACCCAAGACCAGCCAGAGTGAGTCCTCCATGTGCTTATGTAGATACCAAATGGTACCTACCATAACGACCAGTGTAATAATAGCAAATAACCACTGCTGGTCTTGTAACATGGAGAAGGCTGCCCCTCGATTTTGCAGGTAGGTCAAGCTAACGAAGTTGGGAATCCAAGAGCGCACTTCACCCAGTGGAATCTGCTGGACGATATAGGATTTGACCAACTGATCCAGCGCAATCAAAAGCAGTACAATGACTGCCACTATTCCTCTTTTTTTCATGATTTCCTCTTCTGATCAAAATATTCTTGCATGACTTCTACGAAAAGAGTCCCAGCTTGACTAAGCTCTACTTCTTCACGTTTAACATAGACCATGCGATTATCCAATTTATCCTTGAGACGAATAACTGTAATACCATTGACACTATCACTATCTAAAAATCCAGAACCTGTCGCATAGGCGTCCGTCCGCTCCAAAATACCATTCAAGGTAGCACGGTCTGTCACATTAAACATCTGTGAGCTAGCGCTGGTATCGACAAAATTCTCCGAATAATAAAGGTACTCGTCTTTCTCTTGAGTGAAACGAACCGTTGGTAGATCCGCTAAATCCTCCATGACCAATTCCTCTTTCTGAGCCAAAGGATGCCCCTCACGGAGATAAATATGGGTATAAAAAGGAATCAATTCAATGACCTCCAGACCTAGCTTTTCAACGCGTTGCATAATCCCCTTTTTATTTTGATTGTTGAGGTAGATAATCCCAATCTCACTGTGACCTTGCGCTACTTCGTCTAAAATTTGAACAGTAGTTGATTCAAAAATACGGAAGTTTTTGTAATCAGGATAGCGCTCTGAAAAGGCCGTAATGGTTGGTGGCAAGAAGTCATAGTGCTGACTGGCAATGGAAAATTCATCCTTTTCTTCCTCAGGATTGGCATACTGATTTTGAAAAATATCAAATCCTTTAACCAATTCTTGCGCTTTTTCATAGAATTCCATCCCACGACGAGTCAAGAAAGTCCCTGAGCTGGTCCGACGGAAAATCTTAAAGCCCAACTCTTTTTCCAAATCACGAACAGAAATAGACAGACTCGGCTGACTAACATACATCTTCTCAGCAGCTTCACGAAAAGTACCGCTATTGGCAATAGCCACAACGTAGCGTAATTGTTGAATGTTCATCTTCTACCCCCAACTTCTTTATCTTTTCATTATACCATATTTTAGAAGTTTTCCAAAAAGGAAAAAAGTCAGGAACTTTTCAAGTCTAAACGAATACGCTAACATTCCAAGACAAGAATTAGAATAATGTCTTTTTTCAGTCCTTATCTGATTTCAAGCAAATAAAAACAGCAAATCCTTTTGATTTACCGTTTATAATATGATGCAAATACAATTTCCATAATATGGGTACCAAAACAAAAAAATAGGCTCTCCGAAAACTCGGAAAGCCTTATTTATGCTATTTCAGCATCCTCGCCTTTACATTTCAAGGCTCGGGATAAAAAGGTTCACTGAACCTTTTTATTTAGCGATTGGGTAAACAGAAACTTGTTTTTTATCGCGTCCTTTACGTTCAAAGCGTACTACACCTTCAACTTTAGCGAACAAAGTATCGTCTCCACCACGTCCAACGTTTACACCTGGGTAAATGTGTGTACCACGTTGACGGTAAAGGATTGATCCACCTGTTACAGTTTGTCCGTCAGCTGCTTTAGCTCCAAGACGTTTTGCTTGTGAATCACGTCCGTTTGATGTAGAACCTCCACCTTTTTTGTGGGCGAAAAGTTGCAAGTTGTTAAGAGTCATTTTTAACATAATGTTTTCCTCCGTGTTAGTTTTC
>JAWERV010000065.1:0-10254 GCA_032481955.1 Streptococcus mitis | reverse complement strand
TGTAAAAGAATATGAGGATCCCTTTAGGGATAGTGGTAAGTAATACTAAAGCCTCTTTGAGAGGCAAGTGACGAGTCAAGAGCAATAAGGCTTGAACAATGTGAAAGCCAGCGTCTTTAGGCGCTGGCTGGTAATTTGGGCTTATAGCCCTGGGACAAACCACCCGTTTGACGGGTGGTCATGATTGGTAATGTTGAAGATCGGAAGTGAAATGATACTTTCAAAGAATTCATTTTTGACACTAGCAAACGAAATAGAGCCCTGATGCAAATCAACAATTTGTTTTGAAATTTTTAGCCCAATTCCAGTCGTTCTAATTTTAGAAATATCAATGTTTTTAAAAGATAATTCATTAAGTTCAGCAATTTTTTCTGGTGAAGCTCCCTGTCCATTATCTTTGATTTCGACAATTACATTTGTATCTTTTTTGAATAAGTTGATTCTTATTGTGCAACCCTTTTCGTTATGTAAAACAGAGTTGTAGATGATATTATGGATAACTCTTGTGATTAAAAACTGCTCAATCATGATAGATTGATTAACAAGTGAATAATCGTAATCAAATTCAAATTCAAAATCATTCCAGATTTCTTGATTTAAAATATGGATGAGAATGTCTTTGAAGAAGGGGATAATTTTTGTTTCAGTCTGATTTAATTGAAGATGACCGGATGAAAGGCGAGCTACTATATTTAAGTCATTTAAAATATTTTGGATGTAATAGGATTCTGTCAATATTGGGCGAATATGTTTTTTAGACTGTGTATCTAGTTCAGAATCATTTAACAAGGACGCGTTAGAAATGATGACAGAAAGAGGTGTTTTGATATCGTGTGCAATTCCTGAAATCCATTGCTCTTTAAAGACTTCATTCTCTTTGAGTAGAGTATCGGTTTGATTAATTGCAGTTGTAAGATATTCTAGTTCTGATATAGAATTTATTGGATTTTTCAAACCATCTGGGAGATTCTGAATAGCAGTTACAAGAGGCGCAATTTTACGATTGATATGCGTCACACCATAGTAGTAAAGAAAAGCGAAATAAAGGCAGTTGAAAAGCAATACTCCAAATGCTACTAGTGGAATCAGGCGAATACTATCTATATCTAAGTAATTATAACTATAACGAGCAATTTTATCTTTTGGAAAACCAACAACAATGATGTAGCCACCTTTTATCTGACTAAAAACAGGATAATCTGAAAGATAATAGCGAGAAAACTGTAAAATGTCCCCATAGTCAAATTGCGAAGGAACTTCTGTAGGTTTATACTGTTCGTACACTTGTTTTCCAGTCTGCTTATCCAATACCATGAGCCATAACTTTTGTTCTTTTAGACTAGAGATATCATTTTTAGGTATGTGGACGTTATTTTTTGTGATGGTAATGTGTTCAGAAATTATTTTCACAGTCTCAGTAGCAGTTTGCTTTTCCCTAATGTAAAAAACAAAACTGGCAATTAGAATAATATTGGTAATAAAGATAATGATGGAAAAAAAGATAAATTTCTTTAGTGAATACCTTAAAATTTTGGTTTGGTTCATAATCATGATAACAATTTATATCCCAGCCCTTTAGCTGTCTTTAAATATTGAGGTTTTGAAGGATTTTCTTCTATTTTTTCTCGAATTTTCCGAATATGTACAGTCAAAGAGTTTTCATAACCAAAGCTATCCACTCCCCAAATCGTATCACAGAGAGATTCAGTTGAAACGATGTAATTTTTATTATCGTAAAGTTTTTTCAAAATCTGAATTTCAATTGGTGTAATAGAAATTTCTGCTCCATTTTTTTGTACTGTTGCATTCCGAAAACTCACCAAAGTCTGTCCAATCTGTATTGCTTCCTGTTCTGATTTATAGCTTCTCCGGAGCAGAGCCATAATACGATAGATAAGATTTTTTGGAATGAAGGGTTTCATGACATAATCATCACCACCAGCATTGAAACCAGCTACCTCATCTTCAGGATTATTTTTGGCAGTCAGAAAGAGGATAGGAGTATCGCCTTTTTTTCGGATATGTTTTGCTAATGTGTAGCCATCACCATCGGGGAGCATAATGTCCAAAAGGAAAAGGTCGAACTGCTCTGTTTCAATCATGTCTAAACTAGATTCTATATCATAGGCTGATGTTAGATTGGAAAATCCGTATGCAGTGAGAATATCTCTTATGGAAGAGTTTAAAATTTTATCGTCATCAATAATAAGGATGTGCTTATTCAGGAGTTGTTGTTCGAAATTCATAATCTTACCTCGCTTATCTATATTATACCATTTAAAAGAGTGAAAAAAGGTAAAATACTTTAATCTTAATGTAAAATTAAGGTTAGCTTAGTTTAAAATTAATCTAGCATGTCTATAATAAAGACATAACCTAGATAGAGATACTTCTCAAATAAATTTTAATCAGTGAGGTATTTCCAAATGGCTAAACAACAAATGAATCTCGTTGAGATTGAAGCAATGAATTCTCTTCAAGAATTGACTCTTGAAGAACTTGATAACGTTCTTGGTGCTGGTGGTGGAGTAATCCAAACCATTTCACACGAATGTCGTATGAACTCATGGCAGTTCTTGTTTACTTGTTGCTCTTAATTACGTTCTATAAGCCTCAATTTTAGCACGTAATTTGACTTTTAAGAATTTTAAGGGAGATATATTTAAAACAATATCTTCTAGAAATTCTAATAGTATCACAATCTAACAATGAGAGGTGTCTCTACTCTTGGTTTTATTTATAGAAATCTTATTCATCATGAAAATAGGTGGTCAAAATGGAAAATACCGAAAAAAATAAATTATTTAACAATTTTACCAGAAATTTTATCCAAACAAAATTCTCAGAGTATGATATGCAAAACTGTGAGATAGAATTTTTAGAAGATAAAGTTTTAGATATTTATATGAATACACTAATCCTTTTGATAAACGAAAAAAGATTATTAGGAATTTTAAAAGGTTCAACTTCGGAAGAGCGGTATGAATATTTTAATGATGTTTTGTGTGGAAAATATATCATCGATGAAATCTCTAAACGATTTCCTAAACTTGTTAGTAGGAGTTTAACACAATTAAAAAACTATCTATTACTGTATAGAAGAGTTGAACAGCTTTTTTTGAAAGATGTTCCTAAATTGATTCAAAACAGATTTATTTCAAACCAATGTGAAAATTTTAAAATGGAAGATTTACAAATTACTGTATCGGGAGATTTTCATAATGGTTCAGGCGTGTGTATTTTGTTTTACAAGGGAGAGCGAGTTATCTATAAAGGTAAAAAAATTTTCGCTAATCAATTGTTGATTGAAATATTTTCCAAACTTGGAGATGAATTTGAAGAGTCATTAGAGTTTTTACCACGATATATTGATTGTGGTGATTATTATTGGGAAGAATATATAGAGCATACTTCGATAAGAAACTCGAACATATCAGCAAGTGAATACTACAAAAGATTTGGGTATTTATTGGCAGTAGCTTATTTATTGAATATTTCTGATCTTCACTTTGAAAATATATTAGCTAGTGGTGATATTCCAAAATTAGTAGATGTAGAGACTATTTTCAATTTACAACCCTATGAGATTATTTCAGAAACAATTGCGGATAAAGATTTATTAAAGAGAAATGCAGAATCAGTATTGCTGACAGGGTTGTTACCTTTAGCTGGTTCTAATGAAGTATTCGGTGGAGATACTAGTGGTATCCTAGGAGGAAAATTTGTAGGAGAAGTTAGAGTTATCCAAAATCAAATGAGAGATGACATCAGTGTAAAGAGGCAAGTTGTTAGAAAAACAAATAAGTCGCATCTTCCTTTTTATATCTCTGAGGGCGAAGAACAGTATTTTGAGGTCAAAGACTATCTTAGGGAACTTTTATTCGGTTTTAAAAAAGTTACGAGTTGTTTTGAAAATAAAAAAAATACATTCTTATCAATTATCGAAAAATATTCCGAAAAAATTGATGTTCGTATATTATTTAGGAATACAAAAGATTATAGTATTGTCAGAACGCTATTACTCTCTCCAAAGTATTCAGAAAACGATAATATAATATTTGAGAAATTTAAAAATAAACTTGTTAATTATCAGTCGGATGAGTTGTGTGAATCGGAAATCAAACAATTAGAACAAATGGATATACCATACTTCAGTATGAAATCAAATTCTTGTGATATATATGATTTATATGGGAATGCTGTGTGGAGAACATATTACAGTCCGATTGAACTAATAAGAAAGAAAATACAAATTTTGAGTGTTCATATAATTGAGGAGCAGTGTAAACTTATTGAATTTTCTATTTCATCAACTCTTAGGCTATACAATCAGGAAGCTTTACCTAGAATAAATGATGTAGAAGATAAAAGTTATTCAGATAGTATTTTATATAAAGGTGTACAAAATATAGTTGATCGTTTGTTGGGTGCTATTTATCTTTCTAACAGTGATCAGACCTGTAATTGGTTAACTCTTTCAATTAATAATGTAGATTGTTTGGAATTAAGTCCAATGGACTGTACATTGTATGGCGGACTTTCTGGAGTGGCATTGGCTTTAATAGAATCAATGACTCTATTAGAAGAGGACTATCGTAAAAAAGTCAGAAGTGTTCTACCATATTTGTATAATTCAATTCTAAAAAAATATGAACATTTAACTAATGATTCTTTTTATCTGGGTAGGATGGGTGTGCTATATACACTTAAAAAACTTTCGAAAGAGGTTGGGAAAGATTTAGATAATTGGGTAAATAAAGAGATTGATAATGTTATTTCAAGGTTAAATATCGGGGATACTGATTTTTTAACTGGTATAAGTAGCGTGATTCCTGCTATTAGGTTAGAAAATTTAAATAAGGTAACATTTGAAGAATTATCGGATATTTACATAAAACAAGCAAAAGAGAAAGATAATTTTGTTTTTTGGGGCAATGAACAATCAAACAATGTCAGCCTTGCACATGGGAATTTAGGAATTGAACTTGTTTTAGTTAGACTTATAAAGGTGTTGGACAACTCAAACAATAAAGAGACTATTTCAACTCTTCTTAAAAAAGCTATAAATTTTGACAATCTTCAAAGGAGAGAGCATGGCTGGGTTGATAATAGAAATTTTTCTCATAGCGCGAATTGGTGTCATGGAGCAACAGGAGTGTTACTCTCTAGGATAGATTTATATAATCAACTTAAAAATGACAAAACAGCAACTATAAGCAACACTGATTTGCAACAGGATGTTATTCACTCTCTACAAGATATTAAAGAAGTGGGATTGAATCTTGCTAATTTCTCCCTTTGTCACGGAGTAAGTGGAAATCTACTAACCTTAGTGCATACACAGAACTTCTTCGATGAAAATAATATTGTCAATAACTACAATTTGAAAAAATTTGTTAGAGAAAATTTTTATAAAATTCATCTTTATGGCTTGCAAAATGGTTGGATGTGTAATTTTAATACAAAGTATGATTCTTACGCCCTTTTTACTGGATTATCAGGTATTTTATATGCTACCACTCTTTACCTTAAAAATGATATAAAATCAGATGTGTTACTTCCGAATATTGTATCTTAAGGGAGTTTACTTATGAAGATTATATTGCAAAATAATGAATCAGATTGTTTGTTGGCATGCTATGCTATGTTATTAAATAATCTAGGTTTGGAGATACCATTGTATGAGATATACAAGGAAGATATGATACCAGCAGATGGATTAAATGTTTCCTATTTGATGAAGTTGAATAAACGTTTCAAAGTTGGCATCAAGGCTTACAGAATACTGTTGAAGGATATTGCTGTTTGCTTAGACAAAAGCATTCCAGTTATTTTACATTGGAATGATAATCATTTTGTTGTCTTACTGAAAATAAGAAATAAAAAATATACAATAATTGATCCTGCTATAGGTAAGATTACTTACTCAGAGGAAGAAGTTTTAAAACATTATTCTGGTATATGCGTAACAGTTTTTAAAGGAGCAGAATTTAAAAGAATTAAATATTCCAATCTATTTGTGGAACAATTAAGACAAACTATTAGACTGAAACCAGCAATGTATTTTATATTAGCATTGGGACTTACACAAGCCGGAGTATTCTTGTTTTCCATAACGATTAGAAATATTCTAGATGTGAAATATTCTTTCATTGCTTCTTTGTTGATGCTTATGAGTGTAGTGGTTGTACAATTAATTTCTGTCTTAATAAAAAATGAGACTATTTCAGAATTTAATAATGATTTTGATGAAAATTATGTCAATAAATTATTCAAAATGTTATTAAATAAACCTTTACTATATTTTAGAAATCTGTCCAATGGAATATTAGGAGAAAAAATTAATTTAAAATCAACAATAAGGGATAGCATCACGTTAAAACTTCTCCCCTCTATTGTAGGATTTATATCGTTATTTGTTGTGATATTATATCTACTAACTATCTCAACTAAATTAACCTTTATACTTTTAATCTTATTGATTTTTTATGGTATTGTTTCATCTGTATTATATAAAAAGCAAAACGAACTGAATCATGCTTATTTACAATATTTGATTGATTTTAATTCTGTGCTCCAAACAGATTTAGAGAATATAGATTTTATCAAGATTGCTAGAAAGGAAGAACAAATCTTTAAGTCATGGAAATCTAGTAATAACTTAGTGACAGATAAATATTCTAGTATTCTAAAAGTAGAAAATTTTTCTCAATTTGTTGGTTCTACCTTTAATTATATTTCTTTATCCTTAATTCTGATTTTAGGTATTTATTTTAAAGCTTATTTTGAAGTATCAATACCAGATTTAATATTATATCAGACTAGTGTATCGCTGATGATTTCGTTTTTTGAGCAGGTTAAGCAATCTATATTTGAGATAGCGAAACTGCAAGTCTATGCAGAAAAGCAGAGTGATTTGTTTACAAATAATGCTAGTATAGAGATACCAATAGATAATGAGCAATCTTCTGTCATTAGATGCGATAAAGTAAATTTCTCTTATAATAACCAGAAACTATATAGTGGAATAAATCTTGAAATATTAAAAGGTGAGAAAATTGCTATATTAGGTGAATCAGGTTCAGGTAAGTCCACATTGTTGTTACTACTTCTAGGAATGTTAAGGTATGATGGAGAGCTAACGTATGGTGTCAGTGATTTCACCAGTAGAATTGGGGTTGTCTTACAAAATATGACTTTAGTCACTGATACAATCTTGAAAAATTTAGATTGTGCTCCTAGCGACGAGGATTTGGAGAGAATACTTCGAGATACAGGTGGTGAAAGAGTTATTGCAAAATTGCCTAATAAACTATTTTCAAAAGTTTTGAAGTCGGGCAAGAACTTATCTGGAGGACAAATTCAAAAATTGCTAATATCAAGATCACTATTAAATAAACGAGATATTATTTTTTGGGATGAAGCCTTTAGTAACTTAGATGAAAAAAGTAAGAAAAAAATTTATACAGATGTTTTAAGTAATCCATTTTATTCAGGCAAAACAATGGTAATAGTGAGTCACCAATTAGATATTGTGAATTATGTTGATTCTATCATTTTTGTTGATAAGAGTAGTGGAGACGTTATCAAAGATACTCATGATAATTTGATTTATAGAAATCAAAATTATAGAAAATTATTTGGTTTAAAGGAGGAAGTTCATAATGATTAGTAATGTTTTACAGATAAAAAACTTACAAAAGGGATTTAAGGACACTCAGGTAGTTAACCTTAGTTCCTTATCAGTTCAACAAGGTGAGATTTATGGTTTTCTAGGTCCAAATGGAGCTGGGAAAACAACCACAATGAAGATGATTTTGTCTTTGATTTCTCGTACAGCTGGGGAGATTGAAGTGTTCGGTCAATCTATAGGTACGGACAAGCAGTATCTTAATCAGATTGGCTCTATGATTGAAGAACCGTCTTATTATCCTAATTTGACAGGCTATGAAAATCTCTTGGTCTTCCAAAAAATCCTTGGATTTGATAAGAAAAATATTCAGGAAACATTGAAAATTGTTGGGTTAGATCAACCTAAAAACAAGAAAAAATTGGTTAAAGATTATTCTCTGGGTATGAAACAGCGCTTGGCTTTAGCCTTTGCCTTAGTCAAGAAACCGCGTTTGTTGATACTGGATGAGCCAACAAACGGGCTAGATCCAGCAGGGATTCATGAAATTCGGGAACTGATTATCAAGTTGGCAAAAGAACAGGGCATTACTGTCTTCATCTCTACCCATATCCTTTCAGAAGTAGAGCATATCGCTGACCGTGTGGGGATTATCAATCATGGTCAACTGGTTTACGAGGGAGAAATTCGTAAAATTCAGTCCAATAAATGGCTGGAAGTGCGTGGGGATTTTAGAGGTCAACGTGAAGTCATTAGCCAAGTGTTATTTGGTTATCCGTGCAAGATGTTGGAGATACAAGAGGATAAACTCAAGCTGACTAACCTTGCCGATCAGCAGATTTCTAGTTTGTTACGAGATTTAATAGTCGAGAAAGTTCCAATTTATGAAGTGAAGCAAGAACAAGAAACCTTGGAATCTATCTTCCTCAACTTAACCAAGGAGTGAGTCTTATGTTGAATAATTTGTCTATTGAATTGCTCAAGGCAAAACGAACCAAATCCTTCCTCATTAGCATACTAGTTATGGGAGTCGGATTTGCTTGGGCAATTGCAGCCGCTACACGCTACCTAAGTAATCCAGACATGCACCAGATTAGCCTAATTTTCTATATGATAAAAGAAGTAAATGGCTTGATTCTCCCTATTGTGATTTCTCTCTTTGTATCGCGGATTGTCAAGAACGAGAAGGAGGGCAACACTTTCAAACTGCTTTTGGCAAATGGTGAAAATGTACGGCATATCTTTCTGAGTAAGCTTGGCCTGACCATGTTCATTTTGACCTTCCTCGCTTTTTTGGAGGGAGTAGTAGCCCAGTTAATTGCAATCTTATCAGGTCTAGAAATGCCTGTTAGCCTAATCCTCTGGCAAATCGTCATTTTCTTGCTAGCCTCTTTTGTCTTAACCTGTCTGTTTTTGACTTTGCAGTTTTTACTGAAGAAGCAGGCATTGATACTGGCATTAGGGATTTTCGGAGGATTTCTTGGTGTTGGATTTGGTCATGCACCAGCTTTTCTACAGCTAATTTTCCCTTTTGGTGGTATAGGATATATGTCTCTGGTGGATTACCAGCAAGTTGCCAGTCAAGTGAGTTATGTTTTGGCGACAAACCTAGGATTTAAACTCTTTACATATTTGCCAATAGCCCTAATCTATCTCTTCTTATCTCTCTATCTGGTTGAAAATAAAGGAGGCAAGCTATGATGTCTTATCTATCAGTAGAATGGCGGAAAACCAAAAAATTTTCCATGTTGATGATTGGTATTTGCTTCTTAGCTTTTTGTAGCCTGATTGGTCTTGGGATTTACTTTGGTTCAGCTTATTCTATGGTTGCAGAAATTGAAAAAGTGCCTGTTTTATGGGGACAATTGACCTTCTATTATAGCCAGCTTTTCTTTCCGATTTTGGTTAGCCTTTATGTAGCCATGATGTTAGGAAAAGAGTTTGACAGAAAAAATATTGAATTTCTCAGAGCTAATAATGTCAGTCTTGGGAAATTATTGTTGGCAAAAGAAATAGTAATTATCTTGTTTATTGCTGTTTTACAGTTGTTCTTGTTTGGTATTTTTTATGTCAGTGCTCACCTAGCTCATTTAGAAATTTCTAATTTGTTCACCTACCTCAAGTGGGATTTATTGGGGATTTTTGGAACAATTAGTATGATGGCAGTACAGTTTTTTGTGACAGCTAAAACTCGTGTTTTCAGTAAATCTGTGGGAATTGGTGCTATTGGTACTTTCGTAGGATTTATGATGATTTTTGTATCAGATAAATTATCTTTAATCTATCCCTACTCCCAAGCTATGGTGGCAATGCGGTCACGGAATTTGATAGACTTTAATTTAGTGGAAATAGTGCTGTTTATCATTGTAAATATTCTTCTGTGGGGGATTTTTCATACATTGAGTAATAAAGAATTGCATAAGTAATGCGAAGACTCTTCGGAGTCTTTTTATTATGCGACTATTAGTCCGTCTCGCTCCGTTAGGTGCGAGACAAAAAAACCACCCGCTATGCGGGTGTGCGTCGAAGGTTATACCCCAAAAACTCCAAACGCGATACAATAAAGGTGTTCAAGCCAATTGTAAAGCGAAAGGAGAAAAATATGGCACAAAAGGCTCATAGTT
>JAWERV010000064.1:0-10412 GCA_032481955.1 Streptococcus mitis | reverse complement strand
TATGAAAACAAAATGGATATGTCTATTTTGATGCAAAAAATAGTTGATGTGATGGAGGAAAAAGATGTTTATTTTCAAAAGTAATATGGATAAGGATTTCGATCAGATATGCGAATACATATTGAAATTAAAGCGAGCAGAATTATTTCTTCATGGAATTAAACAACAAGATAAAACAAAGGCTCGTTTGTATCATGCGATGCTGGAATACTACGATGCTAACCATAAAAAAGAAAGACATATGAGAATTTTAAAATAAGGAAACGCTGTTAAAATTTTACAGCGTTTTTTATATATCTTCTTAAAATATTTGTACACACAAAGTACAGTTAAAGTGATTTTTTGGATCATTTTATCGAAGGGGATAGATTTTTCATAATATGACTTTGCGAGCTCAGAGTCTGTATACACACACTCCCAAAATCATCCCAAAATCTGTATACACATAGTGTATGTACTTTTTGGGTGATTTGAATTTTGGGGAATCCCCAAACCCCTTTAGGTTAAGAGAATAAATTTGTGTTTAATAGGCAGATTGGCGTAAATTTATTAAAAGTATACTCAATACTAGGGTAACTTGATTTTTCCATTTGAAACATTTACAATAAAGTTATGAGTATATGTACTGTTTTGAAAATAGCCCTGTAGTTGTCAAACTCACTTTTTATTTATATGTTTAATATTTTGCAAGTTAAGAATTTTTCTTTTGATAAAGGGTATAACGTTCTAATATATACATGCCTATATGATTAGTAATTAAATTTTAAAAATTCAATAAGCGATATAATAGATTACAGGCAAGAATTTTCTATTTCAGTTTTTCAATGCAGCTTTTTAATAGGAGGATAAAATGAGTGTCAAAATTAAAAATATATGGAGTATTTTATTTCTCTTAATTTGTTTATCGACAACGGGAATTGGAAAACAGCAAGTAAAGAACATATTATTTTTATATAGAATTCTTTTTGGTAGTGATATTCCTCTCGAATTCATTTTTGTATTGTACAGATTCTTAATAATGATATTTATTATAATTTCTGCCATCATGCTATTTATCTTTATATGTGAAAAATTTAAACGCAGATCAATAGTAGAGGTAGATTTAGAATTTAAACAAATAATTGAGAATGAACAACTAAGGAATATTTGGGTTTTAGGACCGTGGGGGAGTGGTAAAACAAAATTTGTGAAGACGTCACTAGAGCAACTAGGGAAAAAATATTTTTATATTTCCTTATTTGGTTTAAGTACTAGAAAAGATATTGTACAAGAAATAAATGAGCAAGTTACTCAGGCTTCTAAATTTTCATTAATAATTGAATTACCTGTTATAGGATACTTATTCAAGTGGTTATTTCAAATAAATGGCCTATCATTATTAAGAAATTTTAACAAGAATTGGATTGTTGTGTTAGATGACTTTGAGAGAGTTTCGAAAGTGTATAGAGAAAGGAAAGATATCTCTAATACCGATAGTCAACTGAAAGAGAGTTTTAATGAAATTGAGCTCAACTCTTATAATGATGTTCTTGGTGTTATTGATTATCTCCAACAATCGTTTAACTGTAAGATTCTGGTAATTTCATCTGGTGAATCTATATCAGAATTATTAGAGAAAGTTGTTATTCCAAAATTTCATCCCTATCAGTATCAAATTAAATTCAATCCTAGAATAATTAAAGATTTTCCTCAATTATTTTTTAAAAAGAATAACTTACAAGAAATTAAACTATTCTCAGAAATATTTTCAAATGTATGGGAAAGAAGATTAGAGATAACACCATTAACTAATTATAGACCTATTATTCATGAGTTAAGTTTTTTAAGTGATGAACTAGATATCAGATTTAAAATATCGTATGTACTCAGTAGGCTTGTTGATTGTTGGGGAATAAAGATGCCTTCAGGGAGTATGATACCCTTTCATTTTTTAGTAAATAGAATAAAACGAAAAGATAGTGAAACAATTAAATATAATTTTCTTAAGAGGATGATTAAAAATAGTAAATTTGATAATGGTCTTCCTTATTACGTCCCGGAGAATAGTAAAGAAAAGGTAGCTACTAAATTTGAAGTTCAGGAAGTTCTAGTTTATTTATATATGGGGTTGGGGAGTCCTGCTAGTATAATTCCAAATGACTATGTATTTGACGATTCCGAAATTCTTTTGTTAACAAGTCAAAATCCTATGATGTCTATACAGGGGCGTGAAATAAGAGACTGGGTATCAGAAAACTACATCAAATACAAATATACTAATCCTACGATGTCATACAAGAATATTTTAACGTTTAAACATCAAAAAAAATGGAAAGAAATTTATCAAGCATCCGTTGCAAATAATTTTGTGAGAGATAATGATTTGGATATTATACCAGAACTTACGGGTATAATCATTAAGGTCTTAGAAAGATTTGAATTTTTAACAGAAAATTTGGATAAATTAGAAGATGTTTTGAATACTGATTATGTATGTAGGACACTATTAACTGAAAATTTAGAAGAGTCGTTAATAGCTTCTAGAATTTTGTATCGGTTTTTATCTCAAGAGTATAAAATATCTGGCAATATGTCATTGTATTTAATAACTAATTATTTAAAGTATAAAAGACAGATTAGTTTAGTTTTTGATGAACAAGATTTGCTTATGCCAGTAATTATTGATAATACATCAAAGATAAATAGTTTTAAGAATTCTAGTCAATATGTCTTTGATGAGTTGTTGATAAAATTAAGAAATAATAACTATTTCAATCAGAAATATAAAGATGAAAAAATATTAGATGATAAAGATTTTATTCTCTATAAAGAACATGCATTGTTCATTGTTACATTTTTGGAGACAGAAGATAAAATAAATGGTAAATACGCTAAGGAATATATAAGGGAATTCATAGCGAATAATAGAGATGAGAGGGGAGAATTATTAACTCCATTAGTTAAAATGGCAATTGAGTATGAAGGACAATGGAATAAGCGTACAAAACCTATTGATGAAACACCAATTTTTGAGGATGGTGAACTAATTGATGTTGAGTATTGTTATGAATCGTTAAGTAAGAGATACGATCGATGGATTAAAATTTTAAATGAATTTGCTAACCATATAAAATAAATGTACCTATTGAGTTTTATGAAATCATAGATACTGATTAACTTAATTTGATAAATGGAGAAATAAAAAATAGGCTTACCATCTAAATGTAGCCTATTTTGTTTTTAAATTGTAATTAGTTTGAATTTATTGCTTCCATAACCTTTAGAGCTACCGCTTTAGCTAGTAAAGGAGGAACAGCGTTCCCAACTTGTGTAAATTGTGGAGTCTCTTGAGAACGTTTATCACCACCAGTTGTTCTTTTGCCGAGAAATTCAAAACTATCATCAAAAGATTGTAACCGAGCCATTTCTCGAACAGTCAGTACTCTGTCGAAGTAAGGATGAATATAATCATCGGGTAAAGTAACAATAGTAGGTGAAACAGTTTCGGGATTAAGTCTTGTTCGAATTGATTTTCTAGTTAAGATTGCTTCTCCAATTTTATCCGAAATTTCACCTTTAACAAGTAGATTATGAAATGTGTCTGAATTGTATTCTTGATTCAATAGCGGATATACTTTTTCCCAAAAAATAGTTGCATTTTCAATACTAGTATTAAGTCGATTTGCAAGTGATTTTAGAACATTTTTGAATTCAGATTTATTATTTGTTAAGCTAGATAGAATAGCTAATTGACGATTGGAAAAGTGTAACCAGCGACTAGTGTTGAATCTTTTGTCAAATAAATTTAAATTTAAGAGTGTATCATGTATAACTTGAGAATTGACATCTAGATTAACTTGAAAGAGGCTCTCATTAAATAGTTCTGGACAAGTATCACGGAGGTTGATTCCTTCTTCCTTAAGACGATTCATTACAGCACGTGTATTTTCTCCAGGTTGATACAAAGAAAATCTCTGAGACACAATTATATCGTGTTTGGACTCCTCCATATTTGTGATATGTTTTCTTGAGATAGTGGTACCTGTTACTGTTGGAGTTTCTCCTTTGATTCTATGGTTGGCAAAGTCAGACAAATCCCTTTTACAGTCACTGTATAAACCATCTAAAGCCTGTTTTACAGTTACTTCAGGTGTGTCATCTCGATCAGGATATTCAATTGGATGGACATCATTTCTGTATGCTAAGAATACTACTCGATTGCGTTGTTGAGGAACAGCAAAATCAGCTGAATTTAATACTTGGACATCAAGTAGGGTATATCCGAGTTCATTTAACTCTTCTTCTAGAATTTCTTTCACTAATCTTTGCCCTAAATAGGATTCATCTCTAACTACGCTAGGAAAATCTAACATTTGCATGTCAAGAATACCAGTAACATTCTCCATTACAACATATTTTGGACAAATATCTCGAATAATTCGTAGATACTCATGAAAGAGCATGTTTCTAGGATCACTTGCATCTCTTTTACCGAGACGACTGAAACCTTGACAAGGTGGACCACCAAAAATGACATCTATATCTCCAGGTTTGAAGATATGTCCATAACGTAATCTATTGATTGTTTCAAAAATACGCTCTGATGTTAGTTCTTTAATATCTGCTAGTTCAAAATGTGTATCTATTCCTTCTTTTATACCGAGTTGTTTATGTCGATTGACGTAAGTTTCTTGAACCATTGGACTTCTATCACTTGAAAAAAGAATATTGAAACCGGCCTGCAAGATACCTTCACTAAATCCACCAGCACCGCAGAACAAATCTATTGCATATGGCATTATTTAACTTCTCACTTTCTTTCTAATATTATATCAAAAATTAGTTATCAAGTCCAGGATGAACTATTAAGTTATCACTGTACTTATATATTCGAAAAATATAATTAATTGTATATAAGGATTTTTATTAGAATCTGTTAAATAGATGATACAATTCGTATTTTCGCACCATAAAAAAGACAACTTAACCGAATTTCAAATATCTTAAAATTGGTAAAATGTAGTCATAAATCACCTGAGGTATATACATGGAAATTGCTATACAAAATCTTAATAGAATGAGATATGCAAAGAGGCTAACATATAGCGAACTAGCTAAAATGACAGGATATTCAAAAAATTCAATTCAGAAACTATTTTCTTATAGGAATGTAAGTAAATGCCGTTTGGATATCGTTGTTGCGGTTTGTATGGCGTTAGATATTGACTTTCCATCAATATTTAAAAGAGGAGTTGTAGATACCTACAGTCAGAAGTCTCTTCCTTATAAAAAATTTGATAAAAAATCGAGTACAGAGTCTTATTTGAATAATTTTGTTAATAGAGTACGTTTTCTGAATAGTAATGGAACAAATTATTCTATAAAAACAATAAGCGGGTTGAGTGAATCAACAATTAGTGATTTATTGAATTTTAAAACGAAAAATCCTAGGTTAGAAACCTTATTAAAAATAGCGAAAGGACTAGATGTTTCAGTGGATGAAATATTTAGATAGGTATTGATATGTTGTTTGAACCATACCAAGATGAACTTGAATTTATTGAACGAATTCACAAGTATAATGAAAAAGAATATACAATTATTAGATTAACAAAGACAATGCTGGACAAAGGTATAATTGACGCAAATGTATTTGTCCAAGATATTTTGAAAAAATATAGTTTGATGGATTATTCAGAACTTGATAAAGGTGATAAAAAGAAACTCCCTTCAAAGTTGTATGTTGGAGATGATGAATTTCAAACTGTAATGTCTTGTTATAGGGCTAAAACTCGTGGAGATGAGAGATTTTGGATATACGGTGCTTCATTTAAGAAACATTTTTTAACAGGTGATCTAGTCTATATAACTTCAAACCCAAGTAATAGTAGTGTAATTGTCATAAATGTTACGAGAGGAGTACTAAGTGACGATACTCTAATACAAATTTTTGGTAATGATAAGATTAAAGATGCTCTATCAAGGTTGATTCCAAAAGTAAGGGAGATTGCCTCTAAGGGATACCATCTGAATTCAAAAGGAGCAGGTAAAGTGGCTCCTAAAGATGCAGGAGATACACTTGAAAAATTACTTTCAATTGAGACTAATAATAGTCCAAAGGCTGATTTTGAAGGATTAGTTGAACTAAAATCCAAAACAGCCAAAACTTTAGATACATTATTTACTTTACGTCCAAAATTTGATGGTACACCAGTTGCTGATTTTGAGCCTAACGATCGTAGTCGTGTTTCTGCATTTGCGAGATTATATGGTTATGAATCTGATAAGCATCCAGACATGAATAGTCTTTATATCACAATTGGATCAGAGAGTGCACCACAAAATAATCAAGGCTTCTTCTTAGCTGTAAATGAAAATGATAGAACTGTAGAAATTAGGAAGTATAAAAATGGTTCGTCTCATAGAGCTGCCTACTGGAATTTTGATGATTTGGAAAGTGAACTTCATCAGAAACATCCTGCAACGCTTTGGGTAAAAGCAGAAATTCGAATGAATGGAGACACCGCTGAGTTTAAGTATACTGAAGCAGAGCTGACTCGTTCTCCTCAATTTATGACATTTATTTCGTTAATTAAGTTAGGAGTTGTAACCTATGATTGGCGTGGATATATATCTAAAGAAGGTAAGTATGTAGGGAAAAATCATGGGAATGCTTGGCGAGTGAAGAATAAGCAACGTAGTCAGTTGTTTGGTAGCTCAGAAAGAATAGAGCTATTGAAGTAGAAATTAAAATTATCTAAAAAATATAAAATATCTCTGTCTTTGGGATTACTGATTATATTCTGATTCCGGACATGAAAGAAATATACACGATTTTAGTGAAGAATGTTGAAATTGAGAGATAAAACTCATGTACTACAAGTTATCTAAAGTTTTTGATCGTCTATTTCTCAATTACATAAGCCCCGAAAACTAAAAAGTGATAACCCTTTGATAACCTTTCGATTTTTAAAAGGGTTATATATGTAAAGATTGAGGATTTATCTCTTAAAATTACTTGATTTTAGTGATAATTTACCATAAATATCATGATGTAGAAAAAACCAGGTCTTAAGAAAGCTCGTAAAGCATCACAATTTAGTAAACGTTAATTCGAAAGAATTACGATACTTACAGAGAGCACCTTTCGGGGTGTTCTTTTTTGTAATTTCTTACTAAATTGGTGCAATTGACACAGTTGTTGCGACTTTAGTCGCTTACAAATGTGGCTACAACCTGACAAGGTCAGTTACCTCAAAACGTTAATCAATACGATTATATCAACGTTTCAAATCACTCGAAAGTTTACCTCAAAGTTTACCTTATTTTCACCTTATTGTTTTAGAGATTTTAAAGCAAATTCACCTACTGTCATAGGAACTAGATTAGAAGTGTTGACATAAGTCTTTGTTGTAATCGTTTCACTATGCGTTAGTGCTTTATAGATTCCATAGTTTAATCCAGTTTTAGCTATTTTATTATTTCTTGAGTATTAGCTTCTCAGCAAAAACGTTGAGAGCAGGTGCAACAGAATTTCCATTCAGAGAAGTATCTGATAGGAAGATAGGGTTAACAACTTCTACAAGAGCATCTTCTGGGAAGACTGTGGTAGAAGCAGGTGTAATAACGTGGAAGGCGCCATGAGTCTCACTATTTAGAATATGTTTTTGCTACTTTCCTTCTTTACCAAAGACATAACGAGGAGCGTTTCATAATTTCTCATAGTAAGCTAGGCCGATAAATTCTGGTTTCATTTTTAAAGTTTCTGGGATCATATTTGTTTCCTTTATGATTGTAAAATAAAAAGAGTTAAGCTGGTAGCTTCACTCTTGAGTAGTAGTGAGAAGAGAGTTTACATTTAAACATTCTAGTATAGAATTCCACTTCAGCATGAGAAAATCCTGTGATGAGTGATTTCTTTGCTAAAGAATCTAAATCCTTCAAAGCTTGAGTGTAT
Organism: Streptococcus mitis; assembly: GCA_032481955.1. GTDB lineage: Bacteria > Bacillota > Bacilli > Lactobacillales > Streptococcaceae > Streptococcus > Streptococcus mitis_DQ. The sequence goes on along the minus strand of JAWERV010000064.1, from coordinate 2,476 downwards.
AGCTGTGAGGTTAGCTTATCAGATGAACTAAATATTCTATATGTAAATGTGTAATTATCGTAAAGTCTTTTACATTGTAGTGCAAAAAAGTTTGTCATAGTTTCCTCCTTTATTATAAAAGTAAAAAGCTACTAAGAAAAAAGAAGACTTAGTAGCCTAAGAGTAAGTCTATCCAGATAGATAGACAGCAGTAAAGAAAAGTTATTTGGTTGAAGGCTTCCTCCTTAACGGTGGTAACGTTTAGCAAAGTGCTTTGCATCAATTACCATCACTTTCCCAGCCAATCTCATCAGGTAGTCATAATCTTGCCCTTAAGATTCTCTTACGCCCTTTGGCGAAGCCAGTTCACTTTACTATTCGGAAAAGTGCGAAAGTCCGAAATGCGTGGAAGTCCACTAAAAATGTTTTAAATCTTCACTTCAACCATCAAACAGACTTGACTTTTCTTGCCAAAACGTTTACAATAAAGGTACGAAGTTTAGTGTAGTTTTGGCAATCAGTCTTCTGGTTGTCAGACGCACTTTTTATTTAATTTTCAAAGATCTTGATGCTAAAAGTTAGCATTATTATTTTTAAAACCAATATAACTTTTGGTTATGTTATATAACCATGGGATATATTTGTCAAGAGGTTTTTGAAAAAATTTTTAGAGGCTTAAAAATGGAATTTTCGGAACGCTTAAAAGAACTAAGAAAAAAGGCGAACTTGACTCAAGTTGAAGTTGCTAAAAAACTAGGAATTTCTCAACCTGCTTATGCTTCATGGGAGCGTGGCGTCAAAAAACCAACACAAGATAATCTTGTTAAGATTGTACAAGTTTTAAATGCGTCCGTGGATTATCTAGTTGGAAACTCAGAAGAAAAATCAGATGAATTAGACAATATTGAATTACTTTTCCGTATGAACTCAAAAGGATTGACTGATGAAGAGAAGAAAGTCTTTAAAAAAGAGTTGATTGAGTTTATGGAAGAAAGGAAAAAGGCTTTTGAAGAAGCGCGATAACATAATTCGAGAGATAATAAGTTTATACAAAATAAAAATAGCATACAAAAAAAGAAAATATCTAATAGAAACACATCTAGAAGAGAGTAAAAAAATTTCTAATTTTAATTTGCTTCCTTTATTTGATCGAAAAGATATAATACTAGAGAATTATTTAATTTCAGATATTTTATATTGTTATTTTTGTACGGAATTTAGTATTTCAGAAAATAAACAGGCATTTTATGCAAATACACTAGTCAGATTATTAGGTTCATTTCTTGACTTATATGCACAAGTTTTAAATAATTTTTATGATTTAGAATTAAATCCTCTCAGAAAGGACATTGCACCCAATATATTTTCAGAAGGAGTTGTTACTCAAGCAATAAATGGTGTTAAAGATTCTGATAAAAAATATAAATCAGTGAGTCTTAATACAGTTATCAAGAAAATAAAAAGTAAGTATCAAACAAATGATACTTCGATGCAATTGAAAAAATTTTAGGCGAAGATGAAATTCAATCGATGAGCATATTAAGGAATTATGAGACTCACTATCAGTCTATTTTTTCTAAATATAATCAAAGTTATAGGTTCGATAGTGATGGATCGTATAATAAAATCTTTTCTACGAATGGTTCTATTTATGATAAAGGTGAATTTGATAAATTCATGGAACTTTCACAAAAAGTAATTAATTTATATTTAAGTCTAGTTTACTATTTTAACAAAATGCTATTTGATAGAAAATTAATAGAACATGGCAAAAAAACGGAAGAGGTATACATTCTTCAATGCCCCGAATGTTCAGAAAAATTTTTTTTTACTGAACTTCAAAAATTGAATTATGATTATGGTTTAAGCACTAGCATAGAACATAAAAAATGTTCCTCAAAGAATTGTCTTACATGGACTAACAAAAAAATGGATGTTCACCCTGATAAGTATACTCAGATGATGCTCCAAGAGGTTGAAGCAATGAAAAATGGCGAATTAAAGATTTATGATAACAAAGGCGAGGAGATACGTCTTTAAACAATGTTTTTAAAAATAAAAGAGCCTGAGACAAAATAGTTCTCAGTCACAAAAAAGCTAGAGATTGTACTGACCCCAAAAAGTTAGACAATTAATTTATCCAAAGGATTTAGTTCTGTATTGCACAGGGCTAAGTCCTTTTAGTTTTACCTTAATTCGTTTATTGTTGTAGTAATCAATATAGTCTACAATAGCTTGTTCCAATTGATTAAGCGACTGAAATGACTTCTCATAACCATAAAACATTTCCGATTTCAGAATCCCAAAGAAGAACTCCATCATACCATTGTCTGGACTGTTACCCTTACGTGACATGGATGCTTGAATTCCCTTACTCTCTAGGAATCGATGATAAAAATCGTGTTGGTATTGCCAACCTTGGTCGCTGTGTAAAATGGTATTTTCATAGTATTTCTCTGTAAATGCCTGTTCCAACATCGTTTTTACTTGTTCTAAG
>JAWERV010000063.1:0-10660 GCA_032481955.1 Streptococcus mitis | reverse complement strand
AATAAGAGGCATATACCAATTAGAATTCGGAATACTATAGTATCAGCCTTTTAGAATCGTGAACACATTTTAGAAACTGATAAATTAATTTAGTTTCCTACCAAAAACCCTACCAAAAATTAATTTGGCAGGGTTTTTCTTTTTAATAAAATTATTTTGGAGAACAGGGCTTGTTTTAAATGACCAGAAGTAAGTTATGTATAGATTCTAATTATATTAGAATTTCGTATTTCAAATTTTGTAGAAATTTTTAAGAACCCTGACTATCGTTGTCACTATTTTGCAAAACATAAAAAATCAGAGTTAGATTTAGATTTTGCGGAATTTGTCTTTCAAAATCGGGAAAATCCAGATGAATTACAACACCATTTTGATTTTATCTATGGTGTTCAGACTGATGACAATCCAATCCAACCCAAGCTTTAGCTCGTTTTCGTCAGAATGAAATTACAAAAGAAGAAATGATTGCTGAGTTTAGAAACCCCTATTCTTTTAAACAATTATCCATTCACAACCAATCTTAAAGTAAAGAAGGTTTATCAATCAAAAACATGAGAGAAGTTACAAAAATGGCAGTAGTATCATTGGAAAATAATATTAAACTATATAGTTCAGAATTATTTCAAGCACTATTAAAAGCCTCCAATTATAAATTGGATGAGCGTATTGCTCAGACTATTGCAGAAGGCTATGCTCGTAATCTAGATTATTATGATCCTGAACTGATGCATGTTGGTGTAACTTCTGTTGCTAACAATTTGCTTACAAAAGTTAAACAAGAGTATTTTAATGTATAGTATTTTGAAAAGCCACCGAAAAAGGAATTACTCTTTAAGGTGGCTTTTTTAGAAGTAAGGTTTAGGCTAGAAAAACAACCATAACGCACCAAAATTGGTGCGTTATACTTTTTTATGCTATAATTGAATTATAAAAATAAAGGAGTTTGCCATGATTGGAAAGAACATAAAATCCTTACGTAAAACACATGACTTAACACAACCCGAATTTGCACGGATTGTAGGAATTTCTCGAAATAGTTTGAGTCGTTATGAAAATGGAACGAGTTCAGTCTCTACGGAACTAATAGACATCATTTGTCAGAAATTTAATGTATCTTATGTCGACATTGTAGGAGAAGATAAAATGCTTAATCCTGTTGAAGACTATGAATTGACTTTAAAAATTGAAATTGTGAAAGAAAGAGGTGCTAATCTTTTATCTCGACTCTATCGTTATCAAGATAGTCAGGGAATTAGCGTTGATGATGAATCTAATCCTTGGATTTTAATGAGTGATGATCTATCTGACTTGATTCATACGAATATCTATTTAGTAGAAACTTTTGATGAAATAGAGAGGTATAGCGGCTATTTGGATGGAATTGAACGCATATTAGAGATATCTGAAAAGCGGATGGTAGCTTAATGGAAATCCAAGATTATACTGATAGTGAATTCAAACATGCTTTAGCACGGAATCTTCGTTCACTGACAAGGGGAAAAAAGTCCAGTAAGCAACCTATAGCGATTTTGCTTGGAGGGCAAAGTGGTGCCGGCAAGACTACAATTCATCGTATTAAACAGAAAGAATTTCAAGGCAATATTGTTATCATAGATGGCGATAGTTTTTGTTCTCAGCATCCACACTATTTAGAACTGCAGCAAGAATATGGCAAAGATAGTGTAGAATACACCAAAGATTTTGCAGGGAAAATGGTAGAGTCTTTAGTAAGAGAATTGAGTCATTTGGGATACAATCTTTTGATAGAGGGAACTTTACGAACGATTGATGTTCCAAAGAAAACAGCACAACTCTTGAAAAATAAGGGATATGAAGTACAATTAGCCTTGATTGCGACAAAGCCTAAGCTGTCCTATCTGAGCACCCTTATCCGATACGAAGAACTGTACGCTATCAATCCAAATCAAGCACGCGCAACTCCAAAAGAACATCATGATCTGATAGTGAACAATCTAGTTGAGAATACCCACCAGCTGGAGCAATTAGGTATCTTTGAACAAATCCAAATCTATCAACGAGATAGAAGTTGTGTATATGATTCAAAAGAAAATACAACTTCAGCAGCAATCCAGCTTCATGACTTACTATTTGGAGAATGGAATCAAGTTGAGAAAGAGATGCTTAAATCTGGAGAAGAAAGATTGAAAGATTTAACTAATCGAAATGGTTGTTAGAGTTAGAATTTTAAAATAAAGTCTACTTATAACTTTTGTTAGTTGTTTAAAGTGGGCAGAAAGTCTTTATAATTAAAAAAGAAAAGGCGCTAGGACTGAGGAAACAGTTTTAACGCCAAATCTAAAAAAGTATAGCACAGGAAGTGATTTTTTGTGCTTTTTTACTGTCTTTTTTCAAATAAATAAAGCTGTTCAAGCCACTTTCTTCATAGGAGTTTAATTTTATTAGCTAAAAGTTATTTAATTTCAGTCATTATATTGATTTTTATCTGTACTTAATAACAAACAATTAATAGCGAGTTGAGTAACTAATCTTTTATTTATTTCTTAAGTGATGAATAGATATAATCGCTCGGCCATTTCTTTTATTAATAGGAAAAATAAAGTGTACTTAGTAGTTATAGAATAATTTTTAAGTAGTATGATTTTATAATAGCTTCCATTTTTGACTTTGAACAGATAATCCGTTAATTGAAGTATTTCATTATCTGTAGGTTGTATGCTGCTATCTAGTGTATCTATTTGTTCTATGCATCCACTCTTAAATAAAATTTCCAAAAGTCTCAAATTTTTAAAGTTTAGTTCTTTTAATGATGAATGTTCAGTAAATATAGTACTCATTTTTATTATTTATCAATAAGTGAGGAAAGATGATCCTCGTACTGTTTTTTTATTGAACTCTCGTTTAGAATATCAAAAATCTGTAATGCATCTCTCATTTTGGATATTCCAGAGTGAGCCCCTTGTGCAAATTCGAGGTATCCTTGAGCATATAAGAATACAGTTTGTTCATAATAATTGAGTTCGTTATCTAGTAATCTAGATATTTCTTTGATTAAAAATCTACAATTGTTGTATTTCTTAGCATCTATACTTGCAATTAAACAGTTAATAGCAAGTTGGGTTACTAATTTTTTATTTGTTTTATTTAAAGAGGAGTATATATAATTTTTCAACATTTCTTTAGTTAGTAAAAAATAAGAAGAATACTCTATGGTTCGGACACAGTTTCCTAGTAATATTATTTCGTAATAACCCCAATTTTCTATTTTGAAAAGATAATCTGTTAATTTTAATAATTCCTCGTCAGTAGGTTTATGGGAGCTATCAAGAGCATATATAATTGATTTTAACATTGTCCTATCAAAGTCTGTTAAATCGATATTACAATATAGTGTATTCTTGAGTGATATAACACGATGTAGGGTATAATCTTCACGAATATGTTTTATAAGATTCATAAAGTTTTCACATTTTCCAAAATCGTTATTATGGATTATCAAAAATTCTTCTAATGATATATTAAGTTTATTAAGAATATTTATTAACCTAGCACAAGATATCTCAGATTCTCCTCTCTCAAATCTAGAAATTTGTGATTTTGATAAATGTTCATCAGCGACAGAACTAATGCTAATTTGTTTTCCTTTACGAATTTTTCTAAGGGTTTTTCCTAAATTGAATTTCATATATTCCCACTTTCACAACAAAAATGATAATTTCTTTTCTTTATTGTACAATATAGAAAAGAAAAAAGGAGAAATAAGATGCTGAAGATTTCAAAATTTACTAAGTATTTACTAATACCGCTTTTATTTTTGGATATCATAATTATTGTAGGTGGATAGAGTGCTTAGGTGTACACTTAAGTCTTTGGGATTCTCCAAAGACTTACTACTACTAAAAATATAAAATGCACAATTAATTTTTAAGACATCTTAATGAAGTAACACGATGTAGGAGGGAGTGCTACCAATGTATTATAGATAAGACGTTGCATGTTAACTATTAATTTAAAGAGTATTTAGTAAAATATTATGATTTTTCTAAACTAAATGAATATTTGAAAAAGGATAGTTGTGAGAACAGAAATAAAAAGTAATAAACTTAGTAAGTCATTTTTAAAGTTTCTAACAGCCCAAGTATTTATTATTCTTGCTGGAATATTGTTAGATATGGTTTTAATTCTCTTTGTATATCAAATGAGTCAATCGCTATTTGATACAAGTATGATTCTAGTTGTTGGATCTATTTCACGAATATTAGGAAGTATTCTACTTTCAAATATTTTTGACAAGATTTCAGCAAAGTGGATTATGCTAGGAGCATTGATAGCCAAAGTTTTTATTATTATACTACTCATATGTACTTATAGATATATATATATTGTGTTAATATCAAAATTTTTATTGAGTTTATTAGATAGTGCTATTTCTCCTGCGCAAGGTGTATTGCTTGCAGATATAATTAAAGAGGATAGAATTCGTTTAAATGGTATTTTCTATACTGTCATTCAAGTATTTCAAACTGCTACTTGGACATTTGGAATACCTTTTGTTCTATTCCTTAATCCTTTTGCGGCATTTTGTGTGATTATTTTGATGATTACTGTATCCTTGTGGCTCTTGAAGAAAATAGATACAAAAGATAGAGTGCAAACGAATTTACTCCCTTATTTTGAGAGATTGAAGCAGGGATGGTATGATTTGTTCCATATTACTGAATTGTGGAATATAACCATTATGGACACATGTGAATCAATTGCTAATGTGATTTGGACGCAAACTTTTCTATTATTTTTCACGACGAGTTTTTTGAACTTATCAGAGGAATGGTGGGGATTTCAAGGAGCTGCTTACTTTGTAGGTTCGATTGTAGGAGGAATTATAAGCATTAGATACTCTAAGTATATTTCTCAGTTTGGGGGAAAAGTTATCTTTTTTTCATCACTTGTGGTTGCTATTTTTACAGGTATATACGCTTTTAATAAAGTAGCTTTCTTGGCTCTTGTTATTAACTTTTTCATTGGAATTCCGTATCAAATTAGAGATTTGGTGCAACAATCATTAATACAAGAGAAGTCCCCTACTTATTCGATAGGACGTGTTTTTTCTCTAAGGCAATTAATATTAACGATTACTTCATCTGGCTCTTTGGCAATATTTAGCTATTTAAGTAGTCGGATTGGTATACAGGCTGTTTACCTGATTGCAACTATTATATACGCTATCGTAACTATTTGGATATTATTAAATAGAAAAATCATTAAATTTAAAATTGAGGAGTAATGAATATGAACGAATCAGAAAAAATTATTTTTGAAGAACTTGAAGAAGTTGTTATGTCCTATGTAGCAAATTGTCATCATGCTGCTGCATATTACGAAGCTGATTAGTCTAGAGGAGCAGTACTCATGTAAACTTGAGTGCTGCTTTTTGGAGTGGAAAGGAGGACTAAAGTGTATTTAAAAAGTACTGTCCATGTTTTACCTTATAATGGAAGAACGTTAATATGGGATAGAAAAACAGATAAAAAGATTATTATTCATTTGAATTTTGAAGATTTTTATAATCAATTATGTAAAGGTATATCAGATAATTTACTTGATATATTAAAAAATGGTCAATTTATTGATCTTTCCAATTCATTTGTAACTAAAAATTTTAGCACCCCGACGTACATTTGTAAATGCAAATATTTTGATATATACTCATTAAATACATTATTAGAGAATGAAGGAAAGATTAGAATACTAAATACACTTGATAATTATATATTAATTAGTCCAGTTTTGTATTCTAAGGATGAAATAGATAATTACGTGATAAGAGTATTATCATCTTCCAAATTTTATAAATATTATATAGAAATGATGCAAAATCAACGAAAATATCCTCAGTTAATGTCGGAAACTATATTTGAATCTAGTGAATATAGAAAATTATTTATTGATTTTATTGAATTGGCTGAATCAAGAGAGACTATGGCCGGAAAGATTGATATTCGAACTAATGAGATGAGTTTTGTACAGTATACACCTCTTCCAGTTGTAAAAGAAAAAATAAAAGAGGAGTGGAAATGGCTATTTTTGATGTAGTAGATGAGGTTTTTGGTTTAGTGAAACATGTATATAAAGTGGAGAATAGGCATGGGGAACCGTCGTCCATGTTTGCGTATACATGTTTACTTAATGATGTATCAAGGTTGTTGAATTGGCCGATGGATAAAATTAGTACAGGTTATAGCTTCGATGAGGATAAGGCTATTAAGTCTGCTATAGGAGAAGGGGTTGAAAGATATTGTGGAAATCATGTTCCCGACGATTTATTGAAGGCTAGTGTAGTTGAAATGTTAGAAAGAGGTTATAATTTTTTAAATCCAAAGGAATTTTTACAATTTACCAAAGAGCAATTGGAGAAAATAAATACTTATTTCGGGGTAGATGAATCAGTTTTAGTAGAGTGGGTTCCAATGATAAACCTAGTAAAAGATGAGAACTGTTATCTACCTGCAGATGTTGTATATGTTGATTATCGTAGTTATCAAAAAAATAAAAAAGTCAAAGGGAATAGATTACCCATACTATTTTCAGGATTGTCTGCAGGTTCAACTGTTAATTATGCCATAATAAATAGTTTGTTAGAAATTATTGAAAGAGATGCGACGATGCTTTGGTGGATAGGAAGAAAGCCAGCAAAAGAGTTAATAATAGATTCCAAAGACAGATTGAGCGACGTAATAAATGAATCGGAAACAAAAGGAATTGCTCTTAAGTTTTTACTACTATCTACTGAATTTTCAGTGTATACAGTAGCCTGTGTGTTGAACGATTATGAGAATAAATTTGTCACAGTTGGTTTTTCTTGTCATTTTAATATTAAACAGGCCAGTGAAAAGGCCTTGATGGAAGCATATCAATTACGTATGTTTAGTTTTAATTTATCCGATCCAAAAGGATTTATCTGGAAAGAAAACTACCAAGATATGTTTGGTGTCAAAGATTTTCAAAGAGATAGAAATTATACTAAAGTGTATAATAAAGACTATTCTGATATGATAAGTTTACTCCAAAATACACAATTCTTTTTGGATACGGTTGCTTATGGTGAGGTTATGAGTTTTTTTAATACGACATCTTACCAAAATATTAGTGAGTACTTAGATATAAATAGTTCTTTAACAGAAAGCGAACAACAAAAATTCTTGATTAAAGAATTTAGAGATAAAAAAATTGATGTTTTTATGGCAAATATTACAACGTCTGATATAGAAGTAGCAGGCATGAGCGTCGTTCGATGTATAGCTCCTAAAATGTTAGCTAATATGCCTACAGCTTTTCCTCTGTTAGGAAACAAGAGATTACAACAAACTTTAGGTAATAAGTTACCAAATTTATTTCCATTACCTCATAGCTAAAACGGATAAGGAGGCATTCTATTTTGGATAATAGTATTACTTTTAAAGATTGGAAATACGCATTACATGACGCTAGATATGGATTCGTACAACAATTTGCACAATATCATCCACAAAATGTACTTATTTTAGCTTGTGGAGTAGGATTAGAAGCATTTATATTATCTAGTACTGTCGATTCGCCTTGCAAAATAGTTGGAATTGATATTGATAAAAAATCAATAGCGTATGCAAAAGAAAAGTTGAATCAATTACAATATTCAAATATTACTTTCAAAGTAGAGGATATTAATCGTTTTTTTTCAACTAATACAGAGAAATTTGATGCGGTAATGATAATGTTTGCTATTCATTTTTTTGATAGAAAAAAAATATTGGAAAATGTTTCACAAATACTGGAACCAGATGGAATTTTTGGAGTTTGTGAATGGGAACCAAATGATAGTTTATTAAATATAAAACATATAAATGAGATTATTAATAGGTACGCAAATGAGGGTAAGGTACTGGAAAAAGCCAAACGGTTCTTCAACATGAAAAATAAATATTTATATGAAAAAGATATTCAGAATAGTATTGTAGAATGTACATTGCAACGTGTTTCTCATAAATCAAAGAAATATTCTATACGCTATTCTAATTTACAATCTTATTGGAATTTTCAGAAAAATAATGAATTATTTAAACGATTAAAACAAGATATGTTACCTAACAACTATTTACAAATGATAGAAGAGATAGAGAGTTATGTAGCTTTAGCTGATGAATCAGAAGTAGTATTTATTGCGAAAGTCGGAAATTCGTTTTATAAAAATCAAATACTATAATTTATCAGAGTGAACATTGAATGGAGATTGTATAAAAATGGAATATGGAATTATGTTACCTACTTTGGATAGGAATTTTAATATAGATGATGAGCTGAATCGCCTAAATCAGCTAAAGAACATCAATGAGTTAAGGATTTGGTTTAGAGATTTACCGGCAACTCAGAAAATAGATAGCGATGAAGGCATAGCCATGGACCCCCTGTTAGCTATTCAGTATGTATTATCTAAATATGGATTTTTAAAATTAGGTATTGGAGTTCTAAATACTTCTTTTAGAAATATTATGTTAACTATTAGAGAATTAATAACTTTGGGCAACTTAGTTAATACAGAAAATTTAATTATAGGAGTTGGTAGTGGAGAGAAAGAGTTATTGTTTAAAGATTCAAATATTTCATGGAGTGAAAAGAGTTTAAACTTTGAATTTTGGTTGACTGAATATAATCATCATTTCAATAATTTGGAACAGAATGGACGTATCAATCTAAAGAATCATTACTATTCTATGGGTGCTTTAAAACAGATTCCTAGATTAGCTGTAGCTACAAAAAATATTGACATGGTTAATAAATTTGACAAATTGATTGATAGTAATATTATTTGGTTAAGTAATTTAGAGGATATTTCTAAGCTGAAACAAAAAATAAAGAACAAGAAACTAATTATGTTTTTACCTATTAGTATTAATAATGCAGTGAAGAAAATAGAAATTATTCAGTTTGAAGATAGAGATATCTTAGTTATGACAGAGGAAATTCTGAAATTGTATCTAAGAGAATTGGAAAAATCTGGAGTAAATGAGGTAATTTTTTCTATCATCCCTGGATCTAATTTAAACTTTTTGGATAATTTATATCAGTTTTAAAAATGTTATGACCAGAAAAGTAAAGTTATCCAAGTATTGCTATCGGACATTCCAAATCAAGTATATATCTTGTAGAAAGTGATTCTTCATGGATAAAGTAGTTGAGAAAGTAGAGAGAGGGGGATTGCCACGGGAAACATACTAATACCAATTATTTTCAAAAAGCGTTTTAAAGTCCATTGTCTGCTGACAGTGGACTTTAAAACGCTTTTTTCGAGTCCTTGAATAACTTCTTGAAGTTTATCAATGACGGCTTCCAATGTTTGGAAATCTTTATTTTTAAAACCTCGTTTTCGAATTTCTTTCCAGACTTGTTCAATAGGGTTCATTTCTGGTGTATAAGGTGGGATAAAAGCCAACTCAATATTACTTGGAATCTCTAAGGTACTTGATTTATGCCATATAGCATTATCCATTACAAGTAAAATATAGTCATCTGGATAAGCTTGTGATACTTGCCGTAAAAATGCATTCGTCCACTCAGTATTACATCCTCCAGCAATAAGGAAGAAGGAATCTACTGTATGAGCATTTATCGCTCCATAACAATAGCGATATTCTCGCATATAATGACTATGAATGCTAGGTCGGCTTCCTTTAGGAGCCCAACAAGAACTCATCTTACTGATTCTCACGAAACCAGCTTCATCTTGATACATCAAACGTACTTTGTTATAAGATTCCTCCTCTTTAAAGCGCTTACTTAAGGTATAGAATGTAGATTTTATTTTTAGACGTCTCAATTGTCTGAGCGTCTGCCTTCTTGGGATGTTTAGGTCTAGGAGTGATCGTTCGCTAACCATGGCGTTTTAGGAGATAATAGAAACCATCACGTGTGGAAGTACGACCAATCTCTTTTTGATAGGCTTCAAATAAGTGATTGACAGTTACAAATTCCCCAGCCTGAACATCTTCTATATGGCATTTTAGAAATGCTTTCTCTTCTTCATAAGTCATATATTTGCGATGGCGACCGCCACGGGTCTCTTGAAGAAGAGCATCCAAACCAAACTCCTTATATTTTTCAAATTCCTCCAAACAGTTGTTTTATTGCAATCTAGCAGATTTATGATTTCCTTATAACTCTTTTCTTTTGAGCGAAAATAAATAATTTGTAGACGTTTGTGATATTTGGCGTACGATGAATCTCTTAGGAATTGTTCAATTTTTTGTATTTCTTCGTTTGTAAGTTTCATAACTACTATAATATGTTTTCTGATTTTAGGCTAGTATGAGTTTTTCCTCATCTATTTTTAAGGATACTTGAAAGTTATATTTTAGAAAAACAATTATGGAGTTCTTAATACAGAATATAGTATAAATGCTGATTCAAAGTGAAGTTTTGTATGCTTTTTGCTTTTATTGAGTATAAAATCTATTAACTAAAGTCGAACTACAAACATTAATTTAAGATGAAGTGAACTGTAGACTTTAGAAAGTTCTCTTATTCGATTTCAGAATGAATCGCTGATACAGGATTAAAAGAACTAAGTATTTCTTTTTGTTTTGAATGAGATACGTGAGTATAGATTTGTGTGATTGATATAGAACTATGTCCAAGAATTTGTTGAATA